>NZ_JBEOWQ010000014.1:0-153631 GCF_040296145.1 Micromonospora sp. NPDC002296
TGCCGGCCCCCCGTTCCTCGGCCGCCGGCACCACCGGCTCGGCGGCCCCGGCCCCGGCGCCGGCCGCCGGGGCCCGGACCGGCCCCGCCGCCGGGCCGGCCCGAACGCGCCGCTGGCTCCGCCCGGTCGGGTACGCCGCCGTCGCGCTCGCCGTGCTGCCGCTGGTGCCCCGGCCGCTGCCGGCCCAGCAGATCGACCCGCCGCCGCGCTTCATCACGGCCGGCGGCTGGCGGCCCTACGTGCCGGCGGGCCGGACCCTGGTGCCGGTGCCGATCCCCAGCAACGTGCACGGCCTGCCCACCCTGCGGTGGAGCGCGCTGACCGGGCACGCGTTCCCGATTCCCGGCGGCTACTTCATCGGCCCGAACGCCGACGGCGAGGGCGTCTTCGGCGCCCCGAACCGGCCGACCAGCACCCTGGTCTACTCCACGATGGACTCCGGCACGCTGCCGCCGCTGACCGACGAGAACCGCCGCCAGGCGGTCGAGGACCTGCGCTACTGGAAGGCGTCGGTGGTCGTGCTCGGCGCGCACCCCCGCGAGGCGGTCCTGCGCGACCTGATGACCGCCCTGCTCGGCCCGGCGCAACGGGTCGACGACGTCTGGCTGTGGGACGTCCGCCCGCTGGTCGGCTGAGCCGCCCACGGCCGTCCGGCGGCCCGTCCCCCGGGTGGGGGGTGGACCGCCGGCCGGGTGACGCGTGGGCTCAGCCGCAGTGGTCGTCCCACTCGATCATGCGGATGTACTTGTCGCCGACGATGCCGCCCCAGTCGACGCAGTCGTTCGGGGCGTACGCGTAGACCGGGCCGGCGTACTGGCTGTAGGTGCCCTCGTCCCTGACCCAGTTCGTGCCGGAGCGCTCCACCATCGCCGACATGAACTGCTTGGTGCCCGGGGTGTTGGTGACGGTGACGACGCAGTTCCAGCCGCTGTTGTACGTCAGGAAGATGGTTCCCCGGCCGTTGCCGGCGTCCATCTTGTCGATCACGGTGTAGCCGCTGCCGCAGGCGCCGTTGTAGGCGGCGGCCTGGGCCGGTGCGCCGGTGACGGCGACCGCGGTGGCGGCCAGCACGGCGACCGTGCCGACGCTCGCCAGCTTGTGGGTGACGCTCATGGGGGGTCCTCTCGTCGGATCTGGGTGCGGGGGCGGGCCGGGGCGCGGTCGGGCGCACCCCGGCCGGGGACGACGTCAGCAGACCGTGCTGGTCGAGCCGCCCGTGGAGTTGAGGTAGCCGGTGACGTGCGTGCAGTGCGAAGCGGTGTTGGCCGGCTTGCCCCACAGCTCCGCCCGGGTGGTGTTGTTGAGCTCGCCCACCCCGTAGTCCGAGCCGCTGTCCGTGTGGTCGATCACGTGGACGTACAGGTCCCAGTTCGAGTGGGTGTTGCGGTACTGCTCCCACACGTAGATGTAGGCGTAGTTGTAGCCGCAGCCGTAGTACTGCTTGACCGACGCAGCCTCCATGCCACCCACCGTCAGCACCCGGGTGGTGCCGATCTGGCGGACGCTGGAGCAGCTGGCCGGGGTGCTGGCCAGCGCCGGCGACGCGTTGACCAGTACCCCGGCGCCCGCGGCGGCGAGCGCGGCGGAGACGGCGAGGGCTCGGCGGAGGATAGCCATGGCGTCCTGCTTTCTCTGGTGGACCATCGTCGTCCGCCAGGTAACCAGGCGCCGGGTCGCGCTGACAGGTGGCGAAAGGGCCACCTTTTCCTCCCCTCCCCACCCACCCCGGGAGGCGGCCCCGCCCCGGCGTCAGCCCACCAGGCCGCGCACGTCCCACACCCAGGCGCCGTCGATCTCGCGGCCGGGGCCGACGAGCTGGTCGACGGTGCGGCGGACCGGGTCGCCCCGGTCCAGGCCGCCCTGCACCAGCACGGCGGCCCGCCAGTGGCGCAGGTCCACCGCCGCCTGCCGGCGGTCCGCGTCGGTCAGCACCGGCACCTCGCCGGTCTCGGCCACCCGGCGCAGCAGCAGGGCCGTCGGTCGGTCCGGGGCGCCCCAGCGGGCGGTCGGGTCGTCGGCGGCGCGGGGGCCGATGAAGTAGCCGCCCGGGGCGGTGAACGCCAGCCGGGTCCGGGCCGACCAGAACGTCGCCGGGCTGACCCCGGCCCCGGTCACCGGCGGCACGGGCACCAGCGTCCGGCCGGCCGGGACGTACGCCCGCCAGCCGCCGTCGGCCACGAAGGCCGGCACCGGCCACGCCGGCACGGTGCGGATCGGGGTGGGCGCGAGCGGGAGCAGCGCGGCGGCCACCGCGCCGCCCCAGAGCAGCCGCACCGGCGCCGCCGGCCCGCCGGCCCGACCGTCACCGGGGGCGGCGTCCGACCGGATCCGGTCCAGGGACAGGGCGACCAGCACCCCCAGCACCGGTACGCAGACCAGCGCGAACCGGGCCGGCACCACCAGGTCGAGCAGCGGCACCCCGGCGACGAGCCGGTACGGCCCGGGCAGCCCGGTCGACGCCCCGTCCACCCGGACGACCGTGCCGAGGGAGAACAGGGCGGCCACGGCCCCGACCACCGCCAGCGCCCGGACCAGCGGACGACGCCACAGCCAGATCACGATCACCACGGCGAGCACCAGCAGGCCCGGCCCGAAGAACGAGTTCTCCTCGGTCGGGTTCGGGGCCAGCAGGCCGGGCAGGTGGTCGTCGCCGAACACCGTCTGCCGGGCCGAGGCGGTGAACGAGGCTGCGTCGAGCCGGAACCCCGGCGCGTCGAACGGCATCCCCCGGTAGTGGCCCGGCCCGGCGAACTGGAACCACAGCGGGTACGCCAGCAGCGCCCCCGCCACCAGCGCGCCCACCCCGATCCGGCCGAGGAACGCGGGCGCCAGCCGGCGGGCCGCCGCCCGGTCGGCGAGTCCGTACGCGACGGCCAGCACGCCTGCGGCGAGCGCCAGGAACACCAGCACCTCCTCGCCGAGGAAGACCTGGTACGCCACCAGCAGCCCGAGCGCCACCCCGCGCCGGCCGACCCGGCCGGGGTCCGGCCGGAACACCAGCCCCAGGATCGGCGGCACCAGGAACTGGGCGGCCATGTGCGGGTGCGCCCCGGCCTGGGCGACCATGCCGGGGGCGAAGCCGCAGACCAGGCCGCCGACGGCGGCGGCGACCCGGGAGCCGACGAGCCGGCGGGCCAGCAGCACGTACCAGGCGGTGGCGGTGCCGGCGAGGCAGGCGACCACCGCCACCAGGAACGCCGGCTGGGTGCCGAGCAGCAGCGTCACCGGGGTCAGCGGCACGCCCAGCCCGAGCACCGAGGTGTTGGCCATCAGGTTGACCCCGTCCGGCGCGTTCAGGGCCGTGCTGTGCAGCGGGTTCTCCGGCCCGGTGACGGCGCGGGCCGCCCGGGCCAGCATCCACTCGAACAGCATCTGGTCGTTGTCCTGGTGGAACAGTCGATCGGGGTGCCCCCACTGCCCGCCGGTGAGCAGCACCGCCAGGCCGAGGTAGCCGGCGACCACCGCGACGTCGAAGCCCCGCACCCGCCGGGGACGGCGGCCGGCCGGGGCCGACATCAGGCCGTCGGGGCGGTCAGCGTCCGGACGTCCCAGACCCACACGTCCAGCTCGCGGCGCCCGGGGCCGACCAGATCCTCGACGGTACGCCGCAGCGGCTCCGCGTTGTGCTGGCCGACGGGGAGCACCAGGACGGCGGCCCGCCAGTGCCGCAGCTCGTCGAGGGAGCGGCGGCGCTGCCGGTCGTCCAGTTCCGGCGTCCGGCCGGTGGTGGCCACCTCCTCCAGCAGTTTGCCGACCCCGCTGGGCCGGCCGCCGAAGCGTCCCGGGTCGCCCGTGTTGCCGTTGCGCGGGGCGAGGAAGTAACCACCGGGGATCTTGAAGTCGAGGTTGGTGGACGCGGCCCAGCGCATCCCGTGGGTGTTGCCCATGCTGGGCACCGGGATCGGCACCAGGGTCTGGTCCGCCCCGACGTACTCGCGCCACCGGTCGGCGGTGATGAACTTCGGCACCGCAGGGCGCGAGGTGACCTTCAGCGGCATCGGCGTGATCGGCAGCAGCGCCAGCACCAGCGCGCCGACGCCGAGGGTGCGCACGGTACGGGCCTCGGCCGGCCGTAGCGACCAGATCCGCTCGACGGCGAGCGCCAGCAGCACGCCGATCACCGCCGTGGTGATCATCCCGAACCGGGTCGGCACCACCGCGTCCAGCAGCGGCACCCGCACCAGCAGCTCCCACGGGCCGGTGAACAGCTCCCGGTCCCACCAGGAGACCCGCTCGCCGAGCGAGAGCACCGCGAAGAACGCCCCGGTCGCGGCGAGCGCCCGGACCACCGGCTCGCGGCGCATCCAGAACACGATGCCGACGGACAGCAGCGCGAGGCTCCAGCCGAAGAAGGCGTTCTCCTCGGAGTAGTTCGGGGCCAGGTTGACGTTGGCCCGTTCGTTGCCGCCGAGGGTGGGCGAGCCCGGGGCGAAGAAGGCGGCGATGTCGTTGCCGTAGTCCCGGACCGCGTCGCTGAGCCCGTGGTACGCCATCGGCCCGGCGAACTGCACGTAGAGCGGGTACGCCAGCAGCGCCCCGGCCAGCACGGTGCACACCGCCACCGCGACGCCCAACGGCCGCCACGCCGCCGACCACAGCGCGGGCCGCTGCACCAGCACGGCGATCAGGAACACCCCGCAGGCCATCGCGGTGAAGAGCAGGATCTCCTCGTTGATGAACGCCTGCACGACCACGAGCAGGGCCAGCAGCGCCCCGTCCCGCATCGGCCGGCGCGACCGGGTGATCACCAGCACCCGCCAGACGATGAACGGCAGCAGGAACTGGCTGATGATGTTCGGGTGCCAACTGGCGTGCGAGAGCATCGCCGGGGAGAAGCCGCAGAACCAGGCGCCGACGGCGGCGGCCAGCGGGGTGCGCACCACGTGCCGGGAGAGCACCCGGTACCAGGCGGCGGCGGTGCCGGCGAGGCCGAGGGTGACCAGCACCACGAAGGAGACGGCCGGCCCGAAGAGCAGGGTCACCGGCACCATCGGGATGCCGAGCGCCAGGACGGCCGTGTTGGCCATCAGGTTGACCCCGTCGGGGAAGTTGAACTGGTCGGTGTAGAACGGGAACTCCCCGTGCAGCACCACCCGCACGCTGTGCGCGAGGAAGAACTGCACCTGCGCCGGGTCGCTGCTGTACAGCGACGCGACCCGGCCCGCCGGGTCGACCCAGATCCGGCTGGTCACCCAGAGCGCGGCGAGCAGGAACAGGCCGTACACGGCGAGGTCCCGCCGCCGGGTCGTCCACCGCGGGCGCCGCGTGCGGGCCGGCTCCGCCGTGGCCCGGGCCGCCTCCTCGGGCCCGGCATCGGCGTCGGCCGGCCCGGCCGGAGCGTCGGCGGGGACCGGAGTGGCGGCGGGGGCCGGCTGCTCGGTGGCCACGGGCCGCGCGGCGGCCGGCGGCTCGGCGGTCGCCCCCGCTGTCCGGGCGGCGGCCCCGCCGGGAGCGTCGGGAACCGGGGGAAAATCTCCACGGGGCTCGGCAGGGGTCACAGTCGGCGGAGTCTACCGGAGCCGGCGAGGGCCCTGAAATCACCGGGCGGTCCTATGTGGTCGGTCCTGCCGCAGCTCACGGGACGGCGCGAGGTGCCGGTCCGCGCGGTCCGGGCGTCTCGTACCATGTGGGGCGCGAACACGACCGGGCGACGCGATCGGGGGCGTACAGGTGGCTTCAGCCCGCCGGCGCGGCATGACGGCCACCACACTGCTCACCCTGCTGCTGGCCGGCACGGCCTGCGGGCCGGTGGCCGACCGGAAGCCGGACGTCCTCCCCGTCGGCTACGACAGCCTGGACGGGACGCTGCGGGTGTGGCCCGCGCGGGGGCGGCTGGCCGGCAACAGCACCGCGACGGCGGCGATCACCGAGGCGGTCCGGGCCTGGCGGACGCCGGCCGACGACCGCGCGCACCTGCCCTCGTCCGGGATCCTGTGGTCCGGTGAGGTGGACGGTGCCCCGCTGGCCCTGGTGGCCGCCGACGTCCCTGGCGAGAGCGCCTCGTGGCTGCTCCAACTGACCCGCGACGGCAACCGGTACGTGGTCGACCGGGCCAGCGAGTACACCGAGCCCGGCTACCTCGTCTACTCCGACGTGCTCCCCGTGCAGACCGGCAGCGGGCGTCGCTACCTGCTCTCCAACCGGGTGGAGCGACTGCTCAATCCCAAGGGCCGGGCGCTTTCCAGCCGGGACGGGCTGACCGACCCGGTGGACGTGCCGGCCTGCCGGGCCGTGGCGCTGACCGCGACGCTGCGGGCCACCCGGTCGCTGCCGCGCGGCCGGGCCGCCGACCGCATGCTCGACCTCGGTACGGCCACCACGGACCCGCGGTACCCCCTGGTCCGGGACGAGACCGGCTCGGGCCGGCGGGCGCTGGACGGCCTGGACACCTGCGTGCTCGCCGACGAGCAGGGCCCGTTCGGCAGCGTCCCCCGCCGGATCGGCGACCGGGACGCGCCCCGCTCGGTGCCGGAGTCCTGGCCGATGGCGAAGGTGAGCGTCCGCGCCCTGGGCGAGGTGGCGCTGGGCGGCGGCGACCCGGCCGACCTGGAGCAGCTGAGCTGGGAGACCGACGCGGGCACCATGACCGCCGTGGTGTACCGGCCGGCAGACGGCGGCGACCCGGTGGTCTCGCCGGCCGACCGGGCCAACACCCTGCAGGCGTACGTGCTGCCCGTGCCGGGCCAGCCGCTGGTGGTGCTGAGCTGGCGGTCCAGCCGGTACAGCTCGCTGTCGGTGCCGCCGGGCACCCCCCGGCTGGTCAACCGCCCCGGGCTGGTGGTGGTGCCACAGCCGGTGAGCAAGGCCACCTTCAGCCTGGCCGGCGCGGAGAAGACCTACTACCGCTCGGTCGGCGGTCGCTGACGCCGGGCCCGCCCCGGGCCGGCCTGGGTTGCCGGTGACCGGGTACCGGCCGGTGTACGCGCTGGCCCGGCCGCCGCGCCTCGTCGTAGCGCCCGTCGTTCGGGCACGCCAGGCGTCGGTAAGGGCCCCTTCCCGACGCCTGGCGTGAGGAGGGGCCCCTTACCTTCAGTTCTGCGCGGCGGTTCCGTGGCCGGCCGGCAGGCCGACCGGCTCGTCCTGCTGGGCGTCCAGGCGGGAGATCCACCCGGTGACGTCCCGGGCGATGTCCTGGGCGGTGAGGCCCAGGTCGGCGAGGATCTGCGCGCGGGTGCCGTGCGGGTGCCAGTCGGCCGGCACACCCAGGTCGCGCAGCGGCACCCGGACGTCGGCGTCCCGCATCGCCTGGGCGAGGGCGTCGCCGACCCCGCCGACGCGCACCCCGTCCTCGACGGTGACGACGAGGCGGTGGGCGGCGGCCAGCTCGACCAGCTCGGCGGGGACGGGCCGGACCCAGCGCGGGTCGACCACGGTCACCCCGAAGCCCTGCTCGGCGACCCGGGTGGCGACCTCCGTGCCGAGGTGCCCGAACGAGCCGATCGCGACCAGCAGCACGTCCGTGCGCGCCGATTCGGCCAGCACGTCGACCGTCCCGACCCGGCGCACGGCCGGCAGGTCGGCGGCGACGGTGCCGGTCGGGAACCGGACGATGGTCGGGCCGTCGTCCACGGCGACCGCCTCGCGCAGCTCCTCGCGCAGGGTCGCGGCGTCCCGGGGCGCGGCGATGCGCAGGCCCGGCACCACCCCGAAGACGGACATGTCCCACATGCCGTAGTGGCTCGGCCCGTCCGGGCCGGTGATCCCGGCCCGGTCCAGCACGAACGTCACCGGCAGCTTGTGCATCGCCACGTCGAGCAGGACCTGGTCGAAGGCCCGGTTGAGGAAGGTCGCGTAGACCGCCACCACCGGGTGCAGCCCGCCGAGGGCCAGCCCGGCGGCCGAGGTCACGGCGTGCTGCTCGGCGATCCCGACGTCGTACACCCGCCCGGGGTGCTTGCGGGCCAGCTTGGCGATGCCGGTGGGCTCGGCCATCGCGGCGGTGATGCCCACCACGTCGGGGCGGGAGTCGGCGATCGCGACCAGCTCGTCGGCGAAGACGTGGGTCCACTTCACCGAGGGGGCGGCGACCAGCTTGCCGGTCTCCACGTCGAACGCGCCGCCGGGGCCGTGCAGGCAGTCCGCCTCGTCCTCCTCGGCGGGGCGGTAGCCGTAGCCCTTGCGGGTCACCGCGTGCACGATCACCGGGCCGCCGAAGTTCTTCGCGGCCCGCAGCGCCGACTCGACCGCCTCGCGGTCGTGCCCGTCGACCGGGCCGACGTACTTGATGCCCAGGTCCTCGAACATCGCCTGCGGGGCGACCGCGTCCTTGATGCCCTTCTTGACCGCGTGCAGCACCTCGAACATCGGCTTGCCCACGAACGGGGTGTTGCCGAGCGCGTCCTTGACGGTGTCCAGCACCTTCTCGTAGCCGGGGTTGAGCCGCAGCGACGACAGGTGGTCGGCCAGGCCGCCGATCGTCGGCGAGTAGGAGCGGCCGTTGTCGTTGACCACGATCACCAGCGAGTTGCCGGCGGTGGCGATGTTGTTCAACGCCTCCCAGCACATGCCGCCGGTCAACGCGCCGTCGCCGACCACGGCGACCACGCTGCGCTGCTCGCCGCGCAGCGCGTACGCCTTGGCCAGGCCGTCGGCGTAGGACAGGGCGGTGGAGGCGTGCGAGTTCTCGACCAGGTCGTGCTCGCTCTCGGCCTGGCTCGGGTAGCCGGAGAGGCCGCCGCGCTGGCGCAGCTTGTCGAAGCCGTCCTGCCGGCCGGTGAGGATCTTGTGCACGTACGCCTGGTGGCCGGTGTCGAACAGGAGCCGGTCCCGGGGGGAGTCGAAGACCCGGTGCATCGCCAGGGTCAGCTCCACCACGCCCAGGTTGGGCCCGACGTGCCCGCCGGTGCGGGAGACCTTGGCGATCAGGAAGTCGCGGATCTCGGCGGCGAGGATGTCCAGCTGCTCGACGGTCATCCGCTTCACGTCCTGCGGACCCCGCACCGTGCCCAGCAGCCGGCCGTGGTTGGCCGTGTCCTCTTCAACGCTCATGAGCGAAGAGTCTATCGGCCGTCCGGTAGTCCGCAGCCCGGCCGGCAACCAGCCGTCTGACCGGGGGACAGTCAGGCCGTGATCACCAGCCGTCGGGGCGGGGTGACCGGCGGCGCGCCGCGGGCCGGTCCGGACGGCGTCCAGGAGCCCAGCACGGCCGCCTCCCGGGCCCCGGTGACCGACGGGATCGCCCCTGGCAGGCCGTGCCAGGAGAGCCAACCGAGCAGGGCGAACGCGTACGCCTCCTTGGCCTGGGTCGGCACCCCCAGCTCGTCGCTGGCGCGCAGCCGCCACCGGCCCTCGCCGAGCGCGGCCAGCCGGCCCCGGAGTGTGGGATTGCGCACCCCGCCCCCGGCGGCCACCACCTCGGCCACCCCGTGCCGGTCGCACTCGGCGGCGACCGTCCGGGCGGTCAGCTCGGTCAGCGTGGCCAGCACGTCGTCGGCGGCCACCGCCCCGCCGAGCGCGGCGAGCCGGTCGTCCAGGTAGCCGGCGTGGAACAGCTCCTTGCCGGTGGACTTCGGCGGCGGCGCGGCGTAGTACGGCTCGGCGAGCAGCAGCTCCAGCAGCCCGGCGTGCACCCGACCGGCCGCCGCCCGGGCCCCGTCGAGGTCACAGGGGCGGCCGAGGAACCGCCGGGCCGCCGCGTCGAGCAGCGCGTTGGCCGGTCCCACGTCGTACCCGAGGACCGGGGCGCCCGGCGCGACCACGGTGAGGTTGGCGATGCCGCCCAGGTTGAGCGCCGCCCGGGGCGGCCCGGCCCGGCCGCCCAGCAGCAGCGCGTCGAAGGCCGGCACCAGCGGCGCGCCCTGCCCGCCGGCCGCGACGTCCGCCGACCGCAGGTCCGACAGCACCGGTACGCCCACCCGAGCGGCCACCCGGGCCGGCGTGCCGAGCTGGAGGGTGCCCCGCGCCCGGCCGCCGTCGACCCAGTGGAACACGGTCTGCCCGGGCGAGACGACAGCGTCGACGCGCCCGCCGGCCAGCTCCACCCCGCGCGCCGCCGCCTCGGCGAACACCTCGCCGAGCCGGTTGTCCAGCCGGCAGACCGCCTCGATCGTGGTCGGGTTCGGCGGCAGCAGCGCCCCGATCTCCGCCCGCAGCCCGTCGTCGAGGTCCAGGCCGGCGTACCCCAACGGACGCAGCCGCAGGGTGTCCCCGTCGACCGTGAACTCCGCCGCGGCCACGTCCACCCCGTCGTACGACGTCCCCGACATCAGCCCGACGATCCGCACGACCGGCTACTCCCCGACGGCCGGCGGCAGCAGCAGCCCGACCACCTCGACGTGCTGGGTCATCGGGAACAGGTCGAAGCCGCGCAGCTCCGCCAGCCGCCACCCCGCCTCGGCGAACGTCCGCACGTCCCGGGCGAAGGCGGCCGGGTCGCAGGACACGTACGCCACGGCGCGCGGGGAGGCGGCCATCACGTCCCGCACCACCTGCGCGCCCGCCCCGGTGCGCGGCGGGTCCAGCACCACCAGGTCCACCGGCCCGATGATCCGGCGGCGGGCCAGCGCGGTCTCCACCCGGGCCGCCACCACCTCGACCCGGGGCAGGTCCCGCAGGTTCTCCCGGGCGGCGGCGACGCTCGGCGTGGCGGACTCGACGACGGTGACCCGGGTGTCCGGGCCGACCCGCCCGACGAGCGCGGCGGCGAACAGCCCCGCCCCGCCGTAGAGGTCCCAGGCGGACTCGCCCGGCTTCGGGGCGAGCAGGTCGAGCACGGCGTCGACCAGGGTGTCCGCCGCGGCCGGGTGCACCTGCCAGAAGCCGGACGCGGGCAGCGTCCAGTCCCGGCCGGCGGCCACCTCGCGGACCGCCGGCGGCCCGTCGACCGGGGTGGGCGCCCCGTCGGCCAGGGCCGTGACGGTGACGTCGCCGCCGGTGGAGGCCACCGTCTCCACCGCGTCCGCCTCGGGCCAGCGGGCCCCGCTCGGGGCGAGCACCGGCAGCTCCTGGATCGCCGGGTGGGCGATCAGACAGCGGTCGATCGGCACCACCTCGTGCGAGCGGTGCTTGAGCAGCCCGGCCCGGCCGGCGGCGTCGACCGCGTAGCGGACCCGGGAGCGCCAGCCCAGCGGCCCGCCGGGCAGCGCCGCGACCCGGACGCCGAGCCGGTCGATCTCGGAGTCGGTGAGTCCGGCGAGGCGGCGCAGCTGCTCGCGCACCACCGACGCCTTCCAGTCGAGCTGGGCCTGGGGCGAAACGTGCTGGAGGTCGCAGCCGCCGCAGCGGCCCGGCCCCGCGTACGGGCAGGGCGGCTCGACCCGCTCCGGGGCGGCGTCGAGCACCGTCACCGCGTCGGCCCGGACGAACCCCCGGTGCACCTCGGTGACCTCGGCCACCACCCGCTCGCCGGGCAGCGCGTGCCGGACGAAGACCACCTGGCCGTCCACCCGGGCCACGCAGTGCCCACCGGGGGCGACCGCGTCGACGGTCAGCTCGACCCGCTCGGCCTCCTCCAGCCCGCGCCGCTCCCCGTCGCCCGGTCCGGCGTCCGGCAGCCCGGCCTCCTCCAGCCCGGCGTCCAGCGGCCCGGGCCGGTCGCCGTCGCCCACGTCCACTGCGGTCATCGTCGGTCTCCCTCGATCGGGGTGCTCTCGCCGGGCGGGACGGAGGCCACCGGCGGCGCCGGCGGCGGCAGGGTGCTGCGCGGGGCGACCCGGGGGCCACGGGCGGGGCCCCGGCTCAGCGTCGCGTCCAGCCGGTCGAGGTTCTTGCCGGCGGTCGACGCGAGCTGCCACGGCACGCTGGTCACCATCACGCCCGGCTCGAACAGCAGCCGCCCCTTCAGCCGCAGCGCGCTCTGGTTGTGCAACAGGTTCTCCCACCAGCGCCCGACGACGTACTCGGGGATGAAGACCGTGACCACGTCACGCGGCGACTCCCGGCGGGTGTTGGCCACGAAGTCGAGGATCGGCCGGGTGATCTCCCGGTACGGCGAGTCGATCACGGTCAGCGGCACCGGCAGTTCCCTGCGCTCCCAGTCGGCCTGAAGGTGCCGGGTGTCCTTCTCGTCGACGTTGACCGTCACCGCCGTCAACGTGTCCGGCCGGGTGGCCCGGGCGTACGCGACGGCCCGCAGGGTCGGCTGGTGCAGCTTGCTGACCAGCACGATGGCGTGGTTGCGGGCGGGCAGCACGCCCCGGGCCTCGGTCGGCTCCAGCTCGGCGGCGACCCGGTCGTAGTGCCGGCGGATGGCCAGCATCAGCACGTAGATCAACGCCATCGCGACGATGGCGATCCACGCGCCGAGCAGGAACTTGGTGATCAGCACGACGACCAGCACCGCGCCCGTCATCGCCATGCCGAAAGTGTTGATCGCCCGGGACCGGATCATCCGCCGCCGGGCCTGCGGGTCCCGCTCGGTGCGCAGGTGCCGGTTCCAGTGCCGGATCATGCCGGCCTGGGAGAGGGTGAACGAGACGAAGACGCCGACGATGTAGAGCTGGATCAGCCTCGTCACCTCGGCCTGGAAGCCGACGATCAGCACCACCGCGAAGACACCCAGCAGGATGATCCCGTTGGAGAACGCCAGCCGGTCGCCCCGGGTGTGCAGCTGCCGGGGCAGGTAGCGGTCCTGGGCGAGGATCGAGCCGAGCACCGGGAAACCGTTGAACGCGGTGTTCGCGGCCAGGAAGAGGATCAGCGCGGTCACCCCGGCGACCACGTACAGCAGGATCGACCCGGACCCGAACACCGTCTCCCCGAGCTGGGCGGTGACGGTCTTCTGCACGTACCCGTCGGGGCCGGAGAGGATCTGCCGCGCCGGGTCCTCGACGAACTGGAGGCCGGTCAGCCGGGCCAGCCAGATGATGCCGACCAGCATGCTCACCGAGATGGTGCCGAGCAGCAGCAGGGTGGTGGCGGCGTTGCGACTCTTCGGCTTCTTGAACGCCGGCACCCCGTTGGAGATCGCCTCCACGCCGGTGAGCGCGGCACAGCCGGAGGAGAAGGTCCGCAGCAGCAGGAAGATCAGCGCGAACCCGGTGACGCTGTGCTCGGCCTGGATCTCCAGGCCGGCGCTCGGGGCGTTCAGGTCGTGGCCGAGGACGAAGACCCGGACCAGGCCGGTCAGGATCATCCCGCCCATCACGATCACGAAGCCGTACGTCGGGATGGCGAACGCGGTGCCGGACTCGCGCAGGCCGCGCAGGTTCACCGCGGTGAGCAGCACCACCGCGGTGACCGCGATGAGCACCTTGTGGGTGGCCACGAACGGCACCACCGAGCCCAGGTTGGCCACCCCGGAGGAGACCGACACGGCGACGGTGAGCACGTAGTCGACCAGCAGGGCGCTGGCCACCGCGACGCCGGCCCGGGGGCCGAGGTTGACCGTGGCCACCTCGTAGTCGCCGCCGCCGGAGGGGTAGGCGTGCACGTTCTGCCGGTAGCTCGCCACCACCGTCAGCATCACCACGACCACCGCGAGCGCGATCCACGGCGAGAAGATGAACGCCGACGCGCCCGCGATGGACAGCGTCAGCAGGATCTCGTCCGGGGCGTACGCGACGCTGGACAGCGCGTCGGAGGCGAAGACGGGCAGCGCGATGCGCTTCGGCAGGAGGGTGTGCTGAAGCCGGTCGGACCGGAACGGTCGACCGACGAGGAGCCGCTTCAGCAGCGAGGTGGGACTGGCCACAAGCGCTAAGGGTACGACCACCGGCCCGCGGTCGCCGGGGGTGGCGGGGCGCGGGGTCGTGGGAGGGCGCGGTACCGTCGTCCCCCGCCTGCGACCAGGACGTGGCAGGCTCGCAGTCGAACAGGTCACCGGCGAGGCCGGGCGGGTGCGCGCACCTTGGGAGGGACACCGTGCATGTCGTGATCATGGGCTGCGGCCGGGTCGGGTCGACCCTGGCCCAGAGCCTGGAGTCCCGGGGGCACTCGGTGGCGGTCATCGACCAGGACGCCGACGCGTTCCGCCGGCTCAGCCCGAGCTTCGCCGGCGTCACCGTCACCGGCGCCGGCTTCGACGGCGAGGTCCTGCGGCAGGCCGGCATCGAGCGGGCGGACGCCTTCGCCGCGGTCTCCAGCGGCGACAACTCGAACATCATCTCGGCCCGGCTGGCCCGCGAGACCTTCGGCGTCTCCCGGGTGGCCGCCCGGATCTACGACCCGCGCCGGGCGCAGGTCTACGAGCGGCTGGGCATCCCCACCGTGGCCACCGTCCGGTGGACGGCCGACCGGATGCTGCGGCACCTGGTCCCCGAGGGCAACGTGGAGATCTTCCGGGACCCGACCAGCACCGTGTCGATCATCGAGGTGCCGGTGCACAAGGACTGGATCGGCCGGCCGCTGCGGGCCGTCGAGGCGGCGGCCGGCGCCCGGGTGGCGTACCTGTCCCGCTTCGGCATCGGCACCCTGCCCACCGGGTCCACCGTCGTGCAGGAGGGCGACCAGGTCTTCATGCTGGTCACCGACGACATCATGACGTCGGTCACGTCGGCGGCGGGGAGCCCGCCGGAAGGAGCGCACTGAAGATGCGGATCGCCATCGCCGGCGCCGGCAACGTGGGCCGCTCGATCGCCCAGGAGCTGATCGACAACGGCCACCAGGTGATGCTGATCGAGCGTCAGCCCCGGATGCTGCGGCCGGACCGGGTGCCCGCCGCCGACTGGGTGCTCGCCGACGCGTGCGAGCTGGCCAGCCTGGAGGAGGCCGACATCGCCGGCTGCGACGTGGTCGTCGCGGCGACCGGGGACGACAAGGTCAACCTGGTGGTGTCGCTGTTGGCCAAGACCGAGTTCGCGGTGCCCCGGGTGGTGGCCCGGGTCAACCGGGCCGAGAACGAGTGGCTGTTCACCGAGCAGTGGGGCGTCGACGTCTCGGTGAGCAAGCCGCGGGTGATGGCGGCACTCGTCGAGGAGGCGGTCACCGTCGGCGATCTGGTGCGGCTGATGACGTTCCGTCAGGGCGAGGCGAACCTGGTGGAGATCACCCTGCCGCCGACCGCCCCGTACGTGGGGCAGCCGATCCACGCGGTGCCGATCCCCCGGGACGCCGCCCTGGTGGCGATCCTGCGCGGCAAGCGGGTGCTGGTGCCCAGCCCGGACGACCCGATCGAGGCCGGCGACGAGTTGGTCTTCGTCTGCACCGCCGAGGTGGAGGACGAGGTCCGCTCGGTGATCCTCGGCCCGGACAGCGTCGAGCGGACCCGCGGCGCGCGCTGAGCGGCCGGTCGCGGGTGTGGGCGGCTCAGGCCCCGGGCAGCGGCTCCGGGGCGGCGGCCTCGCGGGTCACCCGGCGCACCGTCCACACCGTGATCAGCAGCAGCAGCGCGTACGGCGGGTAGCCCAGGGCCAGCCGGGCGACGCCGAGGGCGGTGTCCTGGTGGGCAAGGTAGAGCCCGGCCTGCACGCCGACCTTGGCCAGCCACACCACGCCCCAGAGCACGGTCAGCTGGGTGAAGGTGCGTACCAGGCGCGGGTCGTCCCGCCACTCCGAGCGCCCCTTGGCCACCAGCACCGACCAGATCCAGCCCACCAGGGGCTGCCGGATCGCCGCCGACACGAGCAGGGCCAGCCCGTAGCCGATGCCGTAGAGGATGCCCGGTAGGTAGAAGTCGCGTTCGTCGCCGGTGCGCCAGGCGATCGCCGCGCCGATGCCGATGCCGAACAGGCCGTTGACCGCGTGCCGCACCGGCCGGCGCTGGGCCAGCCGCAGCCCGGCGATGAGCAGGCCCACGGCCACCGAGGCGATCACCGCGGGTCGCAGCTCGCCGAGGATGTTGGCGATCACGAAGACGACCACCGGGATGCTGGACTCGACCAGCCCACGCCAGCCGCCGAGCTGGTCGGCCATCTGCTCGGCGAGGCTCGGCAGCTGCTCGGAGTCCTCTGGGCCGGTCCCCGGTTCGGTCGTCCGGTGCTGTCCGGTGGTCATCGCGTCTCTCCCGTTCCCGGCGTCCGCGCCGTCACTTCGGCGACTCCAGCTCGTAGTACGGGTTGTAGATGACCTTACGGTCGTCCCGCACCGCCACCCGTCCTCGGGCGGTCAGGTGGCGCCCCGGCTCGATGCCGGCGATGTGCCGCCGGCCGAGCCACACCAGGGTCACCACGTCGCTGCCGTCGTACAGGTCGGCCTCCAGGGTGGGCAGGTTGGTCCGGGGGGTGTAGACCACGGTACGCAACCTGCCGGTGACCGAGACCACCTGACCGCGCATGCACTGCCGGGCCGGCGTGCCGCCGGACTGCGCGCTCTCCCGGCGCAGCTCCTGCGCCTCGATCTCGGCCTCGCTCGCGGTGAGCCGGTGCAGGAGCCGCCGCAGCGAGACCCTGCTGCCCTCGTCGGTCGTCATGACCTCCGCGTCACCCTCTCCTCCGCCGGCCGGCCCCGCGCCTGCCGGGCCGTCCCGCCAGCGTACGCCGAGCGGCGGGCGGGGCGGACCACCCGGCAGCCCGGGACGGGCCGCCGGCGGAGCGCCGACGGGCCGGCCCGGACCCGGGTGGAAGTCGGGTGTCAGGCCTCGATCGGGCCCGGGGCCCCGGGAGCGCCCTCGCCGGCCTGCTCGGCGACCTCGCGGGGCAGCCGCAACGGCAGCGGCTCGCGCACCGGCTTGGCCTCCTGGCCGCGGTCGACGACCAGCCCGTCCAGGCACTCGGCCAGCGGACCGGCGGCGGCCGGGTCGGTGGCGGCGGCGCCCTGGAAGACGCCGCGGACCATCCAGCGGGGGCCGTCGACACCGACGAACCGCAGGTCGGTCAGGCCGTCGGGGGTACGCACCCGGGCGCGCAGCTCGGGGCCGTACTCGCCCTGCACCTCCTGGGCGGCAACGCCGTCGTTGAACAGGGACTGGCGGATCTCCTCGCGCACCTCGTCCCAGATGCCGTCGGAGCGGGGCGCGGCGAAGACGCCGAGCTGCAACGCGCTCTCGCCGTGCACGAGGACGACCTGCTGGATCACGCCCTCCGGGTCGGCCTGCACGCGCACCTCGACGTCGGCCACCGCCGGGATCTGGAGGCTGCCCAGGTCGAGCCGCTGCACCCTCTCGGGGGCCTCGGCGACGTCGTACGGGCCGCGCTCCGGCCCCGACGCCTCGGCGTCGTGCCCGTCCAGGACCTCGGTGGCCCGCTCGTCACGGCCCTGCCGACCGCCACCGGCCCGCTTTCGGGAGAAGATCACTGCGCCCACCCTCCGCTGTTCACACTCACCCTGCCACCTCTTCCGACTGGCCGCCGGCCCGATCCGCCGACGGCGGGACGAGCCCGGCGTGTCCACCGGTCGAGCCATGCCCACCGGTGCCCCGCCGGGACGGCGGCAGCTCGGCCGCCGGCCGGAAATCGACCCGCTCCACCCGCTGGACAACGAGCTGCGCGATCCGATCGCCACGGGAGATCTTCGCCGGTTCCTCCCGATCATGGTTGATCAGGTTGACGAAAATCTCACCCCGGTAGCCGGCGTCGACCGTACCGGGCGCGTTGAGCACCGTCACGCCGAGCCTGGCCGCCAGGCCCGACCGGGGGTGCACCAGGCCGACGTACCCCTCCGGGAGGGCGATCGCCACGCCGGTGGGGACCAGGGCCCGCCCGCCGGGGGGCAGCTCCACGTCCGCGGCGGCCACCAGGTCGGCCCCGGCGTCGCCGGGATGGGCGTACGCCGGCAGCGGCAGCCCCGGGTCGAGCAGCCGTACGGGCACGGGTACGTCGTCGGTCACGGTCTTCCTCTTCCGTCCGGTTCGCGGGGTGACCCTGCCATCCTGCCGGGTCGACCACCGCTCGTGCGCCGTACCCTTGCAGGAGTGAGCCGATCACCGTCCTCGCCGCCCGCCACCACCGTGACCACCGCCTATGCGGAACGGCTCAGCCTGCCCTGGTGGGCCTGGCTGGCCGGTCTGGCGCTCGGCGGCTTCCTCGCCCTGGAGCTGTGGATGGGCGCCGACGGGGCGCGCGGCTGGCTGCCGTTCGTGGTGCTGCCGCCGGCGGTGGTGGCCGCCCTGTGGTGGCTGGGACGGATCCGGGTCGCGGTGGCCGACGGGGAGCTACGGGTCGACGACGCCCGGCTGCCGGTGCGGTTCGTGGCCGACGTCGTCCCGCTGGACGTCACGGGCCGCCGCGAGGTGCTCGGCGTCGGGGCCGACCCACTCGCCTTCGTGGTCCAGCGCCCGTGGATCGCCGGGGCGGTGCAGGTGGTGCTCGACGACCCCGCCGATCCCACCCCGTTCTGGGTGGTCAGCACCCGCGACCCGGTACGCCTCGCCGCGGCGCTCCTCGCCGCCCGCGACGCCGCCGCCTGAGCCCGCCGGGGCCGGCTCAGGGCAGCGCGGGTGTGTTGCCGCCGGGCAACGTCCGGCGCTGCCGGCGCAGGTCGGCACGGAGCTGGTCGGCGAGGGACCGGGTGGCCCGCCGGTTGAGGTAGCTGGCCACGGCCGCCCCGGTCAGGAACGGGCCGAGGGTGGTCAGGTTTCGGCCGAAGCGCTTGAGCAGGGTGTCGCGCAGCTCCTTGCGGGCCGCCGTGCCGAGCACCGCGCCGACGCCCACCCCGGGCAGCATCGGATTGATCCCGCGCTGGCCGGCCCAGGACTGGACCACGGCCACCGTTCGCTGGCTGCCGCCGGTGGGCAGCGGGGCGCCGTACACCTCGTGCAGCTCGCCGATCATCTTCAGCTCGACGGCCACGACCGCGACCGTCTCGGCGGCCAGCAGCACCGGCGCGGAGAGGAGCGTGGGGGCGACCGTCCACTCCACGGCCGCGATCCCACCGCCGGCCGCGCCGATCCCGGCGGTCGTCCGGGCGGCGTTGCGAATCAGCCGGTCGGCCAGCGCCTCGTCGTCCAGGCCGGGGAAGTGCCGGCGCAGGGTGGCCAGGTCACGAACGGGCACGTGCGGGGCGACCTCGGCGACGGCGTCGGTCATCCACCGCACGGCGGCCGTCGGCTTGAACAGGTCGGCGAGCCCTCGGACGCGCACCTGCCCGACGAGCCGGGCCAACAGCTGCCGCCGCCGGGCCGGCTCGATGTCGTCGGCGGTCAGCGCCGCCACTGTGGCGCCGAGCTCGGTCCGGCCGTCGTCCGGCACGTCGCGCCCGGTCCCGCCGCGCCGGTCGGCACCCGGCGCCGCCGCGGCCGGCCTGACCGCACCGTGCTCGGCCCCGGCCGACCCGCCCCCGTCGCGCTCAGCGGCGTCGGGCATGGTCGGACCGCCGGTGACCGGGCCTCCGCCCGTGCCGTCGTCACTGCGCTCGCCCATGCGCCGACCTCCCCGATGGGTGTGGGTGGAAGCTGCTGTGACGAGTCAAGCAGCTTCCCGCCACCGGCGCACGGCGGCGCCACCCGTGGGTGAGGCTCCGGCGGGGTCAGCGCCGGCGGGCGGGCGGGAAGTGTCAGTTCCCGAAGCGGCGGCCTCGTCTGGGAGGCCGCCGCCGGTGTCCCGAGTCAGGGTCAGACGCACTCTCGGCAGATCAGCTCGCCATTGCGCTCGACCGCCAACTGGCTACGGTGGTGGACGAGGAAGCAGCGTGCACACCGGAACTCGTCCTGCTGCATCGGTAGCACCTTGACCGTGAGTTCCTCGTCGGCCAGGTCAGCGCCGGGCAGCTCGAAGCTCTCGGCGACCTCGGCCTCGTCGACGTCCACGGCGCCCGACTGTGAGTCGACGCGTCGGGCCTTGAGCTCTTCCAGGCTGTCCTCGCCGAGGTCGACCTCGTCGCGACGCGGGGCGTCGTAGTCGGTGGCCATCGGTCTCACTCTCCCATATCGATATGGTCGCTTCCGGTTGTAACGCCGGGCGACGCTGTTTCGGTTCCGTTGGCCGGCCACCATTTTGTGTCGGTCACCCGACCCGACGGCCGGTCAGGTCAGGGCCGCCAGAGAAGCACCCCAGCGAGCGCGGTACCTTACCCCCCTCTGGCGAGGCATGTATACCGCCCTCGTGGCTCAGATGTACGCCCCAGCCGTCGAAGTTGTTCCCAATGTGACTCAGGCGACACGAAGATAGGGGTAGTAGTACCCGCTTCACGGTTGGCGCGCCGGCATGTCGGACTGTTTCCACGCGACGGCCGGACAACCGTTAACCTCAGCGGCGTACTCGACGGCCGGCGGGGCGGCCTGACCGCCGACGGCCGCCGCCACCCACCCATCGTCCGGGGAGCGCCCAGATGAGTTTTGCGCGAGTGCGAGCACTCGTTGTCGTCGGTCTGCTGGCGGTCGTCGCCCTGGTCTTCGTGGTCGTCGCCCTGGTTCGCGACACCCAGGGCGAGGCCGGACTGGCCGGCGGCTGCCCCGAGGGCGCCCCGCTGGCGGACGTCAAACTGCGCGAGCGCAAGGACGTGAAGATCAACGTACTCAACGGCACAGACCGGCCCGGCCTCGCCTCCCAGGTCGCCGACGAGTTCAGCAACCGGCAGTTCCAGGTCAAGAAGACCAGCAACGAGAAGAAGCAGATCGACGACGTCGCGGTGCTGCGGTACGGCCCGAAGGGCGTCGGCTCCGCGCACCTGCTGCGCGCGTACTTCCTCAACAACGCCAAGGACGGGTACGACGCCAAACGCAAGGACGACACCGTCGACGTGGTGCTGGGCAACGGCTTCCAGCAGTTGGCCACCACCACCGAGGTGAACCAGGCCCTCGGCGACCTGGGCGCCCCGGTCGCGCCGCTCGGCTCGTGCCCGATGCCCGTCAAGAAGTGACCCGGGGGTCAGGGCCCGCCCGAGGCGTCCAGGTCGGTCAGCCGCTCGTGCAGCGGCACGAACAGCGCCGACGGTGCGGCGATCACCAGGTCGGGCCCAGCCGGGCGGCCGCCCAGCCCGCCGACCCGCAGCCCGGCCTCGGCAGCGACCAGCGCCCCGGCCGCCTGGTCCCAGGCGGCCAGCCCCTTCTCGTAGTACGCGTCCACCCGGCCCTCGGCGGCCAGGCAGAGGTCCAACGCGGCGGCGCCCTGCCGGCGGATGTCCCGCACGTGCGGGATCAACTCGGCGAGCACCCGGGCCTGATGCGACCGCCGCTTCGGGTCGTAGCCGAACCCGGTGGCGACCAGCGCCTGGCCGAGGTCGGTCTCGGTCGAGCAGCGCAGCCGCTCCCCCGCACGCCAGGCGCCGCCGCCGACGGTGGCCGTCCACTCCTCGCCCGTGAACAGATTGCGCACCACCCCGGCGACCACCTCGCCGTCGACCTCGGCGGCCAGCGAGACCGCGCAGTACGGCAGCCCGTACAGGTAGTTGACGGTGCCGTCGATGGGGTCGACGATCCATCGCACCCCGCTGCGCGCCTCGCCGGCCGCGCCCCCGCCGTACTCCTCGCCGAGCACCGAGTCGTCGGGGCGGAGCGTGGCCAGCGCGTCGAGGACCTGCCGCTCGACCGCCCGGTCGGCGGCGGTGACCACGTCGGTGACGGTGGACTTGGTCGCGGCGACGAAGACCCCCTCGGCGCGCATCCGGTACGCGGTGTCCGCCGCATCCCGAGCCACGTCGATCGCGATCTTGAGAAGTTCCCCCGGCGTCGGCGCCGTACTGGTCATGGTCCGTTCCCTTCCCGCGTACGTCCTGGAGGAACTGTGCCCGCTGTCTCAGATGCCAGCAACCCGACCGCCTACGCAAGGGCCGTTGTCCATCGGCATTCCTGGGCCCGGCGAGCGGTGGCGTCGAATGGTGCAACAACCTTGCGGGCAGAGTTTGACCGGTGTATCCGTTTGTAGTTGGTATTGTCCGCTAAGTGCCCAGTTCCCCGTCCGCGCGTCCGCGCCCCGCCCCGGCCCCCGCCGTCGCGGTCGGCCCGCGGCCGTCGCGCCGACCGGCAGTTCGGGCGCGGCCCACTCCCCGCCGGCCTCGGCAGGCGGGATCGCGCGCCGGTATCATCCTCACAAAGTCCACATCTACGCCGAATCAGCGGTCCCAACCGCCGGTACGCAGTGCGGCGCAGGATGATCCCCGCAGACGGCGTTACAATTCACCCCTGCCCACGCGCCACGGGCCGCCGACGACCGGCCGGCCCGGGACACGGGGGTCCCCCAACCAAATCGTCCGGCACCGTGTCCCGCGCTGCGCCGGACAACCCGGCCGTGCTCGCTTTTCGCCTCCGGAAGGTCATTCGTGACAGAACCCCGCCAGACCGGCGCCGACGTTCGCTCGCTCACCGACACCCTGATCGCCCACGCGCAGAGCGCCGGTGGCCAGCTCACGTCGGCCCAGCTCGCGCGCACCGTCGAGTCCGCCGAGGTGACTCCGGCCCAGGCCAAGAAGATCCTGCGGGCGCTCGCGGAAGCGGGGGTGACCGTGGTCGTGGACGGCTCGGTCGGCCCCCGCCGCCGGGTCGCCGCCGCCCGGTCGGCCACCCCGGCGTCCCGTGCCACCACCGCCAAGACCACCAAGAAGGCCGCCGCGCCGGCCCAGAAGCAGGCCTCCGCCGCCGACGAGGCCACCCCGGCGCCCCGCAAGGTCGCCGCGCGCAAGACCACCACCGAGGCGGTCGCCAAGGCGGCCGTGCCGGCGAAGGCCGCGAAGTCCACCCGGGCCACCAAGGCGACCGTCGCCGCGGCCGCCGGCAAGCCCGCCGGCAAGGCCAAGGGCGAAGGCGAGATCGACCCGGAGGAACTCGCCGCCGAGATCGAGGACGTGGTGGTCGAGGAGCCGGCCGAGCTGGCCCGGGCCGCCGCGTCCGACGCCGCGAGCTCCGCCACCGACAACGACTTCGAGTGGGACGACGAGGAGTCCGAGGCGCTCAAGCAGGCGCGCCGCGACGCCGAGCTGACCGCCTCCGCCGACTCCGTCCGGGCGTACCTCAAGCAGATCGGCAAGGTGCCCCTGCTCAACGCCGAGCAGGAGGTGGAGCTCGCCAAGCGGATCGAGGCGGGCCTCTACGCCGCCGAGCGGCTGCGCGCCGCCGAGGAGGGCGAGGAGAAGCTCGTCCGCGACATGGTCCGCGACCTCGGCTGGATCTCCCGGGACGGCGAGCGGGCGAAGAACCACCTGCTGGAGGCCAACCTCCGGCTGGTGGTGTCGCTGGCCAAGCGCTACACGGGGCGCGGAATGGCGTTCCTGGACCTGATCCAGGAGGGCAACCTGGGCCTGATCCGGGCGGTGGAGAAGTTCGACTACACCAAGGGCTACAAGTTCTCCACGTACGCCACCTGGTGGATCCGGCAGGCGATCACCCGGGCAATGGCCGACCAGGCCCGCACCATCCGCATCCCGGTGCACATGGTCGAGGTCATCAACAAGCTCGGCCGCATCCAGCGCGAGCTGCTCCAGGATCTGGGCCGCGAGCCCACCCCGGAGGAGCTGGCCAAGGAGATGGACATCACACCGGAAAAGGTGCTGGAGATCCAGCAGTACGCCCGGGAGCCCATCTCACTCGACCAGACCATCGGTGACGAGGGTGACAGCCAGCTCGGCGACTTCATCGAGGACTCGGAGGCCGTCGTCGCGGTCGACGCCGTCTCCTTCTCGCTGCTGCAGGACCAGCTCCAGCAGGTGCTCCAGACGCTCTCCGAACGCGAGGCGGGCGTGGTCCGGCTCCGCTTCGGCCTGACCGACGGCCAGCCGCGCACGCTGGACGAGATCGGCCAGGTCTACGGGGTGACCCGGGAGCGGATCCGGCAGATCGAGTCCAAGACGATGTCGAAGCTGCGTCACCCGTCCCGTTCACAGGTACTCCGTGACTACCTGGACTGAGCCCGCCGCGTCAACCAGCCGTGTCGGTTTGATCACCAGACGTACAACGCCCGATGGTGATCGGGCGGTTGCACGATTGTGATCGTTGACGTGGCACCCTTGGTGCACGGCACACTGTTGCTGCCATGTGTGACCTCGGTCCCCCGCGGGCACACAGGGAAGGCAGGGCCCGAGTTGGGTGTTGCACGATAGGTGAGCAACGACCGAAGAGATTGTTCATCGGTGACGACCAGAGGAGGAAGGCGATGACCCCGACCCTCACGCCGCCGCACGAGACGGTGGCTCCCCCAGCCGCCGATGAACGGTGCGACCGCTGCAACGCTGCCGGCAAGCTCCGTATCACTCTGGCGGGCGGGAGCGAGCTGGTGTTCTGTGGGCACCACGCGAACAAGTACGCGGAGGATCTCGTGAAGATCACCGTGCGGTACGCGACGGACCCCGAGTTCAGCTGGCGTGGCGCCGATCTCATGGCGAACTGAGAACGCGTAGATATACCCCACACCGACATTGCCGGCCGGAGGCACCCCCCAGGGGCCCTCCGGCCGGCTTTTCGGCACTTCGGGCACCACTTCCGCCCAACCCGCCACCGGCACCGGCACCGGCCGACAACCGACGCAGCCGGGTCCCGGCGGCCCTCGGTCGTGACGAAGAGGGTCACGTCGGCCCGGGAAGACGCGGAACCCTAGGCCTCGGCGAAGCCCTCCGTGAGGGCACGGGCTCGGTCAGAGGGTCTGGACCGTGGCTATGCGTTCCTCGAGCTGCTCGATGGTGGCCTGGGCGCTCGGAGGGCCGCCGCAGAGGCGGCGCAGCTCGGCGTGGATCTTGCCGTGCGGCAGGCCCGTGCGGTGGTGCCGGGCGGCCACCAGGGCGTTCAGCTGCCGCCGTAGCGCCACCCGACGCTGGGCCGCGCTCATGGGTGGCGGGGGCGCCACCGTGGCCACAGGGGCCGACTCAGCGGCCCGGTCGACGGCCCGGCGGCGCTGGGCGGCCAACTGCTCGGCCTGCCGCTTGGTGAGCAGCAGGGAGACCTGGTCGGCGGTGAGCAGCCCGGGCAGGCCCAGGTACTCCTCCTCCTCGGGGGTGCCGGCCTGGGCGGCGGTGCCGAAGGACGCGCCGTCGAAGATCACCTGGTCCAGCTCGGCCGTGGCGGACAGAGCGGCGAAGCGCTTCTCCAGCTCCCCGCTGGCCTGGTCGTCGCGCTGCGCGCGCTCCAGCAGGTCGTCGTCGAAGCCCTCGCGGTCCTTCGGCTTGCCGAGCACGTGGTCGCGCTCGGCCTCCATCTCGCTGGCCAGCCCGAGCAGGTGCGGCACGCTGGGCAGGAAGACCGACGCGGTCTCCCCGGGGCGGCGGGCCCGGACGAACCGCCCGATGGCCTGCGCGAAGTAGAGCGGCGTGCTGGCGCTGGTGGCGTAGACACCGACCGCCAGCCGGGGGATGTCGACGCCCTCGGAGACCATCCGGACCGCGACCATCCACCGCTGCCCGGACTCCGAGAACGTCGCGATCCGGGCGGACGCGCCCTGGTCGTCGGAGAGCACCACCGTGGCCTTCTCGCCGGTCGTCTGCTCGATGAGGCGCGCGTACGAGCGGGCGGTCTGCTGGTCGCTGGCGATGATCAACCCGCCGGCGTCGGCCATCCCGGCGTTGCGCAGCACGGTCAGCCGGGCGTCGGCGGCCCGCAGCACCTGCGGCATCCAGTCGCCGGCCGGGTCCAGGGCGGTGCGCCAGGCCTGCGCGATCAGGTCCTGGGTCATCGGCTCGCCCAGCCGGGCGGACAGCTCGTCGCCCGCGTTGGTCCGCCACCGGGTCTCCCCCGAGTACGCCAGGAAGAGCACCGGCCGGACCACACTGTCGCGCAGCGCGTCGGAATAGCCGTACACGACGTCGGCGCGGGAGCGGAGCAGGCCGTCGCCGCCCCGCTCGTAGGTGACGAAGGGGATCGGGTTGTCGTCGGAGCGGAACGGCGTGCCGGTCAGCATCAGCCGGCGCACGGCGGGCTCGAACGACGCCTTCACGCCGTCGCCCCAGGTCCGGGAGTCACCGGCGTGGTGGATCTCGTCCAGGATGACCAGGGTGCGGCGGGTCATGGTGCGCCGCCGGTGCACGTGGGGCGCCATCCCGACCTGCGCATACGTGACGACGGCTCCGTGGAAGTCGGCGGAGGAGTGCAGATCGGCGTTGCGGAACGCCGCGTCGAGCTGGATGCCGATCCGGGCCGCGGCCTCGGCCCACTGGCTCTTCAGGTGCTCGGTGGGGGCGACCACGGTGACCGCCTCGACGGTGCCGTCGGCGAGCAGCTCGGCGGCGATCCGCAGGGCGAAGGTGGTCTTGCCTGCCCCGGGGGTGGCGACCGCCGTGAAGTCCTCGGTGCGTCGTCGCAGGTACTCCACCAGCGCCTTGCGCTGCCAGGCGCGCAGTGGTGGAAACGTCTCGAGCGCCGGCGTCCGGGCTGCCACGCGTCAGGCTCCTCTCCGACCGCCACGACGGCGGACCCCGGCCGAGGGCCACGGGTACCGCCGCCCATGAAAAGGCCCTCGCGCATCGGTTGCCGCGAAGGCCGAGTCAGCATAACCAGCGCGCGACGCTCGGCCCAGGCGACGCCACGCTGGTCACATCCGCACCGCCCGGAACCCCACCGACAGCACCCCGGTCATCACCGTGGGTCAGGGGCGAGGGCCGGGGGTGCCGGTGCGGGACGGGTGGAGCGTGGCCACCGGGGCGGACCAACGCCGTCGCAGCGCCATCAGGCGCAGCGCGAAGACGAACACCGCCGCGGCGGTCAGCCCGGCTGCGCCGGCGTGCCCGGACGCGTGGAGCGCCGCCACGGCGATCGAGCCGGCGAGTGCCGCCACCGCGTAGATCTCCCGGCGCAGCACCACGGGGATCTCGCCGGTGAGCAGGTCCCGGGCGAGCCCACCGCCGATGGCGGTGAGCATGCCGATGAGGCAGGCCCCGACCGGCGGGACCTGCGCGTCGAGCGCCTTGAGGGTTCCGGTGACGGTGAACAGCCCGAGGCCGGCGGCGTCGAGGACCAACACGGTGGTGCGCAGCCGGGCGAGCTGGGGGTGCAGCCAGAACACGGCGGCGGCGGTGACCGCGGCGGTGGCGGCGTACCGCCAGTCGGCGAAGGCCAGCGGGGGTGCCTCGCCGATGACCAGGTCGCGGAAGATCCCGCCGCCGAGCGCGGCGACGAAGCCGACGAAGGCGACGCCGAACAGGTCCAGCCGCTTGGCCACCGCCGCGGAGGCGCCGGAGGCGGCGAAGACCGCCACCCCGGTCAGGTCGGCGAGGAGCAGGGCGGTGGAGGTGGTCACCGACGAAGGTTACGTGGGCGACCGTCCCGGCCGCCCACGGTCACTCGCGCCAGGATTCGTAGATCTCCTTGCACTTCGGGCAGACCGGCGAGCCCGGCTTGGCCGCCTTGGTCACCGGGAACTTCTCCCCGCACAGCGCGACGACGAAGGTGCCCATGACGGCACTTTCGGCGATCTTCTCCTTGCGGACGTAGTGGAACATCTCGGGACCGGTGTCGGCGTCCTTCAGTTCCGGACGCTCAAGAACCTCTGTGCTCACGACTGCACCTCCAACTTTCCAGTTTGACAGGTAGGCCTGACCGGGTCCACCGCAGGCCGCCCGCGCGAGGGCCCGTACCGTAGAAGACGTGAACAACTTCCACATCCGCCTCGGCACCGAGGTGGCAGATGCCCTGCGTGAGCACCGTCCGGTCGTCGCCCTGGAGAGCACCATCGTGTCGCACGGCCTTCCCCGGCCGGACAACCTGCGGGTGGCCCGCGAGATCGAGCAGACAGTACGCGACGCCGGCGCGGTCCCGGCGACCATCGGCATGGTCGGCGGCCAACTGGTGGTGGGGCTGGACGACGCGGAGCTGACCCGGCTCGCCACCGTCGACGGGGTGAGCAAGCTCTCCGTCCGCGACCTGGCGGTGGCCGCCGCGACCGGGGCGGACGGAGCCACCACGGTAGCCGCCACCAGCGCGGTGGCCTCCGCCGCGGGAATCGGGGTCTTCGCCACCGGCGGGCTGGGCGGGGTGCACCGGGAGGCCGCGCACACCTTCGACGAGTCGGCCGACCTGGGCACCCTGGCCCGGACCCCGATCGCGGTGGTCTGCGCCGGGGTCAAGTCGATCCTCGACGTCGGAGCCACCCTGGAGCGGCTGGAGACCCTCGGCGTCGCCGTCGTCGGGTACCGCACCCGGCGGTTCCCCGGCTTCTACCTCACCGACGCCGGGTTCGACCTGGACTGGTCGGTCGACTCCCCGGAGCAGGTCGCCGACGTGCTGGCAGCCCGGATCGGGCACGGCGTGCACTCCGGTGGCCTGCTCGTGGCCAACCCGCTCCCGGTCGACGAGCAGCTCGACCCGGCCCTGCACGACCGGACGCTCACCGAGGGCCTGGCCCTGCTGGAGCGTGACGGGGTGACCGGCAAGGCCGTGACGCCGTACCTGTTGGCCCACTTCCACTCCGCCACCGCCGGCGCCAGCCTCGCGGTGAACGTGCGGATCATCCTGCGCAACGCCGACCTCGCCGCCCGGGTCGCGGTCGCCGCGGCGCGCGGCGGGGACTCCGCCGCATGACCGCTCCGGCCCGCGTCGTCGTCGTCGGCGACCTGATCACCGACGTGGTCGCGGTGCTCGGCGGGCCGCTGGCGACCGGCTCGGACACCCCGGCCGCCATCCGGGTCGGCGGCGGTGGGCAGGCGGCCAACACCGCCGCCTGGCTCGCCGCCCAGGACGTACCGGTGACCATGGTCGGCGCGGTCGGGGACGACGACGCGGGACGCGACCGGGTGGGCGAGCTGGAGCGTGCCGGCGTGGACTGCGCGGTCGAGCGACACCCGGACCGCGCCACCGGCACCGTCATCGTGCTCACCGGCGACGGGGAGCGCACGATGGTCACCGAGCGGGGCGCGAACCTGTGGCTCACCGCCGGGCACGTGGAGCGGGCACTGGCCGGGGCGCCGGACGCGCGGCACCTGCACCTGTCCGCGTACACCCTGCTCGACGACGGATCGCGCGGGGCCGGGTTGCGCGCGCTGGCCGCGGCGCGCGAGCGCGGGATCAGCATCAGCGTCGACGCGGCGTCCGCGGCGCCGCTGCGGCGGGTCGGCGCGGCAGCCTTCCTGACCTGGGTACGCGACGTCGACCTGCTCCTGGTCAACGCCGACGAGGCGGCCGTGCTGGCCGGCGGGCTCGACCCGGCGGCGCAGGCCAGGGCACTGTCGGCGACGGCGAGGCGGGTGGTGGTCAAGCGGGGCGCGGCCGGGGCGGTCTGGGCCGACCGGACGGCGACGGTCAGCGCCGCCCCGGCGCGGCGGGTGGCCGTGGCCGACGTCACCGGGGCCGGGGATGCCTTCGCCGCCGGGCTGCTGTCCGCCTGGCTGGCCGGGGCCAACCCCCGGGAGGCGCTGGACCGGGCCGGCGACCTCGGCGCGCTGGCCGTCTCCACGGTCGGTGCCCGACCCGCCTCCTGACCCCGACGCGCCGGGTCCCGGCCGATCAGGGCTCGGCGTCGATGACCTTGTACGGACGCTCGTCGGCGGTCAGGCTCATCGGCGGGGTCTCGTCCCGGTTGCGGGGGTGGAACCGGTTGGCCAGCCGGTGCTGCTCCTTCGGCGGCCGGTCGTTGGCCAGCAGCACCGCCAGCCACGGGATGAGCACCATCCCGAGGCCGCACAGCGGCAGCCAGAGCCAGAGCATGGGGGCCTGCGCGCCGACCAGGATCGCGCCGACGATCACGCACGCCACCCGGATGGCCATCATCACGATGTAGCGCCGCTGCCGGCTGTTGAGCTGATCGCCCTGGCTGCGGGCCGCGTCGGTGATCAGGATCGGTTCGTACGCCTGACGCTTCACCACGGACCTCCAAGAGGGACTGCACCCCATCTTGTCACTCCCGACCGGTGATCAGCGAAAATCGGCTTATTCCCGGCGCGTGTTACGCGCGTGGTACGCTCCGCCCCGTGGGCAGCCGGTTCAGCTTCACCGACGAGGCGCTGGCCAACCTGCGCGTCTACGGCGTCACGCCCGGCGAGGTCTGGGAGGCGCTGCACAGCCCGCGCCGGGTCATCCGGCACCTCGGCGACGACGTGATGGTGGTCTACGCCGCCGCCCGCCACGGACGGCGGCTGGCGGTGCTGCTCGCCGAGGCCGACGGCGCCGACAACGACTGGGACGTCCTGTCCGCCCGGGAGCTGAGCGACGTCGAGGCCAAGCGCTACGACGAGGCCGTTCGCAGATCCCGTCGATGAGGAGGCGTGGCGATGAACCGTAACGACGCGACCGAGCAGTTCCACAGCGGCGACGACCGGCTCGCCGAGCTGATCGACACCAGCCAGCCGGCGCAACTGCCCGCCCCAGACACCGACGTTCCGATGGTCAGCCGCTCGGTGCGGCTGCCGCTGGAGACGTACGAGCGGGTGCGGGCCGCCGCAGACGCCCGCGGCATCGGGGTGACCACCCTGATGCGCCAGTGGATCGAGGCCGGCCTGACCGAGCTGGACGACTCCGCGACGGTCTCGCTGGCCGACGTCCGGCGCGCCCTCGCCGCGCTCTCCCGGCCCACCGCCGCCTGAGCCGTCCGTCGCCGCGCCTCAGCCCATGAGCTGCCCGAACGCGGCACGCTCCGCGTCGCGCACGTACGTCCGCCCGGACGGGTACGTCAGCGTGGCGTGCAGGTCGCAGTCGCCCCGGTAGAACCACTCGACGTACGGCACGTCGGGCTGCGCCCGCAGGTGGGCCATGTTGTCCCGCATGGCCTGCGCGCAGACGGCCCCGTCCGGGTCGTACGGCGTCCCGTCGTCGAGGGTGGGCTTGCGCCTGATCCCCCACTCCGGGATCACCAGCGGCCTGCCGACCCGCCTCGCCTGGGCGAGCGCGAACTCGTTGCGCTCGACCGGGGTGCGGTACCGCTCGTAGCCGGTGTCGTAGATGTCGAACCCCACCGCGTCCACCCCGGGGTAGCCGGCGACCACCCCGAAGTCGGCCCACCAGGACGCCTGCCGGCGGGCGGCGTACTCGGTGAACACCGGCACCAGCCAGACCTCGCGACGGCGGGGGTGCCCGGCGAGCGCGCCCACCAACTCCTGCCACTGCTGCCGGAACACCGCCGGGGCCGGGTCGCCCCCGGACTGCTGCTCCGGCTCGTGGTCGAGCGTCACCAGGTCCACCACCCGGCGGCGGCCGGCCGGCCGGGCCGAGAGCCAGTCGCGGACGACCGCCGCCGAGGTGCCGGCGGTCCAGTCCTTGAAGCTGTAGTGCAGCGGGCAGTCGGCGGGTACCTGCGCGAGAAGCCCCGACCAGGGCTCCAGGCCGGCGCCGGGGCCGGAATAGAGCCGCACCGTGCTCGGGTGCGGGTACCGGGCGAGCATCGCCTGGACCGCGGCGACCGAGCTTCCCGGAGGTGTCCAGCCCAGGGCCGTCGGCGCCTCCACCCTGACCGCCGTGCTGACGGTGACGGCGTTGCCCCCCGTGTCCGCCACCCGCGCGGTCAGGGTGACCGTACGGGTGAACATCAGACCCGGACCGAGAAGCGACCGGACGCCGCCGGGTCGGCGACGATCGTCACGGCCGGATCGGTCGTGGTCAACTCGAACTTCAGCGGATCACCGACGGTCAGCGTGGTGGTGGCGGTCGCCACGTGCCCGGCCACGTCGGTGACCTTCCCGGTCACGGTGACCGTACGGGCGTCCGGGTCGTAGGCGTCGATCACCACCTGGGCGGTCTGGCCGGGCTGGAGCGTGCTGGGGGTCGCGGTGATCGACCGGATGACGGGATTGGCCATGATGCCCTCCGGGGGCGGCTGCGGGCCTGAGCCCAGGCGATCGGGATCAGCCGCGGGCCGCCCACCCTTCCCGGTGGACGCACCCGATCGGCAGGCCCGTGCCGTCGCGCGCCGGACGACCACCCGCTGCGCCGTTGCGGCGGGATGGGCGTCGCCCGATACCCGCTGCTCTGGTTGCAGAATGCCACGTCAGCGGCCCTACGGGTAGCCACCGACGGGACGGGAGCACGCCCTGGACCGTACGGGCGACGAGCCCGGCGGGCGGGTGGCGTCAGCCCTTCGCGGCCTTCGCCTCCGCCTTCATCCGCTGCTTGTGCTCCCGCACCCGACGCAGCGACTCCGGGTCGGTGACGTCGGCGACCGACCGGTACGCGTCGGCGTCGCCGTACCCGCCGGCCGCCTCGCGCCAGCCGTCCGGGGTGACACCGAAGCGCTTGCCGAGCAGGGCGAGGAAGATCTGCGCCTTCTGCCGGCCGAACCCGGGCAGCCCGGCGATCCGGGCCAGCAGCTCCCGCCCGTCGGCGGCGTCGGCCCAGAGCCGGGCGGCGTCCCCGTCGTACCGGTCCACCAGGGTTCGGCACACCTCCTGCACCCGGGCCGCCATCGCCTTCGGGAACCGGTGCAGGGCCGGGGGTCGGGCGAAGAGCGCCACCAGCTCGTCCGGGTCGTACCCGGCCAGCTCGCGGGCATCCGGCTCGTGCCCGAGCCGCTGCGTCAGCACGTACGGCGAGGAGAACGCCTTCTCCATGGGAACCTGCTGGTCGAGCACCATGCCGAGCAGCAGGGCCAGCGGGCTGCGCTCCAGCAGCCGGTTGGCCTCGGGGTCGATGGGGAGCGAAACCGTCATGCCGTCCATCCTCCCCGGCACCGGCCCGGGGCCGACGGCGACTCCCCGGGGCCCGTGGCGCGAAGTCCGCGCCCGTTCCCCGGCGGGCGGATTTGCGGGCGGCGGTGACGGGCCGCCCGGGCGCGGAGGGCAGGATGGCAACGTGGACGAACACGACATGCTGCTCTCCCCCGCCGGCGTCGACGCGCTCCGGACGGCGCTGACCCGCGCCGGGTACACCTCGAACGGGATCGCCGACCGGCTCGGCCCGCAGGCCACCGGCGGGGCGGCCCGCAACGACTTCCGGGCCGCGCTACGGGCCACCGAGGACCGTGACCCGCTCGGCACGCTGATCCGGGTGTTCATCTGCGACCAGACCGAGCCGGAAGCCGCGGTGGCGGCCGCGCTCGCCCCGCTGACCGTGGACGAGGCGCTGGCCGGGGGGCTGGTCGAGCGGCACGGCGACGGCCTGCGCGCCGGCGTGGACCTGGAGCCGTACGGGGACGACTGGTGGGTCCTCGCCGACCTGCCGGCCAGTTCCCGGCCGGGCCGGCCGCTGCACTCCGAGCACGTGCTCGGCATCGGCGGGGCGACCCAGACGCTGATCGGGGCGGCCGTCCGCCGGCCGGTGGAGACCGCGTTGGACCTGGGCACCGGCTCCGGGGTGCAGGCGCTGCACCTGTCGGAGCACTCCCGCCGGGTCACCGCCACCGACCTCTCGCGGCGGGCGCTGCGCTTCGCCGCCACCACCGCCGCGCTCAACGGCCAGGACTGGGAACTGCTGCGCGGCGACATGGTCGCCCCGGTGGCCGGACGCCGGTTCGACCTGGTGGTCAGCAACCCGCCGTTCGTGGTCGGCCCCGGCACCACCACCCACGTCTACCGGGACTCCGGCCGGGCGGGCGACGCGATCGGCGCCGAACTGGCCGCCGCCGCCCCGGGCCTGCTCACCGAGGGCGGCACCATGCAGTACCTCGCCAACTGGGTGCACGTGACGGGTGAGGACTGGGGCGAGCGGGTGGCCGGCTGGTTCGCCGGCACCGGCCTGGACGCCTGGGTGATCCAGCGCGAGGTCGCCGACCCGATGGCGTACGTGAACCTGTGGCTGACCGACGTCGGCGAGGCCGCCGACCCGCACCGGATGGCGGCCTGGCTGGACTGGTTCGACGCGCACAAGGTGGAGGCGGTCGGCTTCGGCATCGTCTCGCTGCGCCGCGCCGGGCATGCCGACCCGGCGGTCCGGGTGGAGGACCTGCGGCAGCGGGTGGAGCCGCCGATGGGCGAGCGGATCGCCGCCTGGTTCGACCGCCAGGACTGGCTGCGAGCACGTGACACCGAGGGGCTGCTCGCCGAGCGCTACCGGGCCGCCGAGGGGCTCCAGCTCCGCCAGGAGGCCACCATGGGCGACGAGGGCTGGGCCGTGGACCGGCAGGTCCTCGCCATGCCGCACGGGCTGCGCTGGACCGAGGAGGTCGACCCGCTGGTGCTGGCCCTGGTCGGCGGCGCGGACGGCCGGTTGTCGCTGCGTGACCAGCTCGCGCTGCTCGCCACCGCGCACGACGTGGCGGCGGAGGAACTGGCCGAGGCTGCCGGCCCGATCGTGGCGCACCTGGTGGAGCGCGGCATCATCGAGCCGGTCACCGCCTGATGCGGGCGGTCGTGCAGACGGTCGGCCGGGCCTGCGTCACGGTCGACGGCGAGGTCGTCGGCGAGGTCACCGACGGGCTGCTGGTGCTGCTCGGGGTGACCCACACCGACACTCCGGAGACCGCGCGGACCATGGCCCGGAAGGTCCACGAGCTGCGCATCCTGGACGACGAGCGCAGCGCGGCGGACACCGGTGCCGGCATCCTGGTGGTCAGCCAGTTCACCCTCTACGGCGACGCCCGCCGGGGCCGCCGGCCGAGCTGGACCGCCGCCGCCCCGGCAGAGATGGCGGAACCCCTGGTGACGGCGGTCGTCGAGGCGCTGCGCGAACGGGGCGCCCCGGTGGCGACGGGCCGCTTCCGCACCCACATGCTGGTGGAGAGCGTCAACGTAGGCCCCCGCACCCTCCTCCTGGACCTCTGACCCCACCCCGTTGATCAAGAGGTTTGCGTCGTCCGAGGCCCGGCCCTGACGCAAACCTCTTGATCAACTGCGCCCGTGGCGGGCCGGGACGGGGTGGGGGTCAGAAGAACAGGCCGCGGCGTTGGACGGACTGGCGGAGCCAGCCGTCGAGCTGGGCGGCCCAGTCCGTGTTGTGTGCCGTGGCGTGGGGGACGGTGAAGCGACCGAACGCGTCCCTGCCCTCGGTGAGGACGCCGCCCCGCTTGTCGATCTCCAGTACCACCTGCACCTGCTGCGGGTCGGTGACGAAGGTGACCTCCAGCTGGTTGATCGCCCGGGCGTACTGCGGCGCCGGGTAGAACTCGATCTCCTGGTAGAACGGCAGGGTCTGCCGTACCCCGTAGATGTGGCCCCGCTCGTTGTCGGCGCGGGCGAACCGGAAGCCCAGCCGCAGCAACGCCTCCAGCAGCGCTTCCTGGGCCGGCAGCGGGTGCACCGCCACCGCGTCCAGGTCGCCCTTGTCCACCGCGCGGGCCACCTCCAGCTCGGTGCGCAGCCCCATCGTCATCCCGTGCAGGTGCTGCCCGTACAGCTCGGTCAGCGGCGTCTCCCACGGCACGTCGAAGCGGAAGGGCACGTCGTAGCGCTGCCCCGGCTCCAGCCGGAACGCCCCCGTCAGTTGGCGGCGCTGGAACTCCTGGGTGGTCTCGTAGTCGTTGTCGCCGCTCTCCACCTCGACCCGGGTGACCAGGCCCAGCGCGACGTACTCGACGTCCACCGGGTGCTCGCCGCCGGCCACGTGGACGGTGCCCTCCAACTGCCCGCCGGGGCGGCAGTTCGGGTTCGCCAGGATCGTCTCCACCGACGGGCCGCCCACGCCCATCGCCTGCATGAGCCGCTTGAAGACCACGACACGCTCCAGTCTCTCGGTGGTCGGTCGCCGCGGCGACCGACCGTGTGACCGGCCAGGACGGCCGACCGCTGGCACGGTAACCGGGGTCGGCAAGCCACGGACGCGCGGACACCCCTATTATCCGTGTCGGTTCCCCGATCGCCTCACTCCCGTTTCACGCCCGACTTGCCAGAGTGTGTGTCACCGGCGCCACTGGGCCGGTGAGACGGCACCGACGTGGACACGGGGAGAACAGAGATGGTCCTGCAGATGACCGAGAACCAGATCGGCCCGGCCGTCACCATCGACGCCGAGCTCGGCACCGACACCATGACCGACCTGGACGCCACCGACGAGCGCGGCATCTCCACGGACCTGGTCCGGGCCTACCTCAACGGCATCGGACGCACCAAGCTGCTCACCGCCGCGCAGGAGGTCGAGCTGTCCCGCCGGATCGAGGCCGGGCTCTTCGCCGAGGAGAAGCTGGCGACCTGCACCCCGGTGTCCACGGAGCTGCGCTCCGACCTGGAGCTGATCGTCGCCGAGGGCCGCGCGGCCAAGGACCACCTGCTCGAGGCGAACCTGCGGCTCGTCGTCAGCATCGCCAAGCGGTACACCGGCCGGGGGATGGCGTTCCTGGACCTGATCCAGGAGGGCAACCTGGGCCTGATCCGGGCGGTGGAGAAGTTCGACTACACCAAGGGCTTCAAGTTCTCCACGTACGCCACCTGGTGGATCCGGCAGGCGATCACCCGGGCGATGGCCGACCAGGCCCGCACCATCCGCATCCCGGTGCACATGGTCGAGCAGGTCAACCGGATGGTCCGGGCCCGCCGCGAGTTGGCCGTCACGCTGGGTCGCGAGCCCACCGTCGCCGAGGTCGCCAGGGGCATGGGCGTCCCCGAGTTCCAGGTCATCGAGCTGATCTCGTACGACCGGGAGCCGGTCAGCCTCGACCAGGCCGTCGGCGAGGACGGCGAGAGCGCCCTCGGTGACTTCGTCGCCGCCGTCGACCCGGCCGCCCAGCCGGGCGAGGCCGCCGCCGACGGCGAGCTGCGCAACGAGGTACGGATCGTGCTGGCCACCCTGTCCCAGCGGGAGCAGGCCGTGATCCGGCTCCGCTTCGGCCTGGACGACGGCCGGCAGCGCACCCTGGACGAGGTGGGCAGGGAGTTCGGCCTGTCGCGGGAGCGGATCCGGCAGATCGAGAAGGTGACGCTGCTGAAGCTGCGCGCCCCGGAGCGGGCCCAGCGCCTGGAGGCGTTCGCCTGCTGAGCGGGCGTGTCGCAAGGAGGGGCCCCGGCGGTTCGCCGGGGCCCCTCGCGCGTCGTGACGCCGCCCCTCACAGCCGGCGGGGGCCGGTGTCGGGGCGGGCGCCGGCGGTGCCCGTGCGGACGGTGGCGTGCAGCACGGAGACTCCGTCCGGGCGGGCCAGCACCGGGTTGAGGGTGAGCGAGCGGACCCGGGGCTGCTCGTCGGCGAGTCGACCGACCCGCAGCAGCAGCTCCACCAGAGCCGCCCGGTCCACCGGGGCGGCCCCGCGGTGCCCGCGCAGCAGCGGCGCGGCCCGGGGCGTATCGACCAGCTCGGCGGCGTCGGAGTCGGTCAGCGGCACCGCCCGCCAGGCCCGGTCGCCGAGCAGTTCGGTGGCGACGCCACCGAGGCCGAACCCGACCACCGGCCCGAACGCCGGGTCCTCCACCAGCTCCACCACGCAGGGCACTCCGGGCGGGACCATCGCCTGCACCAGGACGTCCGCGCCGAAGGCCGCCGCCATTTCCGCGTACGCCCGGCGGACGGCCTGCTCGTCGGCCAGGTCGAGGCGGACCGCGCCGAGGTCGAGGCGGTGCCGCAGCCCGGCCGCGGCGGCCTTCAGCGCCACCGGCCAGCCGAGCACCCCGGCGGCGGCCACCGCCTCGTCGGCCGAGCGCGCCGGCACGGAGGGTGCCACGTCGATCCCGTACGCGCCGAGCAGCCCGGCCGGCTCGGCGCCGTCGGCCCGCAGCGCGGCCTGGGCCGCAGCGGGGTCGATCCGGGACAGCTCGGGCAGCACGCCGGGTGGGCGACGCAGCCAGTCGGCGTACGTGGCGAGCCGGCCCAAAGCGCGCACCGCCTCCTCCACGCTCGGGTACGCCGGCACCCCGGCCGGGGGCCGCCCGGTGAGGAACGTGGCCACCACCGGCCGGCCGGCCCCGAACGCGCCGGGCAGGGCGGCGGCGAAGTCGGCCTCGGTGTCGGTGAGCTGCCCGGGCAGCGGCGGGGCGAAGACCGCGACGAGAGCGTCCACGCCGTCGTCGGCGGCGGCGACGCCGAGCGCGGCGGCGAACTCGGCCGCCCCGGCCTGGGGCCCCACGTCGGACGGGTAGCCGGCGGCCACGGTCAGCCCCTGCGCGGCGCAGGCCGTGGCGGCCAGCCCGGTCAGCGCCGAGGAGTTGCCCACCACGCCGACCCGCCGGCCGGCCGGCAGCGGCTGGTGGGCCAGCAGCACGCCGACGTCGAGCAACTCGGCGACGGTGTCCACCCGGATCACCCCGGACTGGGCGAACAGGGCGCTGACCGCGACCGCGTCCGGGCCGGGGGCGTCGGCGTTCAGCCCGGGCGGGCGGGCCGGGGAGGCCAACGCCACCACCGGCTTGTGCCGGCCGATCCGCCGGGCCAGCCGGGCGAACTTGCGTGGATTCCCGAACGTCTCCAGGTACAACATGATCACGTCGGTGCCGGGGTCGTCCTGCCAGTACTGGAGCAGGTCGTTGCCGGAGACGTCGGCCCGGTTGCCGGCCGAGACGAAGCTCGAAACGCCCAGGCCCCGCCGGTGCGCCTCGGCGAGCAGGGCCACCCCGAACGCCCCGGACTGGCTGAAGATGCCCACCCGGCCGGGTGCCGGCAGCGCCGGGGCGAGGGTCGCGTTGAGGCGCACCGCCTCGTCGGTGTTGGCCACGCCGAGGCAGTTCGGGCCGACGACCCGCATGCCGGCGGCGTGCGCCGCGCGGACCAGGGCCCGCTGGGCCGCCGCGCCCGCCGGGCCGGCCTCGGCGAAGCCCGCGGAGATCACCACCAGGCCGTGCGCGCCGGCCGCCGCCGCGTCGGCCACCACCGCGCCGGCCGCCTCCGGGGCCACCGCGACCACCGCCAGGTCGATCGCCCGGCCGGCGTCGACCGCCGAGGGGTACGCGGGCAGCCCCGCCACCGTCGCCGCGCTCGGGTGCACGGGCACCACCGCCCCGGTGAACCCGCCGTCGCGCAGGTGCCCGAGCAGCGCCGCGCCGACGCCCTGGCCGGTGGCGCTGGCCCCGTACACGGCGACGCCCCGGGGGGCGAGCAGCCGGGCGATGGAACGCGCCTCGGTGCGGTGCTCCCGGCCGCGCTGCACCTCCAGCGTCTGCTCGGTGGGGGCGATCGGGAAGCTCAGGTGCACCACGCCGTCGGCGTACTGGCGCTGGACCTGGTACCCGAAGTCGGCGAAGACCCGCAGCATCGCCCCGTTGGCCGGGAGCACCTCGGCGACGAAGCGCACGATCCCGGCCCGCCGGGCTGCGTCGGCCAGGTGCTCCAGCAGCACCGAACCGATTCCCCGGCCCTGGTAGGCGTCCTCCACCACGAACGCGACCTCGGCTTCGGGGGCCTGCGGGCCGAGCCGCTCGTACCGGCCGACGGCGACGATCCGGTCGGCGGCCAGCACCACGAACGCCTCCCGGTCCCGGTGGTCGACCACCACGAACCGCCGCAGGTCCCGCTCCGGGATCCGCGGGTACGGCGAGAAGTAGCGCAGGTAGCGGGTGCGCTCGGAGAACCGCGCGTGCATCGCCACGATGCCCGGCGCGTCGTCCGGGCGGATCGGCCGCAGCCCGACGGTCGTGCCGTCGCTGAGCAGCACGTCCACCGGCTGGTCGACAGTGGTCACGCCTTCGATCCCCTCCCCGGGTGGGCCGACTCAGTCGCGCGGGTCGTGCGGGTCGAGCCCGAGCAGCGGGAACACCGCCTTGCGGGTGGCCGCGACGGCCCGGTCCACCGCGTTCGGCTCACCCGTCGGCTGCCACGGTTCGTACGCCGGGTCCACGTCGTCGGTCATCCGCAAGGGCACCTCCCGGCCGGGGCGGCGCTCGGCGGCCAGCCGCCGCCAACCCGGCGGGGTGGGCGTGGCCGGGTCGACCGGGTCGCCGGTGGCCACCGCCAGCAGGTGGGTCCACGCCCGTGGCACCACCTCGACCAGGGCGTACCCGCCGCCGCCGGTGGCCACCCAGCGGCCCTCGCACAGCTCGTCGGCGAGCGCCCGCAGGGCGATGTAGGTGGCCCGCTGCCCGTCGACGGAGAGGTGCAGGTCCGCGAGGGGGTCGATCCGGTGCCCGTCGGCGCCGCACTGGGTCACGAGGATCTGCGGCCGGAACGCGCGCAGCACCGACGGCACGATCGCGTGGAACGCGCGCTGCCAGCCGGTGTCGTCGACGCCGGGCGGCAGCGGCACGTTTACGGCGCTGCCCTCCGCGCCGGGGCCGCCGGTCTCGTCGGGGAAGCCCGTGCCGGGGAACAGGGCCAGCGGGGTCTCGTGCAGGCTGACCGTGAGCACCCGGGGGTCGTGGTAGAAGATCTCCTGCACGCCGTCGCCGTGGTGCACGTCCACATCCACGTACGCGACCCGCTGCGCGCCGAGGTCGAGCAGCCGGGCGATGGCGACCGCGGGATCGTTGTAGACGCAGAAGCCGGCGGCCCGGTCCGGCATGGCGTGGTGCAGCCCCCCGGCCACGTTGACCGCGCGCCGGGCCTCGCCCCGCCAGACCGCCTCGGCGGCGGCCACGGTGGCCCCGGCGATCAACGCGCTGGACTCGTGCATCCCGTCGAAGACCGGGTTGTCGGAGGTGCCCAGCCCGTAGCCGGCGAAGAGCGGGTCGCGGGGGGCGATCCGCACCGCGTTCAGGTAACGCGGGTCGTGCACCCGGGTGAGCAGGGCGTCGTCGGCCGGCGTCGGAGCGACCAGACGGACCCCGGGCCGGTCGAGAACGCCCAGCTCGCGGGCGAGCGCGACGGTCAGCTCCACCCGGACCGGGTCGAGCGGATGGTCACCCATGTCGTAGGCGAGCAGGGCCTCGTCCCACACCACCACAGTGTCCTCGGACATGGGCCCATCGTCGCACGAGCACCGGCGGCGGCCCGGCACACGCGCTGGCTCCGCGGCCGGTGTCGGCCGCGGGACCTGCGGTCAGCCGCCGGTGGCGACGGGGCGGGACGGGTCGGCGACCCAGTTGCTCCACGACCCGACGTAGAGCGCGGCGTCCGGGCGGCCGGCGAGGTGCAGTGCGAGCACGGCCTGCGCGGCGGTCACCCCGGAGCCGCAGTACGCCCCGACCGGTGCGGCGTCGGTGACCCCGGCGGCGGCGAACCGGTCCCGCAGCACCGCTGCGGCGGGGAACCGCCCGTCCGGGTCGACGTACCCGCCGGCGGGCAGGTTCACCGCGCCCGGGACGTGTCCGGCGACGGGGTCGACCGGCTCGGTCTCGCCCCGGTAGCGCGCCGCGGCCCGCACGTCGAGCAGCACCCCGGAGCCGGCGGCGGCGAGCGCGGCGGCGCCGCCGGCGTCCAGCACCGGCAGCTCCCCCGGCCGGACCGACACGTCGCCGGGCACCGGGGCGGGGATCTCGGTGGACACGGGCAGGCCGGCGGCCACCCAGGCCGGGAAGCCGCCGTGCAGCAGCCGCACCGGCCGGTGCCCGGCCCAGCGCAGCGTCCACCAGGCGCGGGCGGCGGCCAGCCCGTCGCCGCCGTCGTACACGACGACGGGGTGACCGGCGCGGACGCCGGCGGCCCGCAGCGCGGACCGGAGGGCGGCGGGGTCGGGCAGCGGGTGCCGGCCGGCGGCACCGGGCGGCCCGCACAGGTCGGTGTCGAGGTCGACGAACACCGCGCCGGGGAGATGGCCGGCGGCGTAGTCGTCGCGGCCTGGCGGGCCGACGAGCCGCCAGCGGACGTCGAGCAGGGTGGGCGGGTCGGCGTGGTCGAGCTCGGCGGCGAGCCGGTCGGCCTCGACCAGCGGTTCCTCGGTACCGGACATGGCGTCCAGTCAACACCATCCGGGCGACGACCTCGCGTTTCACCGGAGAGCGTTGTCCGGCGTCCGGGGTAGCATCGACCTCTGGGAGGTCGCTGACGTGAATGACCTGGTCGACACGACCGAGATGTACCTGCGCACCATCCTCGAGCTGGAAGAGGAGGGTGTGCCGCCGCTGCGTGCCCGCATCGCCGAACGGTTGAGCCAGAGCGGCCCCACCGTCAGCCAGACCGTCGCCCGGATGGAGCGCGACGGGCTGCTCACCGTCGAGGGCGACCGGCACCTGATGCTGACCGCGCTGGGCCGCAGCGCCGCCGTGTCCGTGATGCGCAAGCACCGGCTCGCCGAGCTGCTGCTGGTCAACGTCATCGGGATGCCCTACGAGGAGGCCCACGAGGAGGCCTGCCGGTGGGAGCACGTGATGAGCGACGCGGTGGAGAAGCGGGTCTACGACCTGCTCAACCGCCCGACCCGCTCGCCGTACGGCAACCCCATCCCGGGCCTGGAGGAGTTGGGCACCCCGGGGGCGCCGGCCGACGGCACCGAGGGTGAGCGCAACCTGGCGTTCCCCGGGCTGTCCGGCCCGGTGGTGGTGCGGCGCATCTGCGAGAGCGTGCAGACCGACGCCGGCGTGCTGCGCCAGCTGCACGCCGCCGGGGTCGACCCGGGCGCCACGGTGACCGTGGCCCAGGAGCGCGACGGCGTCTTCATCGACCGCTCCGGCGACCGGATCCGGCTGCCTCGCGAGGTCGCCTCCCGGGTGTTCGTCGCCGCCCACTGACTCCCCTGCCCTGACGCGCCCGGTCGGCCCCGTGCCGCCGGCCCGTCCGGGCCGGGCTCAGTTGCCGCCCGACCGGGCCGGCCGCACCGTTGCCGCCGGCCCGACCCGGGCCGGGCTCACAGTGCCCGGGTGTCGACCGTCCGCGCCAGGCCGACGAGCCGGTCCGCCAGCTCCTCCGCGGCGGCGCGGTCGGTGCCCTTCGGCAGCGTCCAGCGCAACGTGGCGAGCCGGTCCTCGGCTGCCAGCCAGCCGACTTCGACGACCGGCCCGTGGCCGTCGGCGGCGGAGGCGGTCCGCCGGTAGCCGGCCCGGCCAAGGTCGCTGACCTTCCGGGCCCCGCCCGGCCGCACGTCGGCGGTGAAGCCCGCCACGTCGATCGAGGTGGCGCTGACGGTGAGCGCCAGTTCGGGCAGCAGCGCCTGCGCCGCGCGGACCACGCAGGTGTGCGTGTCACCGCGCGAGCTGGACGCCGCCACGTCGAACCGTTCCCCGGCGTGCTCCTCGATCACCGCGAAGTCGAGCAGCCGGCACGCGCCGCCCGAGGAGGCCGCCGGCACGTCGAGCACGACCGGCTCGGCCCGGGGCACCGCCACCGGCTCGGAATCCTGGGCGGCGCACCCCGACACGACCAGCACCGCGATGCCCGCGAGACAGATCCGGCCGCGCACGCCCCACCTCCGCCGTCCCCGGCGGCACCCGCCGGTTGTCGTCGGACACCGTACGGGCTGTCCGCGTCGGACGGAAGCCCTCAGTCAGGTCGCGCACGGGCAGTGTCGGCAGCCGCCGGTCCGGGCTCAGCCGCGCCGGGCGAACGCGGCGGCGATTTCCGCCCGGTCCGCGCCCGCCGCGAGCAGCACCCGCAGCAGCACCTTCGCCTTGTACGGGTCGAGCAGCCCACCGTTGACCAGCCCGCGCCGCTGAAGGTCGACCTCCGACCCCACCGCCCCGTACGTGTGCCGCAGCACCGCCCCGGCCCCGATGCGCGAGGTGAGTACCACCGGCACCCGCTCCGCCAGTTCTCCGAGCACCGGGGCGAGCGCGGGCGGGACGTGCCCGACGCCGAACCCGGCCACGACCACCCCGTCCCGGCCCCGGAACAGGCCGGTGACGAGGTCGGTGTCCTCGTCGAGGGTGACGGTGTGCAGGGCCACCCGGACCGCGTCGAGCCGGTCGGCGTCCACCCCGGGCACCGGGGGCAGCCGAGGCGGTCGGGTCAGCACCCGCACCTCCCCCTCCACGACATGCCCGAGCGGCCCGGCGTTCGGTGAGACGAAGGCACCGGTGCTGGTGCTGTGCGTCTTGCGGACCCAGCGGGCGGCGTGTACCTCGTCGTGACACGCGACCAGTGCCCCCAGGTCGCGGGCGGCCGGGGCGGCGGCCACCCGGGCCGCCGCGAGCAGATTCGCCGGGCCGTCCGCACCGGCGAGGGTGGGGTTGCGCATCGCGCCGGTGAACACGAGCGGCTCCGGGTGCGGCCAGAGCAGGTCGGCCAGGAACACCGTCTCCTCCAGCGTGTCGGTGCCCTGGGTCACCACCACGCCGGCCGCGCCGCCGGCCACCGCCGACGACGCCGCGGCGACCAGGTCCAGGATCTGCCGGTACGTGAGGTCCGCGCTGGGCACCGCCCGCGTGTCGCGTACGTCGATCGGGTGGCCGAGGTCGGCGAGGCCCGGCACGGCCGCGACCAGGTCGGCCCCGGTGAGCCGGGCGACCACCCCGCCCCCGGCGGACCCGGCCATCGCGATGGTCCCGCCCAGGGTGAACAGGACGACGGTCACCGCCCGGCCTCCCCGCCGGGCCGGCGGGCCAGCAGGTACGCCTGCGGGCCGCGCTCGTAGCCCTCGGGCTCGCGGAGCAGGCGGGCGTGCACGACGAACCCGGCCTCCGCGAGCTGCGCGGCGATCCGGTCCGGCGGCAGCCAGTGCACGTCGTAGGAGACGGTGTGGCCGTACGCCTGCTCGAGGCTGAAGCGCTCGTCGCCGGCCTTGAACGCGAGCACCAACTCGCCGCCCGGGGCGAGCACCCGGTGGAACCCGGCGAAGACCCCGGGCAGCACCTCCGGCGGCAGGTGGATGATCGAGTACCAGGCGACCAGGCCGGCGAGGCCGCCGTCGGGCAGCGGCAGGTCGGTCATCGAGCCGACGGCGAAGCTCAGCCCCGGCCAGGCGTCCCGGGCCACCGCGACCATCCCCGGGGACAGGTCGAGCCCCGCGACGTCCAGCCCAAGGTCGCGCAGGTGGGCGGTGATCCGGCCGGTGCCGCAGCCGACCTCGACGACCGGTCCCGCGTTGCCGACCAACTCGGCGAAGGTGGCCAGCAGCGCCCGCTCCAACGGCTTGCCCGCCAGCTCGCCGTGCACCAGTCGGGCGTAGTCGACCGCCACCGTGTCGTACGCGGCGCGGGTCTCCCGCAGCCAGTTCGGTTCCCCCATGACCGGCCACCCTAGTCGCCGCCGGAACCGTCGTGGGGACGCCGGAGCGGGTCAGTCCGTCAGCACCAGCCACGCCCGGCCGTCGATCAGCTCCCGGGCGGCGTCGAGGTGCCCGGCGTGGCAGGCGGTCTCCGTGATCACGTGCAGGACCGTCCGGCGCAGGGCGTGCGGCGGCAGGCCCGGGAAGACCTCCTCCGGCCACCAGGCCGGGGCGGCGTCCAGATCGGTGCCGGCGATCACCGCGTCGGCCAGCTCCGCCTCCCGCCGGTACAGGTCGAACACCGCCGCGGCCGGCGTCTCCGCGTCGACCCGCCAGGCGTCGGCCCCGGACTCCAGGTCGACGCGCTCGCCGGCGACGACGGCCCGGAACCAGAACCGCTCGACGTCGAGGGCGAGGTGGCGGACCAGCCCCAGACAGGACCAGCCGGACGGCAGCACCGGCCGACGCAGGTCCTCCTCGGGCAGCCCGTCCAGGGTGCCGAGCACGTGGTGGCGCTGGGCGGCCAGTGCCGCGAGCAGCGCCGCGCGCTCCTCACCGTGGGACATCCGGGGCCTCCGTCTCCGTGGGTACGCGCGCCGTCAGCTCGACGAATGGGCCGGGCCACCCAGCCCCCTGGGCGAACCAGGTGAGCGCCTGCCCGTGCGGGCGGGTCCAGGCCAGCGGCGTGCCGTCCAACGCGAGCACGTTGTGCAGCGCGCCGTCCGGCGGGTCGGGCAGGCCGTCGTACCCCAGCACGTCCGGGGCCTCGTTCGAGATCCAGTGCCCGGGTAGGCCGCGTACCGTCTCGGCGAACGCGGCCCGGCCCGGCGGCGGCACCAGATAGAGCACGGAGGTGTGGAACACCACCAGCGTCGCCCCGGCCGGCGCCCGCGCGGCCAGGGCCGGCAGGTCGGCCACCAGATCGCCGCGTACCAGCAGCGGCGGATCGGCCGCCGCGACGGACGCGGCGGACCGCAGCCGGGCCCGGCGGTGGGCGTGCTCGGGCCAGATGAGCGCGTCCAGCCAGGCGACGTCGGCCGGGTCGGTGACGTCGAGCGGGTTCAGGTCCAGGCCGGCCCGCCACACCACCTCGGGCAGGCGGTCGGGCGGCGCCGTCCCGCTGAGCGCGCAGTCGAGGACCGGCTCGCCCGCGCCGAGCAGGTGGTCGCCGTAGCGGTAGGCGTACCGGTCGGGGTAGAGGCAGAGCCCGGCCGACGCGCCGACCTCCAGCAGCGCGAGCGGCTGCGGCAGCGCGGCGAGCACCGGCAGCAGCACGGCGCACCGCCCGGCCTCGTTCGTCTGGGTGGCGCGCACGCGCAGCTCCGCCTCGATCGCCGGCCAGTGCGCCATCACGAAGTCGCGAAACGCGGCCGGGTCCTCGACCGGGCCGCCGAGGAACCGTACGACGCCGAACAGCAGGTTGGGCTGCCGCCTGGCCGGCGGGAGCGGGTCGAGCAACGCGAGCACCCCGGCGTCGCGGGAGACCGCCAGGGCCAGGCGCTCGTACGCGGGCGACACGCCGTGCGCCTCACGGGCGGCGAACTCGGCGTAGCCGGCGGCGGTCGATAGGGCTTCATGGATCACCGGGACAGTGTAGGGAGGCACGGTGTCATCGACTTCGCGCTTCCGTTGCCTGTGGCCTGGTCCCGGCTCACGAGCCCCGGGCACGTCAACGCCCGGGGCTCGTTGCCTTCTGTCAGCTACAACCGCTGGTGGAGCCGCAGCCCTCGCAGACGTAGCAGCTGCCGGCCGGGCGCATCTTCGTGCCGCAGGTGAAGCAGAGCGGCGCGTCGGCGGCCTTGCCGATCACGGCCTCCAGCAGTTCGGTGCTGGAGCCGACCGTTGGGGCCGGCTTGGCGGCGGCGACGTCGGCCAGTTCCTGCGCCGGCTGGGCGACCGGGCCGGTCTTCGTCTCCGGCGCCTCGACCGGTGCGGAGGAGGCCATCGCGGTCAGCTCCGCACCGCTGATCGACGCGCTCTCCGCCTCCGCCTCGGCCCGCAGCTGCGCGGCCCGCTCCTTGGCGGTGAAGATGCCCAGCTCCGCGCGGCCCTCGTACGGCAGGAAGTCGAGAGCCAGGCGACGGAAGATGTAGTCCATCACCGAGGCGGCCATCCGCACGTCCGGGTCGTCGGTCATGCCGGCCGGCTCGAAGCGCATGTTGGTGAACTTGCTGACGTACGTCTCCAGCGGGACGCCGTACTGCAGGCCGATGGAGATGGCCACCGAGAAGGCGTCCATCACCCCGGCCAGCGTCGAGCCCTGCTTCGACATCTTGAGGAAGACCTCGCCGAGGCCGTCATCGGGGTACGACGACGCGGTGAGGTACCCCTCGGCGCCGCCGACGGAGAAGCTGACCGTCTGCGACGGGCGCTTCTTCGGCAGCCGCTTGCGCACCGGGCGGTACTCGACGACCTTCTCGACCGTCTTCTCCACCGCGGCCGGAGCCTCGGCGGGCGCAAGCGTCTTGTTCGGCTTGGCCACGGACAGCGGCTGGCCGACCTTGCAGTTGTCCCGGTAGATGGCCAGCGCCTTGAGGCCGAGCTTCCAGCCCTCGAAGTAGATCTTCTCGACGTCGGCGACGGTGGCCTGCTCCGGCATGTTGACCGTCTTGGAGATCGCGCCGGAGATGAACGGCTGGACGGCCGCCATCATCCGTACGTGCCCCATCGGCGCGATGGAGCGCTCGCCCATGGCGCAGTCGAAGACCGGGTAGTGCTCCGGCTTGAGGCCGGGGGCGTCCACCACGTGGCCGTGGTCGGCGATGTGCTCGACGATCGCCTCGACCTGCTCCTCGGGGTAGCCGAGGCTGCGCAGGGCGCGCGGGACGGTCTGGTTGACGATCTGCATCGAACCGCCGCCGACCAGCTTCTTGAACTTGACCAGCGCCAGGTCCGGCTCGACGCCGGTGGTGTCGCAGTCCATCATCAGGCCGATGGTGCCCGTCGGGGCCAGCACTGCCGCCTGCGAGTTGCGCCAGCCGAACTTGTCACCGATCTTGTTGCCCTGGGTCCACTGCTTCGTCGCCTCGCGGACGATCGCGGTGGCCACGGTGCTGGTGGGCCTGATCTCGTCGTTGGCGGCGGCGTGCTTGCGCATGACCCGCTTGTGCGGCTCGGCGTTGCGGGCGTAGCCGTCGTACGCACCGACGATGCCGGCCAGCTCGGCCGAGCGGCGGTACGCGGTGCCGGTCATCAGCGAGGTGATCGAGGCGGCGACCGAGCGGCCCTGCTCCGAGTCGTACGGCAGGCCCGAGGCCATCAGCAGCGCGCCGAGGTTGGCGTACCCGATGCCGAGCTGCCGGTAGGCGCGGGTGGTCTCGCCGATCTTCTCGGTCGGGAAGTCGGCGAAGCAGATCGAGATGTCCATCGCGGTGATGACGAACTCGACGGACCTGACGAACTTCTCCACCTCGAAGCCACCGTCGGCGCGGAGGAACTTCATCAGGTTGAGCGAGGCCAGGTTGCACGAGGAGTTGTCCAGGTGCAGGTACTCCGAGCACGGGTTCGACGCGGTGATCCGGCCGGTCTCCGGGCAGGTGTGCCAGTCGTTGATGGTGTCGTCGTACTGCAGGCCGGGGTCGGCGCACTCCCAGGCGGCCTGGGCGATGGTGCGGAACAGCTTCTTGGCGTCGACCGTCTCGATGGTCTGCCCGTCGAGCCGGCCGCGCAGGTCGAAGCCGCCGCCGGTCTCCACCGCCGTCATGAACTCGTCGGAGACCCGGACCGAGTTGTTGGCGTTCTGGTACTGCACGCTGACGATGTCGGCGCCACCGAGGTCCATGTCGAACCCGGCGTCGCGCAGCGCGCGGATCTTGTCCTCCTCGCGCGCCTTGGTGACCACGAACTCCTGGATGTCCGGGTGGTCCACGTCGAGGATGACCATCTTGGCCGCGCGCCGGGTGGCGCCGCCGGACTTGATGGTGCCGGCGGAGGCGTCCGCGCCGCGCATGAAGCTGACCGGGCCGGAGGCGTTGCCGCCGGAGGAGAGCAGCTCCCGGGAGGAACGGATCCGGGACAGGTTGACCCCGGAGCCGGAGCCGCCCTTGAAGATCAGCCCCTCCTCCTTGTACCAGTCGAGGATCGAATCCATCGAATCATCCACGGAAAGGATGAAACACGCCGAGACCTGCTGAGGTGACGGCGTGCCGACGTTGAACCAGACCGGCGAGTTGAAGCTGAACACCTGGTGCAGCAGCATCCAGGTCAGCTCGTGGCCGAACACCTCGGCGTCGGCCGAGGTGGCGAAGTAGCCGTGCTCCTCGCCCGCCTTGCGGTAGGTGCTGACCACCCGGTCGATGAGCTGCCGCAGCGACCACTCCCGATCCGGGGTGCCCACCGCGCCCCGGAAGTACTTGGTGGTCACGATGTTGGCCGCGTTGACGCTCCAGGACTCGGGGTACTCGACCCCGCGCTGCTCGAAGTTGATCGAGCCGTCCCGCCAGTTCGTCATCACGACGTCGCGACGCTCCCACGTCACCTCGTCGTACGGGTGGACCCCTTCGGTCGTCCACACCCGCTCGACCTTGAGGCCCGCGCCGGCCTTCGTCCGCGTCCGGCTTGCTGTCACGCCGTCCCCCGCCATCTCATCCGCCCCCTCGTCTGCGCGGTCACCCGCCGCGCGTCGCACTGTCAGCAATTCAGGAAATGCTCAAACGGCACGGTCGGCGGCCCCCGCCGCCGCCGTCCCGGCGTCGCCGGCCGTCCCGGCGCCCTCGCGGGCGCGGGCGGCGGCCCGCAGCGTCTCGATCTCGCGCTCGAAGTCGGTCAGCGAGTCGAACGAGCGGTACACGCTGGCGAAGCGGAGGTACGCCACCTCGTCCAGGTCCCGCAGCGGACCCAGGATCGCCAGCCCCACGTCGTGGCTGGGGATCTCGGCGGCCCCCTTGGCCCGGATGGTCTCCTCGACCTTCTGGGCGAGCAGGGCGATGGAGTCCTCGTCGACCGGCCGCCCCTGGCACGCCTTGCGCACCCCACCGCCGATCTTGGTACGGCTGAACGGCTCGGTCACCCCGCTGCGCTTGACCACCGCGAGCACCGCCTCCTCGACGGTGGTGAACCGCTTGCCGCACTCCGGGCAGGACCGCCGCCGGCGGATCAACTGGCCGTCGTCGGCCTCCCGCGAGTCGACGACCCGGGAGTCGGCGTGCCTGCAGTACGGGCACCGCATCGCCTGACCTCCTTCGTCGATGGCGGGCGCACCGGGCGCCCCCGGACGCAGAGAACCGCGGCGCCGGCCCCGCGTGGGGCCGCCACCGGGTCCGGCAGCAGAGTGTGCGGTCGGTAGTTGAACCCAACCTGTAGGCGACTTACGCCCATGTGACTACTACATCTAGGGGTCGACCGTATGCGTCCGGCGGACCGAAATCAAGTTCGCCGAGCCGCCCGGCGCGTCATCAGGATCACGTCCCGCACTCCCCCTCCCCGACTTGCCGAAAGCCCCAACGCGGGACCGCTCCCCCTGGTCACGGCCGACCCGCCGAGGGCGGGAAACCGCAGGCAGGGCACGAGGGAACTCGTACTTATGTTCGAGAGCCGCGTACCGTTTACCAGAACAGGCGTTCGGATTTCGCGGTTTCCCGCTCCGACACGCCGACGAAGGTCGTACAGATGTTTGAAAATGACCGATCCCACCTATACGGTCAAGAACAACCGGACGCGGCGGGTTCCGCCCCGCCCGGTCGCCACACCCCACACGCACCACGAGCCGCCGAGGCACCCAGCGCCGACCAGGGAGGACGGACGTGACCGAGGACCGGGCCAGCCGGCCGAAGAACCCGCAGCAGATCGCCGAGGCGGGTCCGCCGGCCACTCGGCGTCCCCGCGCCGCGCGCAGCCGGACCGGGCAGCCGGCCGTGCGAGCGGTCACGCCGGTGGTCAGCAGCTTCCCCGACCCGGCCACGGTCGACCTCACCGCCCGGCAGCGCCGCATCCTGGAGTTCATCCGCACCTGGGTCGATCGGCACGGATACCCGCCGAGCGTGCGGGAGATCGGCGAGGCCGTCGGGCTCGTCTCCCCGTCCAGCGTCGCCTACCAGCTCAAGGAGCTGGAGAAGAAGGGCTTCCTGCGCCGCGACCCGAACCGGCCGCGTGCGGTGGACGTCCGGGCCCCCAGCGACATGATCGACGACGAGGCGTCCCGCTCGCAGCGGCCCACCCCGGCGTACGTACCGATGCTGGGCCGGATCGCCGCCGGTGGGCCGATCCTCGCCGAGCAGGCGGTGGAGGACATCTTCCCCCTCCCCCGCGAGCTGGTCGGCGAGGGCGAGGTCTTCATGCTCCAGGTCAAGGGCGATTCGATGCTCGATGCCGCGATCTGCGACGGGGACTGGGTGGTGGTCCGGCAGCAGCCGACCGCCGACTCCGGCGAGATCGTCGCGGCGATGCTCGACGGAGAGGCGACGGTGAAGACCTACCGCCACCGGGACGGCCACGTCTGGCTGATGCCGCAGAACCCGGCTTTCGACCCGATCCCCGGCGACGACGCCACCATCATGGGCCGGGTCGTCGCCGTTCTGCGCCGGATCTGACCGCTGACGGGCAGCGGTCGCCCCGCAGGCCGTCGCCCCGCAGGCCGTCGCCCCGGCGAAGCCTCAGCGAGGCATCGTCGATCATGCCGCCGGCGACCGGTGCCCGCGTCGGCACCGATCGGTAGGTGGACCGGTCAGTAGCGGTCGCCGCGGTGCCCGCGACCGCTACCGGGTGCCTGGCCGCCGTGGCCGCCCCGCCCGTCGTCGGGCCCGCCCTCGCCGCGCCGACCCGCGCGGGAGTCGCGCGGGTCCCGGGGGTCCCGCCCCCGCCGGGGCGGCTCGGCCCGCCCGCCGCCGCCGTACACCCCGCCGCGCACCGGCCGGCTGTCCCGGCCGGGCTGGCCCCCGCCCGGAGGCTGCCCGCCGGCGGGCTGGTCCCCGCGGTAGACGCCACCGCCCGGTCTGCCACCGCCGCCGTAGACCCCGCCGCCCTGAGGCCGGCCGCCGCCGGGACGGCCACCGCCTGCGGGACGGCCACCGCCGCCCCCGTAGACCCCGCGGGAGGGGCCCTGGGCCGGGCCGCCGGCGGCCGGGCCCTCGCCGTACACACCACCGGCGGCCGGCGCGCCGCCGTAGACCCCGCCACGCGAACGGTCCCCGCCCGGCGGTGGGCCCTCGGCGGGGCGGCCGTAGCCGGGCTCGTCCGGGCCGTCGTCCAGCGGGAACTCGTCCCGTTCGGGCACGTCCGGGCGGGCCTTCGGACCGCCGGCCGGCGCGGGGCGCTTCCGCGCCCGCACGATGCCGAGGATGCCCGCGCCGACCATCAACGCGCCGATCACGCCGACCGCGGCGATCAGGTACGTGATCTGGTCGAGGCTCAGCCCCTCCAGCCAGGACTTCCCCGCCGCCGGTTTGGGCGGGCCGGCATCGCCACCGGTCAGCGCCTCGGCGCCCGTGGTGGAGGGGACGTAGCCCAGGATGTCGATCGGGTCGTCCGGGGCCAGCTCACCGCCGTCGGAGACCGTGACGAAAGACTTGCCGTCCGGGGTGTAGGAGATCGCCTCGCCGAACGGGTCCGTCAGCGGGGTCACCCGGGGCTTGCCGCCGGTCAGCGCCCCGACGATGTCGCCGTTCGACACGTCGTACTCGAAGGCGTCCGCGTACGTGCGCAGCACCACCTTCGTCCCGTCGGGCGAGCGGGCTGCGCCGGTGACGGCGACCCGGCCGATCGTGTTCAGCACGTTCGGGGTGGTCGTCTTCGGCAGCGACACCTCGCCGGCCCTGGTCATCGGCACCGGTTCGGTGTCGCCGGTCCTGAGCTTGCCCGACGGGGTGAAGATCTCGGCCTTGCCGCTGGCCACCTTGGTGATGATCAGCGGCTTGCCGTCGTCGCCGATCAGCAGCGCCTCGGCGTCGTGCGGCTTGCCCTCGGGGTAGGAGAGCCGGTGCAGCACCGGCTTGGCCGACCCGTCGGCCGGCATGCTCCACACCGCCACCCGCTCGCGCCGCTTGGCGCTGATGTTGTCGCCGATGTCAGCGATCCACAGCTTCTTGCCGTCCAGCGAGAGCGCGAGGTCCTCGGTGTCGAGCGGACCCTTCCCCGAGTAGCGCACCGGCTCACTCGCCAGCTTGCACTTGGTGTCGAGGAAGAACACCCGCTTGTGGCTCTCGACGTCGGTGCCGTCGTTGACCACCACGTATCCGCTCTTCGTGGCCACCAGGCCCGAGATCTCCCGCAGCCGCTCGTCGACGACCGTGCAGCGCTTCTTGCCGGGAGTCGGCTCGGGTGCGGCGGCCGCCGGGGCGGGCGCGGACAGAGCGGCCCCGGAGAGCGCCACGGTCGCCCCGAGCAGGCCGAGGGCAACCGTGACCGAGGAAACAGCGCGGCGCATGGGGTTCAGTGTCGCATGCCACGTGAATACCGGAGTCACGCCGGGACGCGACATTTGAGCCGCCACTCACGACCGGACGGCACGGACCCGGCCCGGCCGGCACCGCCCGGCCGACGCCGATCCGGCCCGCCGGCCGGGACGTCGCCCCGGCGAAAACACCGCGATCCCCGGGGCCGGCTGTACCGGCCCCGGGGGTCACTCAGCGGGTGGGGACGGCGACGGGTGTCTCCTGTACGGCGTACGGGGTGAGCTCGGCGGCGAGCGCCTCACCGACCCGCACGTGCAGCAGCGTGCCCTCGGGCAGGTGGGCGGTGCTGAGCACCTCGCCCTGCCGGTGCACCCGGGCCACCAGGTCACCCCGGTCGTACGGGAGCACCGCTCGGACCTCCACCGCCGGGCTGGGCAGCCGGTCCTCGATGGCCGCCCGGACCTCGTCGATCCCCCGCCCCGAGCGGGCCGAGGCGAAGACGGCGTCCGGCCAGAGCCGCTTGAGCCGCAGCAGGGTCTCCTCGTCGGCCGCGTCGGTCTTGTTGATCACCAGCAGCTCGGGCAGCCGGTCGGCGCCCACCTCGGCGAGCACCTCGCGGACCGCCCGGACCTGCTCCTCCGGGTCCGGGTGGGCGCCGTCGACGACGTGCACCACCAGGTCTGACTCGGCGACCTCCTCCAGGGTCGAGCGGAACGCCTCGACGATCTGGTGCGGCAGGTGCCGGACGAAGCCGACGGTGTCGGAGAGGGTGTAGATCCGGCCGTCGGGGGCCGTGGCCTTGCGGGTGGTCGGGTCCAGGGTGGCGAACAGCGCGTTCTCCACCAGCACCCCGGCCCCCGTCAGCCGGTTGAGCAGGCTCGACTTGCCGGCGTTGGTGTAGCCGGCGATCGTCACGGCCGGGACGGCGTTGCGGGAGCGGCGGGAGCGCTTGGTCTGGCGTACCGTCTTCATGGCCTTGATCTCCCGGCGCAGCCGGGCGATGCGGTGCCGGATGCGACGCCGGTCGGTCTCCAGCTTGGTCTCACCGGGACCGCGCACGCCCACGCCGCCGCCCGCGCCGCCGCCGCGACCGGACCCACCGGTCTGCCGGGACAGCGTCTCGCCCCAACCGCGCAGCCGGGGCAGCAGGTATTCGAGCTGGGCCAGCTCGACCTGCGCCCGGCCCTCCTTGCTCTTGGCGTGCTGGGCGAAGATGTCCAGGATCAGCGCGGTGCGGTCGACCACCTTGACCTTGGTGCGCTGCTCCAGGTTGCGGAGCTGGGACGGGGACAGCTCACCGTCGCAGATCACCGTGTCGGCGCCGGAGGAGAGCACCATCGACCCGAGGTCGTCGACCTTGCCCCGGCCGATGTACGTCGCCGGGTCGGGGCGGTTGCGGCGCTGGATCAGCCCCTCCAGCACCTGCGAGCCGGCCGTCTCGGCCAGCGCCGCCAGCTCGGTGAGCGAGTTCTCGGCGTCGGTCTGACTGCCCTCGGTCCAGACCCCGACGAGGACGACCCGCTCCAGCCGGAGCTGGCGGTACTCGACCTCGGTGACGTCGGTGAGCTCGGTGGAGAGGCCAGGGACCCGCCGCAGCGCCTGCCGCTCCGACAGCTCGAACCCCCCGGTGGTGGCGTCAAGTTCGTCGTCTGAGAGGGGTACGTAGGTCTCCTGGTTGCGCAAGTGCGCCTCCCTGTCCGTTCTGTAGCGGAGCGACGGCTCTCCGTCGCGTACGAGCAATCCTGACATGTGGCAACGTCGGACGCACCCGCTATATGCCCGTCGGATGGACCACCAAAAGTGGGGGCGAATGCGACGCGACCGGTGCGGGCGGGTAGAAATGCGGGGCGACATACGACCGGCCGATCAGCGTTGACGGAGGCATTCCCGTGGCCATCACCCGACTTCCGAGTGCCGGGTTCTCGATCACCATCCGGATCGCCGTGCCCGCTGACGCCTCCTCGATCGGCCGGCTGACCACCTCGGTCGGCGAGGCCGGGGCGATCGTCACCGCGCTGGACGTGGTCGACTCCGACCCGACGCACGTGCTCGTCGACCTGACCTGCGACACCGCCGACGCCGGCCACGCCGACCAGGTGGTCGACGCGCTCACCGCGCTCGACGGGGTGGACGTCCGCAAGGTCTCCGACCGCACGTTCCTGCTGCACCTCGGCGGCAAGATCGAGGTCAGCTCGAAGGTGGCGTTGCGCAACCGTGACGAGCTGTCCCGGGCGTACACCCCGGGGGTGGCCCGGGTCTGCATGGCGATCGCCGAGAACCCGGCGGACGCCCGCCGGTTGACCATCAAGCGCAACACGGTCGCGGTGGTCAGCGACGGCTCGGCCGTGCTCGGACTGGGCAACCTCGGGCCGGCCGCGTCGCTGCCCGTGATGGAGGGCAAGGCGGCGCTGTTCAAGCGCTTCGGCGGGGTGGACGCCTGGCCGGTGGTGCTGGACACCCAGGACACCGACGAGATCGTGGCGATTGTCAAGGCGATCGCGCCCGCGTACGGCGGGATCAACCTGGAGGACATCGCCGCACCGCGCTGCTTCGAGATCGAGGCCCGGCTGCGCGAGCTGCTCGACATCCCGGTCTTCCACGACGACCAGCACGGCACCGCGATCTGCGTGCTGGCCGCGCTGACCAACGCGCTGCGCGTGGTGGGCAAGCAGCTCGCGGACGTCCGGGTGGTCGTCTCCGGCGCCGGCGCGGCCGGCACCGCGATCATGAAGCTGCTGCTGCGGCAGGGCGTCGGCGACATCGTCGCGTGCGACCGGCAGGGCGCCCTGCACCCCGGCCTGAGCGGGCTCAACCCGGCCTGGCAGTGGCTGGCCGAGAACACCAACAAGGAGAACTACTCCGGCGACCTGCCCGGGGCGGTACGCGGCGCGGACGTGTTCATCGGCGTCAGCGCGCCGAACCTGCTCACCGGCGACGACATCGCCACCATGGCCAAGGACTCGATCGTCTTCGCGCTGGCCAACCCGGACCCGGAGGTCGACCCCCGGGAGGCGCGCAAGCACGCCGCCGTGGTGGCCACCGGCCGCTCCGACCAGCCGAACCAGATCAACAACGTGCTCGCCTTCCCGGGCGTGTTCCGGGGCATGCTGGACGCGCACGCCGAGGAGTTCACCGAGGAGATGGCGATCGCCGCCGCCCGGGCGATCGCGGACGTGGTAGGTGAGGAGAAGATCAACCCGACGGTCATCGTCCCCAGCGTCTTCGACTCCCGGGTCGCCCCGGCGGTCGCCGCCGCCGTCCGCGCCGCTGCCCAGTCCCCGGCCCCGGCTCCCGCCGCCGACCCGGGCCCCGCCGACCTCCCGGAGATCGCCGCCGCCGCCAGCGCCACCCCCTGACCCCCGCTGGGGGCGGATCGATCAAGAGGTTTGCGTCAGCCGGTTGGCCGGATCTGACGCGAACTTCTTGATCGACCCGGGCTTTTACCCGGGGAGGGTGACTGTGCCGGTGGCGATCAGGAGGGCGGGGCCGGCGAGCCAGCAGGATTCGTCCGTCACCGTGACCGTGAGGCGGCCGCCGGGAACGTCGACCGTCGCCGTGCCGGTAACCCGGCCGGCGTCACGCAGGGCGACCGCGGCGACCGCGCACGCGCCGGTGCCGCAGGACAGCGTCTCGGCGGATCCCCGCTCGTAGACCCGCATGAGCACGTGGACGTCGGTGCCGTCGACGGGGTCGCCCGGCGCGGTGAACTCGACGTTCACCCCGAAGGGGAAGACCCCGGCGTCGAACACCGGCGCCCGGGTCAGGTCAAGGCCGGCCAGGTCCAGGCCGCCGGGGAGGGCGCACACCAGGTGCGGGTTGCCGACGTCCACGGCGGTGCCCGGCAGGGTCAGCCCGCCCAGGGCGGCGGTCGCCACGTCGTACAGCCGGGGGCGGCGCATCTCGACCGAGACCGTGTCGCCCTCGACCAGCGCCCGCACGACGCCGGCCCGGGTGGCCACCGGCAGCGCCGCGCCGGACGGCGTGGCCAGCCCGGTCTCCAGCAGGTAGCGGACGAAGACCCGGGCGCCGTTGCCGCACATCTCGGCGACCGACCCGTCGGCGTTGCGGTAATCCATGAACCACTCGGCGTCGCCGGCCAGGGCCGCGCCCTCGGGGTGCTTGGCGGCCCGCACCACCCGCAGTACGCCGTCCGCGCCGAGGCCCCGCCGCCGGTCGCACAGCGCGGCGACCATCCCCGGGGTCAGGTCGAGCGCGCCGTCCGGGTCGGGGAGGATGACGAAGTCGTTGCCGGTGCCGTGCCCCTTGGTGAACTCCACGCCCCCATCATCGCGCAGCGGCGGGGACGAGACGCAGGGCGTCGGCGACCAGGCCCGGGGCAGCGGAGTCCAGCCAGTGGATCCGGGGATCGCGACGGAACCAGGAGCGCTGCCGGCGGACGAACCGGCGGGTGGCCCGGACCGTCTCGTCGTGCGCCCCGCTCTCGGTCAGCTCCCCGGCGAGCAGGCGCAGCACCTGCTGGTAGCCGAGCGCCCGGCTGGCCGTGCGGCCCTCGGGCAGGCCGCGCCCGACCAGGGCCCGGGTCTCGGCGACCAGGCCGTCGGCCCACATCCGGTCCACCCGCAGGGCTATCCGCTCGTCCAGCGCCGTGGTGTCCAGGTCCACCCCGAGCTGCACGGACGGGTAGTACGGGGTGGGTTGGGGCAGGGACGCGGTGAACGGCGCCCCGGTCAGCTCGATCACCTCCAGGGCGCGGACGATCCGCCGGCCGTTGCCGGGCAGGATGCCCCCGGCCGCGGCCGGGTCCGCCGCGCGCAGCCGCGCGTACAGGGGGGCCGGGCCGGCCTCGGCCAGCTCCGCCTCCAGCCGCTCCCGCACGACCGGGTCGGTGCCGGGGAACTCGAACCGCTCCAGCACCGCCCGCACGTACAGGCCGGAGCCGCCGACCAGCAGCGGCACCCGGCCCCGGGCCAGGACGTCGTCGACCGCCGCGCGGGCCAGCCGCTGGTACTCGGCGACGCTGGCCGGCTCGGTCACCTCCCAGATGTCGAGCAGGTGGTGCGGCACGCCCTCCCGCTCGGCCCGGGTGAGCTTCGCGGTGCCGATGTCCATCCCCCGGTAGAGCTGCATCGAGTCGGCGTTGATCACCTCGCCGTCCAGGGCGTGCGCGAGGGCGATGCTCAACGCGGACTTCCCGGCGGCGGTCGGCCCGACCACCGCCACCACCGCGCCGGGCGGGACGCCGCCCGCGTCCGCCGCGCTCACGCCGGCTCCCAGTTGGCCACGAGGTAGGCGACGCCGTAGGGCGCGTCGTGGTGGCCCAGTTCGCCGCGCCAGTCACCGCCCGCAGCCCGGACCGCCCCGGCCAGCACCTGCCAGGGTGCCCGGCCGGCGACGCTCAGCTCCGCCGACAGCGCCGGGTCCAGGCCGAGCAGGGCCTCGGCGTCGGCGTCGGCCAGGGCCCGGGCCACCCGGTCGTCGTACGCCTGCGCGCGCGGGTCGTCGTAGCCGGGCGCCTTCGTACCGCGGCACGCCGACCCGTCCCCCAGCACCAGCAGCGCCACCCGGTGGTCCGCCGCCGCCCCGACCAGCTCGATGCCGACCCGGGCGCACTCCTGCGGGGGCGCGTCGGCGGCGATCGCGTGTGCGAACCGGGGCAGCCCGGTGCCGGAGCGGCCGAGGAGCCACGCGCCGATCGTCAGGCTCAGCGGGAGTCGCTCACCCCCCGCGCAGTTGACCCGCCACAGCCGCACCTGCCGGTCCACCCCGTACGCCCGCAGCGAGCCGTAGTCGGCGGACCCGAACGACAGGGTCGCCGGCCCGGCGCCGACCAGCACGATCGCGTCCGGCCCGGCGGCGAGCAGCCGGGTCACGGCCGCGGCGCAGGCGGCGCGGAGTTCGTCCAGCTCGCCGGCGGCGGCGCCGGCCACTTCCGGCACGAGCAGAGGCGGATGGGGGCAGACGGCGGCGGCGACCAGAGGCACCCGTTCACCGTAGCCGGACCCGCCGGTGCGTCCCCGCGCCGATCCGGTCATCCGGCCCTAGGACACCGTATGGTCACGGTCGACGACAGGCGCTCGACGCGGACGGGGGCGGACCTGTGACAATGCCGGGAGTAACTTTGCTGCGCCGTGGCGGCGATCGCGGGCTTGTCCCGTTGACGCCGGGAGATCGAGGATGGGCACATGAGCGACTGGACGGCCTTCGGACGGGTGGACGCGGACGGCACCGTGTACGTCAAGACCGCCGAGGGCGAGCGGGTGGTCGGATCCTGGCAGGCGGGAGCCCCTGAGGAGGGGTTGGCCCATTTCGCCCGCCGCTTCGCGGACCTGGTCACCGAGGTGAACCTGACCGAGGCGCGGCTCAACTCGGGCGCGGCTGACGCCGGCGGATCGCTGACCACCATCCGCCGGATCCGCGCCTCGCTCGCCGAGGCGCACGTCGTCGGCGACATCGACGCGCTGGTCGCGCGGCTGGACAAGCTCGCCGTCGTCGCCGAGGAGAAGGCCGGCGAGGCCCGCGCCGCCAAGGACGCGGCCCGGGTCGAGGCGCTGGCCCGCAAGACCGCCCTGGTGGAGGAGGCGGAGAAGCTGGCAGCGGAGTCGACCGGCTGGAAGACCGCCGGCGACCGGCTCAAGGAGATCCTCGACGAGTGGAAGACCGTCCGTGGGGTCGACAAGAAGGCCGACGGTGAGCTGTGGAAGCGCTTCGCCGCTGCGCGGGACGCCTTCACCCGCCGCCGGGGCGCCCACTTCGCCACCCTGGACGCTGAGCGCAAGCAGGCGCAGCAGGTCAAGGAGGAGCTGGTCGCCGAGGCGGACAAGCTGAAGGAGTCCACCGACTGGGCGGCCACGGCCAACCAGCTCAAGGACCTGATGACCCAGTGGAAGGCGGCCCCGCGCGCCTCCAAGGAGGCCGAGCAGAAGCTCTGGGAGAGGTTCCGGGCGGCCCAGGACGCCTTCTTCACTCGGCGCAGCGAGGTCTTCTCGGCCCGGGACGACGAGCAGCGGGGCAACCTGGAGCGCAAGCAGGCGCTGCTCGCCGAGGCGGAGGCGCTGAACATCGACGCCGACCCCAAGGGTGCCCAGGCCAAGCTTCGGGACATCCAGGCGCAGTGGCACGAGGCCGGCCGGGTGCCTCGGGAGGCGGCTGCCGGGCTGGAGCGCCGGCTGCGCGCGATCGACGACAAGGTCCGCGAGGTGATGGACTCCGCGTGGCGGCGGACCACCAAGGAGGACAACCCGCTGCTGGCCCAGATGCGGATGCAGGTCACCGAGGCCGAGGAGCGGCTGGCCCGGGCCCAGGCCGCCGGGGACGCCCGGCGGGTCAAGGATGCCGAGCAGGCACTCGCCTCGAAGCGTCAGTTCCTCCAGCTCGCCGAGCAGGCCGGCTGAGCCCAGCAACGCCGGGAGCCCCCGGTCCCACCCCGGGACCGGGGGCTTCCGCCTGTCCGGACCCTCGCCGCCCCGGGCACCCTGGTCGCCCGGAACAACCACCTCGTGGGCTCCGGCAGCGGTCTGACGGGCGGCGCGGGCGGCGGCAAGATCTCGGTCTGATCGTCGCAAGGCTGGTCGGGGCCCGCCCGTGCGGCGGGCCCCGATCGCGTCAGTGGGCGGCGCAGCCGGTCGTCGACGCCGGGGCCGCGGCCGGCGCCCCGATCGTGGGCAGGCCGAGCAACACCCCGGGGGTACGCGGGGAGCGGCCCGCCTCGGCTGCGTCACCGGCCCGGGTACGGCGGTGCGACAGTGGCACGCCGTCTGCGTTGAGGTGATGCGGGGCGGCGTACGTGACCGTGGTGTGCACGATGTCCCCGGGACGGATCCGCCCAGCGAGGGCCCCCGCGTCGCCCGGCTGGCCGTTCGCTGCGGCTGCGCCCGTCGCACCGAGCTGGCCGTTCGCTCCGGCTGCGCCCGTCGCGAAGTGCACGAGGCGGCCGTCGCGGGCCCGGCCGGACATCCGGCCGGTGCGCTCGTCCTTGCGACCCTCGCCGACGGCGACCAGCACCTCGAGGGTCTCCCCGACCAGCCGCTTGTTCTCCGCCCAGGTGATCTCCTCGACCGTGGCGATCAGCCGCTCGTACCGCTCCTGTACCACCTGCTTGGGAATCTGGCCGTCCATCGTCGCGGCCGGGGTGCCGGGGCGCTTGGAGTACTGGAAGGTGAACGCCGAGGAGAACCGGGACTCGCGGACCACGTCCAGGGTGCGCTGGAAGTCCGCCTCGGTCTCGCCGGGGAAGCCGACGATGATGTCGGTGGTGATCGCCGCGTCCGGCATCGCCGCCCGGACCTTGGAGATGATCCCCAGGTACTTCTCCGACCGGTACGACCGGCGCATCGCCCTCAGCACGTCGTCCGAGCCGGACTGCAACGGCATGTGCAGCGAGGGGCAGACGTTCGGGGTCTCGGCCATCGCGGCGATCACGTCGTCGGTGAAGTCCTTCGGGTGCGGGCTGGTGAACCGGACCCGCTCCAGCCCGTCGATGTCCCCGCAGGCCCGCAGCAGCTTGCCGAACGCGTACCGGTCGCCGAACTCGACGCCGTAGGAGTTGACGTTCTGCCCGAGCAGGGTCACCTCCAGCACGCCCTCGTCGACCAGGGCGCGGACCTCGGACAGGATGTCGCCGGGGCGGCGGTCCTTCTCCTTGCCGCGCAGGGAGGGCACGATGCAGAACGTGCACGTGTTGTTGCAGCCCACCGAGATCGACACCCAGCCGGCGTACGTCGACTCGCGCCGCGTCGGCAGCGTCGAGGGGAAGACGTCGAGGGATTCGAGGATCTCCACCTCGGCGGCGGCGTTGTGCCGGGCCCGCTCCAGCAGCACCGGCAGCGAGCCGATGTTGTGCGTGCCGAACACCACGTCCACCCAGGGGGCCTTGCGGACGATGTCGCCGCGGTCCTTCTGGGCGAGACAACCGCCGACGGCGATCTGCATTCCCGGATGCTTGTCCTTCACGGGGCGCAGATGACCCAGGTTGCCGTAGAGCCGGTTGTCGGCGTTCTCCCGGACGGCGCAGGTGTTGAACACCACCACGTCCGGGTTGTCGTCGGCCTCGGCGGCACGCAGGTAACCGGCCTGTTCCAGCAGGCCGGAGATGCGCTCGGAGTCGTGCACGTTCATCTGGCAGCCGTACGTGCGCACCTGGTAGGTGCGCGGGCTGCCCGCCGCTGCGGTAGTCATGACCCGGACAGCGTATCCGGGCGAGCCGATCAACTCGAACGAGGAGGAGCCGTGTGCCGAAGCATCAAGACCTTGCGTGAGCCGTACGTGCCGGAGGTGACCCGGGCCGACGTCGAGGCGGCGGCGTTGCAGTACGTCCGGAAGATCTCCGGATTCCGGGCGCCGGCCGCGCACAACGCGGCGGCGTTCGACGCGGCGGTGGCCGCCGTCGCCGAGGCCACCGCGACCCTGCTGGACCAGCTGGTGGTCCGCGGCGGGAGCCAGCAGCCGGCCGCCGGGGCCTGACCCGGACGCCCCGCCCCACCCCTGCGTGCTCCCGGCGTTCCGGTGCCCGCACTTTCACGGAATGTGTGGCCATAGGCGCGCCGACGCCAAATATTCCATGAAAGTGCGCGCAGGGGTGGGGGTGGTCGGCGTGGGTTCGCCGGGCGCACCGCGAGGGCTGGCCCGGTCAGGCGGCGGCCAGGGCCGGGACGACCGAGTCCGGGGCCCACCTGGAGCGGTGGCACCGGGACCAGCCCCGGCAGCCGGGGTTGGCCAGCGTGCAGAGGCGCTGGTTGCCCAGCACCTCGCCGTCGTCGGTCTCGGCGACGTCGAAGTGCACCGGGCGGATCGTGCCGTCGGGTGCGACCAGCAGGTGCCGGCCGGCGTCGAGGGTGTCGTCGCGCAGCAGGCAGTTACGGCCGAGCAGCCGGGCCAGCGCGGCGATGCCGGGCAGCTCGGGCAGGCTCTCGGGCACCCCGTAGCAGTCCACGATCGTGCCGAACTCCCCCGGCGCCTGCCAGACGTCGCAGATCACCGCGTACGTGGGCAGCCGGGCGGGGTCGGCCACCGCGAGCGGCATCACCACCCGCCCCAGGGCCTCGGCCAACGCCGGGTAGACCTCCACCGGGGGTACCCCGTCGATTCTCCAGTTCCACAGCTCGGTCATGCCGCCTCCTCGCTGCGTTCGTCCCACCGGCCTCCGGATCGGGCCTTAATGACGATGGTGGGGGGCATTTGACCTCAGCCGGGCGCAAGTTACCGGTCTGTGACCATTCTGGGCAAAATTTCCTTACCCGCCGTTGCGGGTAGTGACGGGAAGATGACAGTTTATCGGGTATGGTGACCACCCGGCACCCGCTCCGATCGACGATCACAGCCCTGCTCTGCGCGGCCCGGCGCTACAGCCCGGTTCAGCGCACCACGACGAGGTGGTCGCCGCGCGGCAGCAGCTCGCCGATCACCGTGGCCCCCGGGAGCTCGCCGGCGACCAGCAGCCCGCCCGAGGTCTGAGCGTCGGCCAGCAGCAGCCGCTCCGCCTCGCCGGCCGCGCCGAAGTCGGTCCACGGGGCGACCCAGTCCAGGTTGCGGCGGGTGCCGCCGCTGACGTACCCGTCGCGGACGGCCTGCCGCGCGCCCGGCAGGTAGGGCACCCGGGCCGCGTCGATCGCCACCGTGAGCCGGCTGGCCCGGGCCAGCTTCGAGGCGTGCCCGAGCAGCCCGAAGCCGGTCACGTCGGTGCCGCAGCGGACCCCGGCGGCGACCGCCGCGCGGGCGGCGTCCCGGTTCAGCGCCGCCATCGAGGCCACCGCCTCGGCGAACCACTCCCCGGTGGCCTTGTGCCGGGTGTTGAGCACCCCCACGCCGAGCGGCTTGGTCAGCGACAACGGCAGCCCGGCCCGCCCGGCGTCCAGCGTGATCAGCTCCTCCGGCCGGACCACACCGGTGACCGCGAGGCCGTACTTCGGGCCGTCGTCGTCGACGCTGTGCCCGCCGGACAGGTGGCAGCCGGCCTGCCGGGCCACGTCCTGGCCGCCGCGCAGCACCTCCCCGGCCAGCTCGATCGGCAGCCGCTCCCGGGGCCAGCAGAGCAGGTTGAGCGCGACCAGCGGCGTGCCACCCATGGCGTACACGTCGGAAAGCGCGTTCGCGGCGGCGATCCGCCCCCAGTCGTACGCGTCGTCGACGACCGGGGTGAAGAAGTCGGCGGTGCTGACCAGGCCGGTCCGCTCGTCGAGGCGGACCACCGTGGCGTCGTCGCCGTGGTCGAGGCCGACCAGCAGCTCGGCCGTGCCGCTGGCGGGGCCGAGGCCGGCGACCAGCGTCTCCAGCTCGCCGGGCGGGATCTTGCACGCGCACCCGCCACCGCGGGCGTATTCGGTCAGACGCACCGGTTCGGTCATCCCCCAATGGTCTCCGAGAGCGGGTGGCCCCCGCCACCCGGCCGGCCGTCCGGCCCGGAATTCGGACTCCCGGAGCGGATCGTTACCGGTGTTACCGCACCGTGACCAGACGAGTTGCGTTCCGCCATCTCGGCCCGCCTACAGTGGCCGGACCGGGGGTCATCCGACTCCCTGGCGTACACGACGACAGGGACGGTGGACGACGTGACGACGGGCGAACCGCTCATCGTGCTGGACGGGGTCAACAAGTACTTCGGGCCGCTGCACGTGCTGCAGGACGTCTCCCTCTCGGTCGGCCGGGGCGAGGTCGTCGTGGTGATCGGCCCGTCCGGGTCCGGGAAGTCGACGCTGTGCCGGGCGATCAACCGGCTGGAGCCGATCAGCTCCGGCACCATCACCTTCGACGGCCAGGTCCTCCCGGCTGAGGGGAAGGCGCTGGCCAAGCTGCGCAGCGAGGTCGGCATGGTGTTCCAGTCGTTCAACCTCTTCGCGCACAAGACGATCCTGGAGAACGTCACCCTCGGCCCGGTCAAGGTCCGCAAGGAGAAGCCGGCGAGCGCGCGGGAGCGCGGGCTGGCCCTGCTGGACCGGGTGGGCATCGCCAACCAGGCCGACAAGTACCCCGCCCAGCTCTCCGGCGGTCAGCAGCAGCGGGTGGCGATCGCCCGCGCGCTGGCCATGCAGCCCAAGGCGATGCTCTTCGACGAGCCGACCAGCGCGCTGGACCCGGAGATGGTGGGCGAGGTGCTGGACGTGATGACCTCGCTCGCCCGCGAGGGCATGACCATGGTCGTGGTCACCCACGAGATGGGCTTCGCCCGGCACGCGGCCAACCGGGTCATCTTCATGGCCGACGGTCAGCTCGTCGAGGACGCTCCCCCGGCCGAATTCTTCGCCAACCCGCGCAGCGAGCGCGCCAAGGACTTCCTGTCGAAGATCCTGACGCACTAGGCGTCCGTCCGTGGAGCGCGTCGTCCCCTGGCGGGCTCCGCTCGTAGAAGGAGAGAAGTATGCGTATCAAGCGCGTGGCGGCGGTCGCCATGATGGCCTCACTCGCCCTCTCGGCCGCGGCCTGCGGCAAGGAGGGGAGCCCCACCCCGAGCGGCGGCGGCAACGCCTCCGGCGGCGCGCAGGGTGACTCCTGCACGTCGTCCGGCGCGACCTTCACCCCGAAGGCGGACGCCAACGTCGCCGGCAGCCCGGCGTTCACGAAGATCAAGAGCGCCGGCAAGGTCACCGTGGGCGTCAAGTTCGACCAGCCGAACCTCGGCTACAAGGACGCCCAGGGCAAGCGCTGCGGCTTCGACATCGAGATCGCCCAGTACGTCGCCAGCACGCTCGGCGTCGACCCGGCGAAGATCGAGTACAAGGAGATCGCCTCCGCCAACCGGGAGACCGCGATCAAGGGCGGCGAGATCGACTACTACGTCGGCACCTACTCGATCACCGACAAGCGCAAGAACGACATCTCGTTCGCCGGCCCGTACTTCATCGCCGGCCAGGACCTGCTGGTCCGCAAGGACGAGACGGCGATCACCGGCAAGGACACCCTCAAGGGCAAGAAGGTCTGCTCGGCCACCGGCTCCACCCCGATCCAGCGGGTCCGGGACGAGGGCCTGACCGAGGGTGAGAACATCGTCGAGTTCAAGACCTACTCCGAGTGCGTCTCGCAGCTGCTCGACAAGAAGGTCGACGCCGTCACCACCGACGACGCCATCCTCAAGGGCTACGCCGCGCAGAACCCGGAGGGGCTCAAGGTCGTCGGCCAGCCGTTCAGCACCGAGAAGTACGGCATCGGCCTGCCCAAGGAGGACAAGGCCCTGCGCGACTACGTCAACACCCAGATCGAGGCCGCGTACAAGGACGGCACCTGGCAGAAGATCTACGACGGCACGCTCGGCAAGTCCGGTTCGTCGGCGACCCCGCCGCCGCTCGAGCGCTACTGACCGACGGTTCACCACGCGTCGCGGCGCCGGGCGGGGTCCTCCCCGCCCGGCGCCCTCCCGAGGACTGAGAGCGAGGCATGGGCGAGTTCTTCCGCGTCCTGACGGACAACTGGATCCTGTACCGGGACGGGTTCACCACCACCGTTCAGCTGTTCCTGATCGCCGCGGTTGGCAGCCTCGTCCTCGGAACCCTTCTCGGCGCGATGCGGGTCTCCCCCGTGCCGGCGCTGCGGGCGTTCGGCACGACGTACGTCAACATCGTCCGGAACACCCCGCTGACCCTGGTCTTCGCGTTCCTCGTCTTCGCGGTGCCGAAGCTGGACGTGAACATCGACTACGACGACAGCGCCTACGTGGCGCTGACGGTCTACACCTCGGCGTTCGTCTGCGAGGTGGTCCGCTCCGGTGTCAACACGGTCGCCACCGGGCAGGCCGAGGCCGCCCGGGCGCTGGGCATGACCTTCGCCCAGGTGCTGACCCTGATCGTGCTACCGCAGGCGCTGCGGGCGATGGTGCCGCCGATGATGAGCGTGTTCATCGCGATGCTGAAGAACACCACCATCGCGGCCGGCTTCTCGGTGCTGGAGGCGGGCGCCATTCCGGCGTACATGGCCGAGCGGGGCGAGCCGCAGTTCGCCGTCCTGCTCTGGATCACCATCGGCTTCCTGATCCTGATCCTGCCGCTCGTGGCGTTGCAGCGGTTCATGGAGCGCAAGTGGCGGGTGGCACGGTGAGCGCGAGGAGTGAGCTTGCGAGCCCCGCAGTCGCAAACAGAGGCTGCCCGATGACCGAACGTGCGAATTCCGCAGTCGCGAACGGAGGGTGGGACCGGTGAGCCAGGCTTCGGTTCTCTACGACCTGCCCGGGCCGAAGGCCCGGCGGCGCAACGCGATCCTCGGCATCGCCTCGATCATCGGCATCGTCGCGCTGCTCGCCTGGGTCGGCTGGAAGTTCTACGACACCGGCCAGTTCGAGGCCCGAAAGTGGGAGCAGTTCCAGTACGCCGCGGTGCAGCGGGAACTTGTCGCCGGTCTGTGGGCCACCCTCAAGGCGGCCGGCATCGCCACGGTGCTGGCGCTGCTGTTCGGCGCGGTCTTCGCCAGCGCCCGGCTCAGCGACAAGTGGGTCCTGCGCGCGCCGGCCACGTTCGTGGTCGAGCTGTTCCGGGCCATCCCGCTGCTGATCCTGATCTTCTTCGGCTACTACGTGCCGTTGCAGTACGGCTGGTCGATCGACAAGCTCTGGGCCCTGGTCATCGGCCTGGTGCTCTACAACGGCTCGGTGCTGGCGGAGATCTTCCGCGCCGGCATCAACGCGGTCCCCTACGGCCAGACCGAGGGCGCGTACGCCATCGGCCTGCGCAAGAACCAGGTGCTGCGGCTGATCCTGCTGCCGCAGGCGGTCCGGTCGATGCTGCCGGCGATCGTGAGCCAGCTCGTGGTGCTGCTCAAGGACACGGCGCTCGGCTTCATCATCACCTATCCGGAGCTGCTCTTCGTCGGCAAGCAGATCGGCGGCCGGCTGGCGTTCGGCCTGCCGTACGTGCCGACGTACCTGATCGTCGGGGCGATCTACATCGCCATCTGCGGCCTGCTGTCGATCTTCGCGTGGTGGTTGCAGAAGCGGATGGGGCGGATGCCACGCACCGCCGCAAAGGTGCTCCCGGCCCAGGATGCCGGCGCGGACGCCTCCCGGATGGTGTAACCTTCCGGTCCTGATCGCCGACGGGCGGGTGGAGAGGTTTCCACCCGCCCGTCGGCGTTTCCGGTCGATCCGGGGCCGCCCCTGCCCCTGCCCGCCGGTCAGCGGGCGATCTCGGTGACCCGGGACTCGCGGACCACGGTCACCCGGATCTGACCCGGGTAGGTCAGCTCCTCCTCGATCTGCTTGGCCACGTCCCGGGCCAGCACCGCCGCGCCGATGTCGTCGACGTCGTCGGGCTTGACCATCACCCGGATCTCCCGGCCCGCCTGCATGGCGAAGACCTTCTCCACGCCGATCTTCCCGGCCGCGATCTCCTCGATCCGCTCCAGCCGCTTGACGTACGCCTCCAGGCTCTCCCGCCGCGCCCCCGGCCGGCCGCCGGAGCAGGCGTCGGAAGCCTGGGTGAGGACGGCCTCGATGGTCTGCGGCGGCACCTCGTTGTGGTGCGCCTCGATGGCGTGGACGACGTCCTCGCTCTCGCCGTACTTGCGGGCCAGGTCGGCGCCGATGATGGCGTGGCTGCCCTCCACCTCGTGGGTGAGCGCCTTGCCGATGTCGTGCAGGAACGCCGACCGCTTGATCGTCGGCACGTCCAGTCGCAGCTCGGCGGCCATGATCCCGGCGATGTGCGCGGTCTCCACCAGGTGCTTGAGCACGTTCTGCCCGTACGAGGTGCGGTAGCGCAGCCGGCCGAGCAGGGTGACCATCTCGTCGTGGATCTCGGTGATGCCGACCTCGACGAGGGCATCCTCGGCGGCGCGGCGGCAGAGCTGCTCCACCTCCTGCCGGGCGAGGTCGTAGACCTCCTCGATCCGGTGCGGGTGGATCCGGCCGTCGAGGACCAGCTTCTCCAGGGTGACCCGGCCGACCTCGCGCCGCACCGGGTCGAAGCAGGAGAGCAGCACCGCCTCGGGGGTGTCGTCGATGATCAGGTTGACCCCGGTGACCGACTCGAAGGCGCGGATGTTGCGCCCCTCCCGGCCGATGATCCGCCCCTTCATCTCGTCCCCGGGCAGGTGCAGGACGCTGACCACGCTCTCCGCGGTCTGCTCGCTGGCGATCCGCTGGATGGCGTCCACGACGATGTGCCGGGCGCGCTGATCGGCCGTGCTGCGGGCGTCCGACTCGATGTCCCGGACCAGCAGCGCGGCCTCCCGCTTGGCCTGCGTCTCGATCGCCTCGATCAGCTCTGTGCGGGCGGCGTCGACGGTCAGCCCGGCGACGCGCTCCAGCTCCCGGCGGGCCTGCTCCTCCGCCTCGGCCAGGGCCCGTTCCCGCTCGACCAGCGCGGACTCCCGGACGGCCAGGGCGGCGCTGGCGGCGGTGAGCTGCCGCTCCCGGCCGGCGAACCGCTCCACCTCCTCGGTGTGCAACCGCTCCCGCTCGTCCATCCGGGCGGCCCGCCGCTCCACCTCGGCGGCCTGTTCCCGGGTGGTAGAGGCGAGCACCGCCACCTCGCGTTCGCCGCTGCGCCGAGCCGCCGTGCGCAGTTGCTCGGCGTCCGCCTCGGCCTGCTTGTGGGCCCGTTCCAGGACGGTGTCCGCCTCCGCGCGGGCGCCGTCGAGCACCCGCCCGGCCTCGGAGCGGGCCGCCTTCGCCTCGGCCTTCGCGGCGGCGGCCTCGGCGCGCGCCGCGGCGGCGGCGGACTTGGCCACGTCGATGGTGCTGTTCACCTCGTCGGCGGCGGTGCGCAGCGCGGCCAGGGACTGCTCCTGGCGGTCCTTCTCGGCGACGAAGGCCGGGTCCTCGGGGCGGGGAGCGGCGCTGATCCGGCGCATCGTGCGCAGCCCCACCAGCACCGCGCCGACCACCACGACGGCCAGCACCAGCACCACGGCGAGAATAAGGGCATCGAAGGCGTTCACGACCGCACCGCCACGTCGACGCGGGCCGGAACAAGCCGACGGGTCGGTGCGCCGCGACCCACGGCCGTCCTGTCGGGACCACCGGTGTACCTGTGCCACCCCGTCATGGCCGCCTCCCCTGAACGTCGGCGCCGCAGTGCTCGTGCCACTGGGCACGCACGCTGCGACTCTGAGACGCCCGACCTGAGCGGCTGGCCATGGGTAGCTCTCACCACCGGCGGTGCCCGCGGGCATCGTCGGCAGCCGGATGCAGTTGTCGCACCAGCTCCGGTCCGGCCTGTCGGAGCTGACACCGCAGGCCGGCGAGCCGGCCAAAGTGATGCTGTTCTGTTACACGATCTATGTTGTGCGCTTAGCCTGCGCTGGTCGGGCAATGTGAGCCTGTATGGCGAGGCTAGGTCTCCGGGGGCCGTCTGGTCAAGGACTCATGATCAAACCCCTCGAACGGAGCGAAGTTAAGGGGTCACCGAACGCCGATCCGACGCCGGACACCGCCGGACAAAGGTGGCGTGGCACGCCCGCCGTCGGGGTATCAGCCCTGCTCGGCTCAGTGGGCTCCACCCGCGAGGGCCGCGCCGACCAGCGCGGCATTGTCGGCGGCCGGCGCGCCGCCCGGCAGCACGAGGGTGTCCTCCAGCCCGATCCTGGTGTCGAGCCCGCGACCGACGGCCTCGGCGAGCATCGGCCACACCGCCGGGCCCTCGGCGTGCAGCAGCACCGGCGGGCCACCGGGCGGCAGGGCGGCGAGAATGCCGGCCGCGTCGACCAGCGCGTCCGCCGGATCGGGGGCCATGCACTCGACGAGGACCCGCAGGGCCGGCACCCGCCAGCCCCGGTACGCCCGGACCGCGTCCCGGGTCCAGACGCCGGCCTCGACGGCCACGCCCCGCTCGACCAGCGCCGCCGCCACCTGCTCGGCACCGACCTCGTGCACGTTGACCGACGCGAAGTCGGGCGGCACCCGCCAGGCCCGCACGGCGGCCACCCGGGCGGCCGGATCCGGCTCGATCCACGCGCCGGTGCTCACGCCGACCGGCAGCCCGGGGCAGGCGGCGCGCAGCGCGGCGACCGCCGCGTCGACCGCCGCCGGGGCGAGCGACTCCGCGCCGTCGGCGTCGCGTGGGTGGACGTGTACCGCCGCGACCCCGAGGGCGGCGCAGCGATACGCGTCGGCGGCCAACTCGGCCGGGGTAACCGGCACGGCGGGGTGTTCGGCCCGGCTCCGGCCGCCGTTGAGACACGCCTTCAACATCGATGCCGCCTTCCCACCACAGCCCTCGCCGGTCACCGCCTGACGAACCCCACAGGGACGCCCACCACCTCCGCCGGACATCCCACACGGCCGGCCGCGCCGGTCAGTCGAGGCTACGGCTGTCCCGGTCGACGTCGCCCTCCGCGTCGGCGAGCGCGTCGGCGTCGATCCGGTCGGCGAACTCGGCCGCCTCGTCGCTCTGCGCGGCGAGCGCGTCCTTCACCGCCCGGATCGCCACGCCGGGCGGGTAGCCCTTGCGGGCGAGCATGCCGACGAGCCGGCGGAACACCGCGTCCGGCTCGCCCCGGGCCGTGCGCAGCTTCCGTTCGACCAGTACCCGGGCCGTCTCGGCCTCGGTCTCCTCGTCCAGCTCGCCGAGCGCCTCGGTGGCCACCTCGCCGTCCACGCCGCGCCGGCGCAGCTCGTTGGCGAGCGCCCGGCGGGCCAGCCCTCGGCCGGCGTGCCGGCTGGACACCCAGGCCCGGGCGAAGGCCGCGTCGTCGATGAGGCCGACCTCGTCGTACCGGTCGAGCACTGCGGCGGAAACCTCCTCGGAGATCCCCCGCTTGACGAGCGCGGCGGCCAGCTCGGCCCGGGTGCGCGGGCGCAGGGCGAGCTGGCGCAGGCAGATCTCCCGCGCCACCTCGGCCTCGTCCCGGGACGGGGCCTGTCCGCCGGCCTCCGGGTCGGTCGCCGGTTCGGGGCGGCCACGCCGGGGACGGGGCGGAGTGTCGGCATCGCCCGACCGGGGCGGGCTGGCATCCCAGCCCCGCCCCGTCCGGGCGCGTCGTCCTGCCACTGGTCAGCTACCGGTCAGAAGTCGACCGGCGGCAGCTCCGGGCCACCGGCGGCGTCGCCCGCGCCGACCCCGACGCCGAGCTTCTCCAGGATCTTCTTCTCGATCTCGGCCGCCACGTCCGGGTTTTCCTTGAGGAACTCCCGGGCCTTCTCCTTGCCCTGGCCGAGCTGGTCGCCGTCGTACGTGTACCAGGCGCCGGACTTGCGGATGATCGCCTGCTCCACGCCCACGTCGATGAGCGAGCCCTCCCGGGAGATGCCCTTGCCGTACATGATGTCGAACTCGGCCTGCTTGAACGGCGCGGCGACCTTGTTCTTCACGACCTTGCACCGGGTGCGGTTACCGACCACGTCGGTGCCGTCCTTGAGGCTCTCGATGCGGCGCACGTCGAGCCGGACCGAGGCGTAGAACTTCAGCGCCCGGCCACCGGTGGTGGTCTCCGGGCTGCCGAACATCACGCCGATCTTCTCGCGGAGCTGGTTGATGAAGATCGCCGTGGTGCCGGTGTTGTTGAGCACACCGGTGATCTTCCGCAGCGCCTGGCTCATCAGCCGGGCCTGGAGGCCCACGTGGCTGTCGCCCATCTCGCCCTCGATCTCGGCGCGCGGCACCAGGGCCGCCACCGAGTCGATCACGATGATGTCGATCGCGCCGGAGCGGACCAGCATGTCCACGATCTCCAACGCCTGCTCGCCGGTGTCCGGCTGGGAGACCAGCAGGGCATCGGTGTCGACGCCGAGGGCCTTCGCGTAGTCCGGGTCGAGCGCGTGCTCGGCGTCGACGAAGGCGGCGATGCCGCCGGCCCGCTGGGCGTTGGCCACCGCGTGCAGTGCCACCGTCGTCTTACCGCTGGACTCCGGGCCGTAGATCTCGACGACCCGGCCGCGGGGCAGACCGCCCACGCCGAGCGCCACGTCGAGCGCGATGGAACCGGTCGGGATGACCGAGGTCTGGACAACCGGCCGCTCCCCCAGCCGCATCACCGAGCCCTTGCCGAACTGCTTGTCGATCTGGGCGAGAGCAAGGTCGAGCGCCTTCTCCCGGTCGGGCCCTGCCGCCATGTTTGCCACCCCTGCCTTCGCCGGCGTCTTTGCTGCTGAGCTTCTCGTCACGCGGACACGCTAGGCGCTGGGTCCGACAGAAAACCAGCCGACCGGCCGTGAGCTGTGGACGAGCACCACGCTGTGGACAATAGCCGAACAGGTGTACGAGTCGGCAAGCGACACGCGGACCGGAAGAAATGGCTGCTCAGCGTAGCCGCGCAGGCACCCGGTCGGGGTACGCGGCGACCACCGCCCGCCACACCACGTGGGTCTGCTCACCCGATCTCAGCGCCTGCTCGATGGTCCGCCCGCCGAGCTGGGACAGCACCTGGTCCGAGGCGATGCTGGCCGCGTAGCCCCGCCCGAACACCTCCTCCAGCCGGGTCCAGAAGTCGGTCAGCCGCACTGTCGGTCCTCCTCGTCCGGCGCCGGTACGGACGCCGGACGCAACGCTAGCGCCAGCAGGGGCACCGTCGCGATCGCCGCCAGCAGGGTGAGCGTCGGATACCCGGCCACCTGCATGACGAACCCGCTCAGCGCGCCGGCGGCGGCCCCGGCCAGGCCCATCGTCAGGTCGGAGAGCCCCTGCACGCTGGGCCGAACGGCAGTGGGCACCGACTCCGACAGCAGGGTGGAGCCGGCCACCATCGTCCCGGACCAGCCCAGCCCGAGCAGGACCAGGCCGACCGAGAGCCCCGCCGTGTGGTGCCCGGAGACGCCCGCCACCGCACAGGCCGCCAGCAGCACCGCCAGGCCGCCGAGGATCACCGGGCGTCGGCCGAGCCGGTCGGTGAGCCAGCCGACCACCGGGGACAGCGCGTACATGCCGGCGATGTGCAGGCTGAGCACGACCCCGACCACCCCGAGCACGGCGGCGTCGGAGTGGTACTCGCCGAGGCGTACCGGGGTCATCGACATCACCGCGACCATCACCAGGTGGCCGACCGCGACGGCGGCGATGCCCAGCCGGGCCGCCGGCCGCGCGCGGACCACCCGCCAGGCCGCCCGCATGCCCGCCCCGCGCCGGCCGATCGCCGCCGGCTCCCCGGCCGCCTCGGGGGCCTCGGCCGCCGCGAGCCGGCGCGCGGTGAGCAGCGGGTCCGGCCGCAACAGCGCCAGCAGTACGCCGGCGGCGAGCGTGAACGCCACGGCGCTGAACGCGAACGGGCCGGCCAGCGGCGGCAGGCCCCAGCCCCGGGTGGTCCGGTCGGCCAACGCGGCGAAGTTCGGCGCGGCCACCGCCCCGACCGTGGTGGCCCAGACGACCACGGAGAGCTGGCGGCCCCGGCGGGCCGGCTCGGCGAGGTCGACGGCCGTGTAGCGGGCCTGGAGGTTGGCGGCCGTGCCGCCGCCGAACAGCAGCATGCCGAGGAAGAGCAGGGGCACCTGGCGGGTCATCGCGGCGAGCACCACCAGCACGCCCCCGGCGGCCCCGACCAGGTACGCGGTGACCAGGCCGGGTCTGCGGCCGTACCCCGTCATGATCCGGGTGACCGGGACGGCGAGCAGCGCGCCGCCCACCACCCCGGCGCTCTGCGCCAGGCCGGCGACCGCCGTGCCGGCGATCCGGGCGGCGAGCAGCGCCCCGACCGTGACGCCGATGGTGACGCCGACACCCCCGATGATCTGGGTCACGAAGAGCAACCGCACCGTCCGGCGCTGGATCGGGGCGACGTCGATCCGGCTCGGGGCCGGCGCCGTGAGGTCGGTGGCCATCGGGACTCCTCGGGAAGGGCGGTGGGCTCCCGGTAAGGGGCGGTGGGCTGCCCCATCCTTGCGCAGCCCGGCCCCGGCCGGCACCCTGGTCTGCCACAGGCCGAACTTCCGATCGCCGTCGCCGGGCAGAAGGCGGCCCCGGGGACGACAACTGTCCAGGATCGACCCGGGAGAGCATCCTGGGTGGATGGGCGGGTCGGTCAGGCGGAGAGGGCGCCGGCGGCGACGGTGAGGTCGGCGACCAGGCCGGCGTACGCGATGTCCTGGTCGTCGGCGCGCAGCACGGCCGACGGGTGGATGGTGGCCAGCAGCCGGGCCGCCGGGGCGTCGGCGACCTTCCCGGCGGAGTCGACCGGCACCCGGGCGAAGTCCTCCGGGTGCTGGGCCGAGGCCGGCCACGGCATCAGCGAGCCCCGCTGCCGGGTGACCCGGAACGCGGGGCCGAGCAGCGCCTTCGCGGCGGTCGCGCCGAGCACCACCACGACGTCCGGGCGCAGCCGGGCGAACTCGGCCACCAGCCAGGGCCGGCACGCGGTGACGTGCACCCGGTCCGGGGTCTGGTGGATGCGCCGCCTGCCGCGCAGCTCGAAGCGGAAGTGCTTGACCGCGTACTTCTGGGTTTGTAGATGCATACGTTAGGCCAGCAGCCTGATGGGCGTCGGCGAGGTTTGTAGACACACCCACCGAAAAGGCCTTGATCGGCGCATTGCGGTCCGATGCTTGACTCAAAGCACACGGTTGGATACAGACCGGGCACCCGCCACGGCTTCGAGTATTGCGTACCGGGCACAAATTAGGGGGAGTCATGCCCTGGCCTCGCTGCTGTGGCAGCATGGGCGTCGGGACCGGTGGTGCAACACCGATCCCGACGCGCGTCCTATGCAGCTAGCTGATGGTCTGGTAGGGCCCGAACGAGCTGACGAAGCGCTCCCTCACCTTTCCTCCCGATACAGGGAGGGAAGGTTGAGTGGATCCAGTGCACGGACTGAACGCCATACTGATCGGCGTAGATCCCGCTCCGCTCCACACGCTGTCCGCTCTTCCAGGCCCCGCCCGGCCCCAGTGGTCCTCGGCCGTGACGTCGCACGGGGGACCTCCTTTCACTCGGAGGGATTTTTCGGGTGGCAGCGAGCCAGCTGGGGGTGCGCGCCCCCTGGTGGTGGTAGTGAGGCTGGGATGCAGACGCCTCCACAACACTTTGCTCACTCGTCACGCTCAGTTGATGACACGCTTGCGTTTCGTCGATACATCCACGCCTTGCGGTTCGGCTGAACCAACGCGGAATCCTGAGTTCGCGCCTCAATCAGAGCGAGACGGAACCTGTCATGCTCAACCTGTTCCGAACTCAGGTTCAACCGCGCGAGAGCAACCTCGCGCAGGCGACGCACACTGAAATGCTCCCCCGGGTGCTCTCTCAGATACGAAAGGGCCCAATCCGACAACACGCGGATCTCTACCGGCTCCGCCTCGACTGGTCTGCCCGTAGTGCCGGCCGCAGCGCTCGCCAAGGCTTCTAGTTGATCATCAGTGGTGAGTGCGCCCTCTGCAGCCAGAGGGCTAGCCTCCATCACTCCGGGTCGAGATCGATGTTGAACGCTAGCTGGCTTACGCTCGTGAGGCACTGGAAGAGTCACAACTTCGCGGCCGTCGGCGGTGCGTCCGATGATCAGCCACTCATCGACCTGACCCAGGTCAGGGGCGGAAGGATCGCCAGCGAGGTTGGAAACCTGCTCGGGGTAGAGCACATTCATCGCCTCGATGGCTGCCTTGGCAGCCCGGATTCGCCTCACCAGCGAAGGGATTAGCGCGGCAAGGACCGCGCGCGAAAACCCTAGATCACGCACGACCCCATCGACACCGGGACCGGTCATGGAACGAATCTATCGATATCTCACGCGCACCACAAGTTTCACGGGAAATTTTTCAATCGAATCTTTCGTCGCTGTTCAACGTAGGCGGCCCCACTCGGCTCCTGACGGGCCAAGCGAGCGCCGCCGTGAGCAAACCGGCGCAGCGCAGACAGCAGCATCTACAGGGCGGAACGCGACGGCGTTCGTCAGATAGAGCTGACTCGGGTCGAGCCCGGCGTCGTCGACCGCCCGGCGCAGCAGCCGGCCGGCCGGCCCGACGAACGGCAGCCCCTTCTGGTCCTCCAGGTCGCCGGGCTGCTCGCCGACCAGCACCACCCGGGCGGCCTCGTCGCCGCGACCGAAGACGGTCTGGGTGGCGTCCCGGTACAGCTCACAGCCCCGGCAACCGCGCGCGGCGGCACGCAACTCGTCGATGGTGTCGGCCCGCGGCGGGATGAACTGCTGCGCACCAGGGGCGGTGTCGGTCTTGTCGGTCATGGCGATCTTTTTACCCTCCATCCCCGCGCCCACGCGGGCACCCCCGCCCGACACGTCCTCGCTCGCCGCCAGCCGGCCCGGGCGCGGCTCACATTCACGCATCGGTCCGCGGCCAACCGACATCCTCGCTGCCCCACCGCCGAGCCCACAAAGGACACAACTTCCCAACCGCCCACTCATAGTTCCGGCCCAGATCGCGCCAGCCGCTGATACCGGTACCTGCCGCACTGCCCAGGGGCCATATGCTGCCCAAGTGACCCCGCCCCTCCCCGGCACCGCCAACCAGGTTCCCTCGGATGGCCCACGCTCCGGCGTCCGCCCAGTGTGGCTGGTGATCGGACCAGCACTTGCCGCGTCGGTGGGCGCCTTCCTGCTCGCCGTCACTGTCGGGCCGGCATTGGCCGCGATCCAGCGGGCCATGGGTCTGCCGACCTCAACGATGCTTTGGATCTTCGTCGCGTACCTGCTTCCTGCAGTGCTGGCGGTTCCGGTCAGCGCTCTCGTCGGCCGGCGGTGGCCCACTTCCGTCACCTTGTCCGCGATCGTGCTGCTGGTTCTCGGAACACTGCTGACCGCGCTTGCCCCAGGAAGCGGTTCGCTACTGCTCGGCCGCGCGGTGACCGGGTTCGGGGCCGGTCTGGCCTGGGGCGTCACGGCCGTGCTGGTCGCGCAGACGGGGGCGCGGCGCGTGTGGGTGGCGTCGCTCGTAGCCGGCGCGGTCGTGCTGACGCTGTGTCTGGGGGCCGTGGCGGGGACGTTTCTGGCACAGACATGGAGATTTCCGTTCGTGCTGGCCATCCCAGTCGAGGTGGTGGCGTTGCTGGTCACGGCCGTGAGCGGGATCGTTGTGCTGACGCGGCGCGCGTCCCCGCCGGCTCAGCCTCCGACCACACCGTCGGCATGAGGAAGCGGGCGGCTGTCGGCGAGGCAAGCCGAGCGCGCCCAACCCGATCGAACACTCTCTGAGATCGCAAGAAGGCTCAGCCCTCAGGTGAGAAGCACTGGGAGAGCCTTTGAGCTATCTCGGCCCGGCGGGTCAGGCGGTGAAACCGGACGGGGGGACGGGGCGGACGGCAGCGGCCAGTGCGGCGGTCAGCGCCGGGAGTTCGGCGGCGGCCAGCGAGCTGACCGTGATCCGTAGCCCGGGCTCGGCGGCGATCCGGAACAGCGCGCCCGGGGCGACCGCCCAGCCCGCGTCGCGCAGCGCGGTGACGGCGCTGGTCTCGTCCGGCACGGGGAGCCAGACGTTGATGCCGGTACGGCCGTGACCGGTAAGGCCGCGGGCGGCCAGGGCGGCGAGCAGGTCGCCCCGGCGGCGTTCGTAGCTCTCGCCGGCCCGGTCCACCAGCGCGGCGGTGGCCGGGTCACGCCAGAGCGCCAGCACGAGGCGTTGCAGCACGGTGGAGACCCAGCCGGCGCCGGCCTGGGCCCGGCCGGCGACCCGGGCCACCGTGGCCTCGTCGCCGGTCAGCACCGCGAGCCGCAGGTCGGGGCCGTACGGCTTGCTGACCGACCGGATGAAGGCCCATGTCGGGGTGGCCCCGGCGAGCGGGTGCAGCGGCACCCGGGCCAGTTCGGCGGCGTGGTCGTCCTCGATCAGCAGCAGGCCGGCGCGGCCGGCGAGCAGGGCGCGCAGCGCGGCGGCCCGGTCGGCGGAGACGGCCGCCCCGGTCGGGTTCTGCGCCCGGCTGGTCACCACCAGGGCCCGCGCCCCGGCGGCCAGGGCGGCCCGTACCCCGGCCTCGACCGGCCCGTCGTCGTCGACCGGGACGCCGATCGCGCGCAGCCCGAGCGCGGCGACCAGGTCCAGCAGGTTGGCCCAGCCCGGGTCCTCCACGGCGACCGCGTCGCCGGGCCGCAGGTGGGCGGCGAGCAGGCGTTCGATGCCGTCGAGCGCGCCCCCGGTCACGGTGAGCTCGTCGGCGGGCACCCCGTCGGCGGCGAGCCGCTCCCGGGCTTCGGCGGCCAGTTCGGGCAGGACGCCGGCCGAGGCGTACCCCACGGGGGCGGCGAACTCGGCGGCGAGGGCGGCGAGGTGCGGGCCGAGCGGCGGGAGCAGCCGGGTGTCGGGCTCGCCGCGGGACAGGTCGCGGGCGCCGAGGGCGGGGCTCGGCCGCAACGCCCGGCGGGTGGCCACCGGCGGCCGGGGGCGCACCCGGGTCCCGTGCCGGCCGGCGGTGGCGAGCAGCCCGCGCTGACGCAGCTCCTGGTACGCGCGGGCGACCGTGGCCGGGCTGACCGCCAGCTCGGCGGCGAGGGCCCGCACCGGCGGCAGCGCCGCCCCGGCCGGCAGTTCGCCGGACCGGATGCCCGATTCCACGCTGGCCGAGATCTCGGCGGCCGTACCACCGCTCACCTGATAATGTGCTGACACAATTTTGGTATTGTACTAGAACAAAGGCGGGCTGTCGCATGTACCCACCCACGCCCCGGACCACCGCCACCCGCACCCGCGACCGGATGAGCTACGACCGGGCCGCCGCGCACGCCGTCATCGACGAGGCGTACCACTGCGCGTTCGGGTTCACCGTGGACGGCGAGCCCCGGGTGCTGCCCACCCTGCACGTCCGGATCGGCGACACCCTCTACCTGCACGGCTCCACCGGAAGCCCGTCGATGCTCGCCGCCCGGGGCGACGGCCTGCCGGTCTGCGTCGCGGTGACCCTGCTCGACGGGCTGGTCTACGCCCGCTCGCAGTTCCACCACAGTGCCAACTACCGGTCGGTGGTCGCGCACGGCACCGCGCACCTGGTCACCGACGCCGGGGAGAAGGCCGCCGCGATGACCGCCCTGGTGGAGAAGGCCGCCGCCGGGCGCAGCGCGGACAGCCGGCCGCCGAGCCGCCGGGAACTCGCCGAGACGGCCGTGCTGGCGCTGCCGCTGCGCGAGGTGTCCGTCCGGTCCCGGGCCGGCGGGGTGCGCGACGACGAAACCGACCTGGACCTGCCGCACTGGGCCGGGGTGCTGCCGCTGCGGCTGACCGCCGGGCCGGCCGAGCCGGCCCCCGGAGTGACCGCGCCGCTGCCGGCGTACCTGCGGGCCGAACGGTCGCCGTGGCTGGAGCCGGCCACCCTGCGGGGCGCGCACGTCGTGCTCGAACCGCTGGACCTCGCGCACGCCGACGAACTGCACGCCGCCACCGCCGATCCGGAGGTGTGGCGGCACCTGGGCTGGCCGCAGCCGGCCGATCCGGCCGGGACGGCCGAGCTGATCCGGGCGGCACTCGCGGCCCACCACCGGGGCGAGCGGGTGCCCTGGGTCCAGCGGTGCGCGGTCACCGGGACGGCGGTCGGCACCACCTCCTTCTACGAGGTCGACCCGGCGCTGCGGACGGTGGCCATCGGGTACACGTACCTGGGCCGGCCCTGGTGGCGGACGGGGGTCAACACCGAGGCGAAGCTGCTGCTGCTCACCCGCGCCTTCAAGGAGCTGGGCGCGGAGCGGGTGGTGTGGCACACCGACCTGCGCAACGAGCGCTCGCAGCGGGCCATCGAGCGGCTGGGCGCCACCCGGGAGGGGGTGCTGCGCCGGCACCGCATCCGGCCCGACGGCTCCTGGCGGGACACCGTCCAGTATTCGATGATCGTCGACGAGTGGCCGAATGCACAGGCCATGCTGCGGGAATGGGTTTCCCCTGCGCCGGCCCCGGCGCAATGATGTCGGGCGTGCTGGGCATCACCGACATCTGGACATACCTGCTGGGGACCGTGGCGATCATCCTGCTCCCCGGCCCGAACTCACTCTTCGTGCTCTCCACCGCCGCCAAACGCGGGGTACGGACGGGCTACCGGGCCGCCGCCGGGGTGTTCCTCGGCGACTCGGTGCTGATGGTCCTCTCCGCCGCCGGGGTGGCGTCGCTGCTCCAGGCGTACCCGCCGCTGTTCCTGGTGGTGAAGTACGTCGGCGCGGCGTACCTGGGCTGGGTCGGGCTGGCGATGCTGCTCGGCGCATTGCGGCGCTGGCGGGACCGCAACGACCCGGCCGCGCCCCGGCTGATCGACGCCGCCGAGCCGGCAGAGCTGCGCAGCCCGTTCCGGCGGGCGCTGGTGATCAGCCTGCTCAACCCGAAGGCGATCCTGTTCTTCGTCTCGTTCTTCATCCAGTTCGTCGACCCCGGGTACGCCTGGCCGGCGCTGTCGTTCCTGCTGCTCGGGCTGATCGCCGAGGTGACCAGCGTGCTGTACCTGACGATGCTGATCTTCGCGGGGACGTACCTGGCCGCCCAGTTCCGCCAGCGCCGCAGGCTGGCCGCCGGGGCGACCACCGGGGTGGCCGCGCTCTTCCTCGGCTTCAGCGTCAAGCTCGCCACCGCCTCGGTGTAGGAGGGCACGACCGCCCGCCCGCCAGCGCCACCACCGGGGGCGGCGTGCCGGCTCAGGTGCCGTCGCCGCCGCCCCCGCCCCCGCCGATGCCCGCGCCGCCGGCGGTGCCACCCAGCCCGTAGCCCGGCCGGACCGGCTGGTCCGGCCGGCGGCTCACGTGCGCCGACTCGCTGATCCGGGCCGACCAGTGACCGTGCGCCGCCGCCGCGGCGTGCCGGTTGATCGCGTGTCGCAGCCAGCCGTCCACCACGGCGACCCAGTCGGCCCGGTCCGCGCCGGCATGCCAGACCCGGAACCGGCTGATGCTCTGGTGGGTGACCCCGGCCAGGGAGAGCCGACGGTCGGCCCAGAGGATCACCTCCAGGCCGGCGGAGTTGGCCACGAAGATCACCTCCAACTCGGTGATCGGGCCGGCGTACAGCGGCGCGACCCACCAGCCGAGCCGCTGGTGCAGCGGCAGCGCCTGCTCCACCCCGGGCAGCCGGTCGGCGGCCAGGCCGGCCTGGCGCAGGCTGAACCCGAGCGCGTCCAGGGCGGCGAGGATGTGCTGCTGGGTCGGCAGGGGGTGCACGAAGATCGGGACCATCGCGCCCTGCTCCAGGTCGACGTCGACCGACGCCTCGGTGCGCAGGCCCATCCGCAGGCTCATCAGCGGCACCCCACCGAAGATCGTGACCGGGGTCTCCCAGGGCAGGGGCAGCGCGAAGTCGACCGCCCGCCGCCGCCCGGCCGGCACCACGAACGCCCCGGCGATCGGCACCTGGTGGAACTGCACGAGCCGGCGGGGGGCGCCCGGGTCGTCCGGCTCGACCTGGGTGACCAGGCCGAGCCGGAGCCGCCGGACGGGGACGTCGTCGCGACCGGCGTGCAGCGTCACCCGCCCGGGCAGCCGCAACCCGGGGCGGGTGCTCGGGTTCGCCAGCGTGGTGTGCACCGCGAGCCCGGTCCGGCCGGACTCCGGCGACACCCCGGTCAGCCGCACGCCGCTCCCTCCGTACCCCTCGGTGGTGGCACGGCTTTCCCGGTCGGCGGCCGGACAGTCCTGCCGGACCGGCGCGGACGCCGGCGGCGGCCCGGCTGGTCGCCGGACCGGCCCCCGGACGGTCCTCAGCGCAGCCGGCGGCCCCTGGGCACCGGGTCGGTCTCGTCGTCGAACTCGCCGATGACCTCCTCCAGCAGGTCCTCCAGCGCCACGAAGCCGATCGGGCGGGTCGGTCCGCCGCCGTTGCGGACCAGGGCGAGCTGGGCCTGCCGGCCCTGCATCGCGGTCACCGCCTCCGTCACCGACGCCGTCCCCGGCAGCGTGAACGCGGCGCTCATCAGCTCGCCGGCGGTGGCCGCCCGGCCGGTGGTGGTGGCCCGCACGGCCTCCCGGACGTGCACCAGCCCGCACACCTCGCCGCCGGAGTCCAGCACCGCCAGCCGGGACCGGCCGCTGTCCCGGGAGACCTCCTCGATCCGCTCCGCCGGATCGTCCCGGCGGACCGTGACGATCCGGTCGAACGGCTCCATCACCTGGGCGACCGTGGTGCCCTGGAGCTCCAGCATGCTGGTGAGCAACTGGTGCTGCTCGGCGCCGAGCAGCCCGTGCTCGCGGGACTGTTCCAGCAGGATGCGCAGCTCGGCCGGGCCGTGCACCTGGGCGAGCTGGTCCTGCGGGTTCACCCGGACCAGCCGCAGGATCGCGTTGGCCAGGGCGTTGAGCAGCGACAGCACCGGCCGGGCCACCCGGGCGAAGGCCCGGAACGGCAGCGCCAGCAGGGTCGCCGAGCGTTCCGCGTCGGTGATCGCCCAGGACTTCGGGGCCATCTCGCCGACCACCAGGTGCAGGAAGGTGACCAGGGTCAGGGCGAACACCAGCGCGACGATGTGACTGGCCGCCGTCGGCAGGCCCACGGCGTGCAGCAGCGGGCTGAGCAGGCCCTCGATCGCCGGCTCGGCCAACGCGCCCAGGCCCAGCGTGCACAGCGTGATGCCGAGCTGCGCGCCGGCCAGCATCAGGGACAGCTCGCGCACGCCGTCCAGGGCCGCGCGGGCCCCCCGGCCGCCGCCCTCGGCGACGGCCTGTTCCAGCCGGTACCGCTTGCTGGCCACCAGCGCGAACTCGGCGGCCACGAAGAACGCGTTCAGCGCCAGCAGCACCACGGAGACGATGAGCGCAACTCCCGGGCTCATGCCGCCTCCCCCTCGCCCGCGGTGACCCCGGTGAGCCGGAGCCGCACCGAGTCGGCGACGTGCCGGTCCACCGCGAGCACCTCGACCAGGGCGCGCCGCTCGGTCCGGGCGTCGCCGTCGGCCACCAGGGCGATCTCCAGCCGGTCGCCCACCTCGGGCACCCGGCCCAGCTCGCGCATGACGAGCCCGGAGAGGGTGTCGTACTCGGGGGCCTCGGGCAGGGCGATGCCGGTGCTGTCGGCGACCTCGTCGATCCGCCAGCGGGCCGGCACCACCCAGGAGCCGTCGTCCTGCCGGGCGGGGGCCCGATCCGGCGGATCGTCCTCGTCCCGGATCGGGCCGACCAGCTCCTCGGCGATGTCCTCCAGCGTGATCACGCCGGCGAAGCCGCCGTACTCGTCGACCACGCAGGCGAGCTGTCGGTGCCCGACCCGGAGCCGATCCAGCACCGTCGGCAGCGGCAGCGTCTCCGGCACCAGCAGCGGGGGCCCGGCCACCGCGCTGACCGGGGTGGTCGCGCGCTCGGCCGGGGGCACGGCCAGCACGTCGGCGATGCCGACGACGCCGACCAGGTCGTCGACGCCCTCGGTGCCGCGGACGGGGAACCGGGAGTGCCCGGTGTCGAGCAGCTCCACCACCCGGCTCAGCGGCTCGTGTGCCCGGACGGTGTGCACGTCGACCCGGGGCACCATGGCCTCCCCGGCGGTCAGCGTCCGGAAGTCGAGCCCACGGTCGAGCAGGTCGGACATCTCGGCGTTCAGGTGCCCCTCCTCCCGGGACTCGGCGATGATCTGTTCGAGGTCCTTCGGGGTGGCGCCGCTGGGCAGCTCCTCGATCGGCTCGATGCCGATCCGACGCAGCAGCCGGACGGCGGCCTTGTCGAAGAGCGTGATCACCGGCCCGGCGACCTTCAGGTACATCAGGGTGGACCGGCTCAACGCCCGGGCCAGTTGCTCGGCTCGGGCGATGGCCAGGTTCTTCGGGGCCAGCTCGCCGAGGACCATCTGCACGACGGTCGCGATGAGCAGGGCCAGCACGACGGACAGCGGCAGGGCGACCGCGGTGGACACCCCGGCCACGTCGAGCAGCTCGGCCAGCCCCGCGCCCAGGTAGGGCTCGGCGGCGTAACCGACCAGCAGGGCGGTCACCGTGATGCCGAGCTGCGCGCCGGAGAGCATGAAGGAGAGCCGACCGGTCACCTCGAGGGCCCGGGAGGCGGCCTGGTCGCCGTCGGCGGCGAGCTGCTTGAGCCGCCCCCGGTCCACGGCGACGTAGCCGAACTCCTGGGCCACGAAGTAGCCCGTGGCGGCGGTGAGAACGATGATGAGGACGAGTCCTACGACGATCAACACGGGTCGCTCAGGGCTCCCGGGGCCGTCGGGACGGGAAGATGCCGGGCGCGACCCGGCTGGCTACTGCTGCCCTCCTGGGCAGAAGAGTCGATCATGTGGCCCATTTTATCGGCGTCGGCTGAGCGCCCGCTGAGGGACGCCCTCACCGCTCCTCGGCGAGTTCGTCGACGTCGAGCAGGGAGCGGTCGACCCGGCCCGAGCGGTACGCGGCCCGGCCGACCATCTGGGCGGCTACCGGCGCGGTGGCCAACTGGAAGACCGCGACCAGGACGATCATGCCGATGTCGGACGCCGTGCGCAGTCGCAACGCCACCCCGACGAGCAGCAGCAGCACGCCGAGCACCTGCGGCTTGGTGGCCGCGTGCATCCGGTCGAGCACGTCCGGGAAGCGCAGCACGCCGATCCCGGCGGCGAGGCTGAGCAGTCCGCCGGCGACCAGGCAGGCCGCGCCCAGCCAGTCGGCGACCGCGCCCGCGCTCACGACTCCTCCCGGACCGCGAAGCGGACCACGGCCACCGCGCCGACGAAGCCGAGCAGGGACAGCACCACGAGCACCGGCAGGGTGGTGGCGTGCCGGTTTACCGCCGCCTCCGCCCCGACCGCGCCGGCCATCGTGTTGAGCAGCACGTCGGCCGCGACGACGCGGTCCAGCAGCGAGGGGCCCCGGTACAGCCGGGTCAGAGCGAGCAGCGCGGTCACCGAGAAGAGCACGGTGAGCACGGCGGCGAGCAGCAAGGTCACTGGTCTGGCCCCCTGTCGGTGGGAGGGTCGGGATCTGCGACGGCCGGGGCGGGCACGTCCGGGGCCGGGGTGTCCAGCAGGCGGAGTTCGGCGGCGGAACCGATCGCGCGGACGATCCTGGCCTCGGTGGCGAGGACCCGGTCCCGGCTGTCGGTCAGGTCCGCCGGGCCGCGTACGTCGAGCACGTGCACGTAGAGCAGGCCGCGCTCCCGGTCGACCTCGATGATCAGGGTGCCGGGGACCAGCGAGATCGCCTCGGCGGTCAGCGCCAGGTTCAGGTCGGTGCGCACCCGCAGACGTACCGCGATGATGGCGCCGCGGGGCAGGTAGCCGGGCTGCACGGCGACGCGGGCCACGTGGACGCTGGCGCCGACCAGTTCCGTGACGAACCGGCCCGCCAGCACGAGCAGCGCCCAGGGGCGCAGCCGGCCGCCGAAGGTGACCGGCGGCAGCGGGAAGAACACCAGCACGGCCACGCCGACCAGCAGCCCGCCCAGCAGGTTGCCCCAGGAGGGCCGGCCCCAGAGCAGGTTCCAGACCCCGACCATCCAGGCGAGGGCCGTCAACCGGTCCCGCCACCGCACGGCCCGGTTCCGGCCCCGGGCCGACGGCCCGTCCGGGCCGTCCCGTCCGGGGGCCGGCCCGCCCGTGGGCCGCGGGCCGTCGGAGGAGTCCGGGCGGCGGGCCCCGGTCACGGCACTCCGCCGGGCAGCACGGCCCGCACGTACGGGGTGCGGGCCCGCAGGTCGGTGGCCGCGTCGGTGCTGACCCCGAACAGCGGGCCGGCGGCCACGGTGAATCCCAGCCCCAGCACCACCAGGGCGGCGGTGGCGCCGACCATCAGGGCGGGCAGCCGGACCGTCGGCTCGGTGGTGGCCAGCCGGGGCTCCCGCCAGAACGCGATGCTCCACACCCGGGACGCGGCGTAGAGGGTGACCAGGCTGGTGGCGGTGCCGGCGGCGACCAGCACCCAGGGCAGCGGGCCGCCGACCGCCACCCCGGCCTGGAGCAGGCCCAACTTGCCGAGGAACCCGGAGAACGGCGGGATGCCGGCGAGGTTCATCGCGGGCACGAAGAAGAGCACCGCGACCAGTGGGGCGACCCGGGCCAGCCCGCCGAGCCGGCGCAGGTCGGTGCTGCCGGCCCGCTCCTCGACCAGCCCGGCGACCAGGAACAGGGTGGTCTGGATGGTGATGTGGTGCGCCACGTAGAAGATCGCCCCGGCCAGCCCGGCGACGGTGCTCAGCGCCACCCCGAAGATCATGTAGCCGATGTGGCTGACCAGCGTGAACGAGAAGATCCGCTTGATGTCCGACTGGGCGACCGCGCCGAGGATGCCGATCACCATGGACAGCCCGGCCACCACCATCAGCAGCCCGGAGACCTGGCCGCCGGGGAAGAGCAGGGTCTCGGTGCGGATGATCGCGTACACGCCGACCTTGGTGAGCAGGCCGGCGAAGACCGCGGTGACCGGCGCGGGCGCGGTCGGGTAGCTGTCCGGCAGCCAGGCCGACAGCGGGAACACCGCCGCCTTGATCCCGAACGCCAGCAGCAGCATGAGCTGGAGGCAGAGCCGTACGTTGTCCGGCAGCGCGTCGAGCCGCTGGGCGAGCTGGGCCATGTTGAGGGTGCCGGTGGCCGCGTACACCAGGCCCACCCCGGCCAGGAAGATCATCGAGGACAGGATGCTGACCACCACGTACATCGACCCGGTCCGGATCCGGACCTCCGTGCCGCCGAGCGTGATCAGCACGAAGCTCGCGGCCAGCAGGATCTCGAAGCCGACGAAGAGGTTGAACAGGTCGCCGGCGAGGAAGGCGTTGGTCACGCCTGCGGTGAGCACCAGGTAGGTGGGGTGGTAGATGGTCAGCGGGGCCGACTCGCCGGTCTCCCCCTGCCCCTGGCCGATCGAGTAGAGCAGCACGCACAGCGTCACCGCCGAGGAGACCACCACCATCAGCGCGGCGAGTTGGTCGGCCACCAGCACGATCCCCACCGGTGGGGGCCATCCGCCGATCCGCACCACCACCGGCCCGTGCCGGTACGCCTCGACCAGCAGCACCACGGCGACCACCAGGCTGGTGCTCAACCCGACCACGCTGACATCGCGTTGCAGCCGGGGCCGGTTGGTCAGCAGCAGGGTGAGCGCGGCGCCCAGCAGGGGCACCACCACCGGCAGCGGCACGAGCGCCTGGTGACCGGTCACGGCTCCTCCGTCCGCCGCAGGCGGCGCAGGTGCGGCTCCGGGGCGACCTGCTCCGGGTCGTTGTCCGGCCCCTCGCCGCCGAGGTCGGGCGCGGGCAGCTCGTTGCGAGCGGCCAACTCGGCGACCTGGCGGTCCTCCAGGTCGTCCTGCACCTCGTCGTTGCCCTGCAGGTACCAGCTGCGGTACGCGACGGCGAGCAGGAACGCGGTGAGCCCGAAGGTGATCACGATGGCGGTGAGCACCATCGCCTGCGTCAGCGGGTCGCTCATCCGGTCGACCGGGCCGGTGCCGACCACCGGGGCCGCACCGGATCGGCCACCGAGCAGGACCAGCAGGTTCACCCCGTTGCCGAGCAGGATGACGCCGAGCAGGATGCGGGTCAGGCTGCGCTCCAGCAGCAGGGTGACGCCGGTGCCGGCGAGCACACCGACGACCACCACCAGCACCATGGTCGTCCCGGTTCCGTTCACCGCAGCTTCCCCTTCTGGTCGACGACCAGCCCGCGCTCGCGCTGGCCGGCCGCCTCGATGTGCCGGTCGATCTCCGCGCCGAGGCTGCGCAGGATGTCCAGCATCAGGCCGACCACGATCAGATAGACGCCGATGTCGAAGAGGAGCGACGAGACGACGTGGAGGTCTCCGACGCCGGGCAGCACGAGGTCGATCTTCACGCTCTCCAGCACGGACCGGTCGGCGACGAGGGCGGCCACGCCGGTGCCGACCGACACGGCCAGGCCCGCGCCGAGAATCGTGCCGGCGGAGACCGGGGCCGCCTCGGCCAGCTCGTACCGGCCGCCGGCCAGGTAGCGCACGACCAGGGCGAGGCTGGCCACCAGGCCGCCGGAGAAGCCGCCGCCCGGCGCGTTGTGACCGGCGAAGAGCAGGAACAGGGAGAACAGCACGATGGTGTGGAAGAGCAGCCGGGTGACCACCTCGAAGACGATCGATCGGCGGTGCTCCCGCAGGGTCGGCCCGCCGCGCAACCAGACCGGCCGCTGCGGCCCCGGGTGGCGGAGCGTCTCGGGGCGGCGGGGGCGGCGCGGGCGGGGACCGGTCCGGGAGCGCTCGAAGATCAGGCTGGCCACCCCGGTCGCGGCCACCACCAGCACCGAGATCTCGCCCATGGTGTCCCAGGCCCGGATGTCGACCAGGGTCACGTTGACGACGTTGCGCCCGTACCCGGCGGCGACCGCCAGGTCCGGGAAGGCCAACGAGATCGGCGGCGCGGTCCGGGCCCCGGCCGCGACCAGGGAGAACCCGCCGAGCACCACGCCGACGGCCACGCCGATCGAGCGGCGTACCCAGCGACTGCGGCGCAGCGGACGGGCGGAGAACCGCTCGGGCAGCCGGCGCAGCACGAGCACGAAGACCGCGATGGTGGAGCTCTCCACCAGGAACTGGGTCAGCGCCAGGTCCGGCGCGCCGTGCAGGACGAACAGCATCGCGATGCCGTAGCCGGTGACCCCGACCAGCAACATCGCGGTGAGCCGGCGGCGGGCGCCGACGGCCACCAACGCGGCCACCACGATGACCAGCCCCACCATCAGTTGCAACGGGTTGTCCCAGAAGACGATCCCCTGCCGCCAGGGGCGCGCGGCCAGCATCGCCCCGCCGGGCACGACCACCAGGACGATCAGGATGGTGCCGAGGTACTGGGGCAGGGACCCGCGCTGGGTGACGCTGGTGACCTCGATGGCGATCCGGTCGAACTGGTGGGTCAGCCACTCGTACCCCCGGGCGCCGTCCACCGGCGCGCGGACCCGCTCCACCACGGGGGCGAGCGGGCCGCGCAGCGCGAACAGCACCGCTCCGCCGCCGAGTGCCAGGGCGGAGAGGCCGAGCGCGGCGGTCGGCCCGTGCCACAGCGCTAGGCCCTCGTCGACCGGGCCGAGCAGCTCGGCGTACGGGCGCAGCAGGCGGCCCAGCGGGCCGGCGAGCAGCCCGACGACGAGCCCTGCGACGGCCAGCAGGGCCGGCGGCCCCAGCATGGCGACGGGAACCGGGTCCGGCTCGACGGGCGCGAGGGGCGGCCGGTCGGCGAACGCGCCCCAGACGAAGCGGGCGCTGTAGGCGACGGTCAGCACGGTCCCGGCGACCAGCCCGGCGAGGACCAGCGGGTGGTCGGTGAACGCGGCGAGCACCGCCTCCTTGGCGACGAAGCCGACCAGCGGGGGCACCCCGGCCATCGAGGCCGCGGCGAGCGTCCCGACCGTGGCCAGCAGTGGGGCTTGCCGGCGGAGCCCGGACAGCTCCCGCAGGTCCCGGGTGCCGGTGGTGTGGTCGATCGCGCCGACGACGAGGAAGAGCGCCGCCTTGAACAGGGCGTGGGCGAGCAGCATCGCGGTACCGGCCAGCGCGGCCTGCGGGGTGCCCGCCCCGAGGACCACGGTGAGCAGTCCGAGCTGGCTGACCGTGCCGTACGCCAGCAGCAGCTTCAGGTCGGTCTGGCGCAGCGCCGCCCACCCGCCGGCCAGCATGGTGAGCAGCCCGGCGGTGACCACCACGGGCCGCCACGGCCCGGCCGCCGCGAGCACCGGGGCGAGCAGCCCGAGCAGGTAGACGCCGGCCTTCACCATCGCCGCCGCGTGCAGGTAGGCGCTGACCGGCGTGGGCGCGGCCATCGCCGCCGGCAGCCAGGAGCTGAACGGCAGCACCGCCGACTTGCTCAGCGCCCCGGCCAGCACCAACAGCACGGCCGTGGCCAGGTAGCCGCCGTGCGGCAGGTCGGCCGCCGCGATGGCGGACAAGCGGTACCCGTCGGCGTGCCGGCCGAGCATCAGGAACCCGACCAGCATGGCCAGCCCGCCGAGGGTGGTCACCATGAGCGCCTGGGCGGCGGCCCAGCGGCTGGACCGCCGCTCGGTGCTGTGCCCGATCAGCAGGTACGAGAAGATCGTGGTCAGCTCCCAGCAGACGTAGAGCAGCAGCAGGTCGTCGGAGAGCACCAGGCCGAGCATCGCGCCGGCGAACGCGACCAGCACGGCGGCGAACCGGGCCAGCCCCGCCGACCCGGCGGAGAAGTACCGGGCGCAGTAGACCAGCACCAGCGCCCCCACGCCGCCGACGAGCAGGGTCATCAGCCAGGACAGGGTGGTCATCCGGAAGGCCAGCTCCAGCCGTAGCTGCGGCACCCAGGGGTACGTCTCGACCACCGCGCCGCCGTCGCGCACCACAGGCGTGCGGGCCAGCGCCCAGCCGAACGCGGCGGCCGGCGCGAGCGCCAGCGGGTAGCAGGCCCGCGGCCCCCACCACCGGACCAGCAGCGGCGCGACGAGCGCCGCCACGAGGTGAAGGATCAGCAGTACGAGCACCCGCGCTCCCGGTCGAGGTGGCAGCCGTGCGCGCCGAGGGAAGCGCCTATGAGCGATCAGACGCCAGTTCGCGGCCCTATGGGCGGTTTTGCCGGAATTAAGGGAGCGTCGGCGGGCAGAAGGGGCGGCGCGCGGTCAGTGGCGTTCGGTGCGGCGTGGCCGGCGTGTCAGGGACAGCCAGCCGAGGAACCGGGCGTGCATCGCCGTTCTGTCGGGGTGGCCGCCGAGTCGGTACATGTCGTCCATGGCGTCGTGCATCATGGCGGCCAGGTAGAAGGCGAGCGCGACGGTGTGGCCGTGGAACTCGGTGGCCAGGTCGAGCTGCGCCGCCGGGCAGGGCCATTGCGCGGCGCAGACCCGGCAGAGCCAGGCGGGCCGCATCGGCAGGTGCGGGCGGGGCATCAGGACGCCCGGGTGGGGCTCGCGCCCCGGACCGGCGTGGCCTGCCGCAGGGGCGCGGCGAGCCGGTGCAGCCCTTCACGCAGCACGAACAGCTCGCGCTTCGCGACCGCGTCGCCTGCGGTATTCAGCTCGTACGCCTCGACCCATGTCCAGCCGTGGTACGTGTGCTGGTTCTTCATCTCGCGGATGACCCGCACGGTGATCGGCTTGACGAACTGCGGGCTCGCGGCGCGGGTCAGTCGCAGCACGTCGCCCGGTTGGATCGGTCGGGCGCTCACCACGGTCTTCCGGGGTGAGGTCCTGTTCGGTTCGGCACGGTGATTCCCCTGTCCGTGGAGATTGGAGAGGGGGCCACCCGCTCGGGTGGGTCGGAAGGACCGGGCGGCCCCCTCGACGAACGCGGGCCGGGGCGCACTTACTGCCTGCCAACCCACGCCGTCCTAATGACAGCCTGCCGAGGGTTGCGGAGCAATCACACAGCGTTAGATGATTTCTTTCGGACGTTCTGTTTGCTCTTGAAGGGACTCAGGCATGAATCATGCGTTCGTCGCGGCCCTCGCGGAGGCGTGCGAGACCTCCGAAAGCTTGGCGGGTCGCATTGGGATTCACCCGAAGACCGTCGCCCGCTGGGCCAACCCGGGGCGCATTCCGCAGACCCGGCACCGTGCCGAAATTGCGAAGATACTCGGAAAGGACGTTGCCGAGCTGTGGCCGGATGCCCTGCGACGCGAACCGGTGTGGTTCCGGCCGTGGGTCGACATCGAGCGCGCGGCGGTGGCGCTGCGGGCCTTCCAGCTCGCGTGGGTTCCGGGCCTGTTACAGACCGAGGCGTACGCGCGCGCCACGTTCCACGGGCAGCCACTACCGCCGGCCGAGGTCGAAGACCTGGTCGCGGCCCGTATCAACCGGCAGGCGATCCTCACCTGCGACGAAGCGCCGCTGACCGTCGTTGTCATCGACGAGCAGGTGATCCGACGGGCGGCGGCCGGCGGGCGGGCGACCATGACGGCCCAGCTCGCCCACCTGGCGACCTGCGCGGAGCTTCCCACCGTCCAACTGCACATCGTTCCCCGCGACGCCCCGACCTATCCGGGGCTCGACGGCCCATTCACGATCGCCGAGCTTCCCGGCGGGACGCGGGTGGCACACGTGGACAGCCAGGCCCAGGCGCACATCATCGATCAGGCGTCCCAGCTTGCTACTCTCGAACGACGGTGGGAACGCATCCGGGGCGAGGCCCTGTCCCGGTCGCAGTCCCTGGACCTCCTGAGGGAAGCGGCAGCAGCATGGACATGACCGGCGCGCAGTGGCGCAAGAGCACCAAGAGCGGCGGCAACGGCGGCGACTGCGTCGAGGTCGCCGACAACCTGCCCGGCGTCGTCCTCGTCCGCGACACGAAGGACCGCGACGGCGGAACCCTCTCCTTCTCGCCGGCCGCGTGGCGCGGCCTCGTCGACCTGGCGAAGCGCGTCGGCTGACCCCACTCGACCCGCAGGCCCTCGGCATACGCCGGGGGCCTGTTCCGTGGCCGGCGCGGGACGGGTTCATGAATCCCGAATGAACACCGGCCGACAAGGGAGTGGCGAGTGTGGAAGTGGAGTTGATGCTCGGCGTGGCGGACGGGTCTGAGTCTCGGCTCGACCAGTTGGCCCGCCATCTGGGCCAGGCCCTCGGCTTCGACCTGAAACGGGAGGGCTCGGGTCAGGAAATGTACGCCGGCGGAAACGACCTGTGGAGGGTATGGCTCACATTTGACCCGGCCGAACTGGAACCGTTCAAAAGCCATCCGTACTCGCTGGAGGTGGGTTTCATCGGACGTCCCACTCTCGATCAGGTGGAGTCGATGTATGAAAGGATGGCGACGCTCGGTCGCTACCGGGTCATGCTGATCGTCGACTACGAGTGCCTTCGGTCGACCCACACCCCGCGCGAGTCCTACTGACACCCGTCGATTTCTCCGACCACTGAGAGCTGAAGGCGGGTGGTCGTGTTCATGCCGCGACCACCCGCCATCTCTGGTCTCGAAAACAACGTAGGTGTGTCGAACTGCTGGCCTCGATCCGGAGATTCCGTTCCGCTCCTTGCGGGTGACCCGAGATCCTGGCCGGGGCCTCGGTCTCGCCGGTCCTCAGTCATGTCCCCCCTCCCGCACATGCCCCGTGAGGTCGCCACTGCACCGCCCCATACCGCCCCGTGCACCAGGCAGTCGGGCGGCGGCCTGACGAATACGCCCCCACCCGGTCTCGGGGACCTGCCCTTCGGTCCCTATGGAGCTGCCCCGTCCACGCTCCCGCTCCACCGACCGCACAAACGGGGCAGCTCCATAGGGACCAACGCAGGGCAGACCGACCCGGCAGGGGCCGACGGTGCGGGCAACGCGCGTATCCCAGGGCCCCGCCAAGCCGGAGACCCTCACGACTTTGCCGGGGCCCCGGCCGTCAACCCCGGCCCAGACGCCTGGGACCAGAAGACTCTGCCGAGAATCGGCTGGTCTTGTGTCTCCTCCGACGGAAGGATCTGTGGCGTGAAGCTCCACGAGAACGAGATCCCGGTCGACGAGGAAGTCGTCAGGTCACTTCTGCAGATTCAGCACCCCGACTGGGCTTCGCTGTCACTGTCGCCGGCAGGTGCCGGCACGGACAACACCATGTATCGGCTGGGAAACGATCTACTCGTCCGGCTTCCGCGAACAGCCGACAAGGCTCGGTCCCTGAACAAGGAGCGGACGTGGCTCCCACGGCTGGGGCCACTTCTGACGTATCGGATCCCGGAGCCGGTCGCCGCCGGCACGCCAGCCCCCGAGTTCCCGTTGCCCTGGTCGATCTACGGCTGGATCGACGGGGCCGAAGTTGAGCCGAGTACCGTCCGGGACTGGGCCGCTTTCGGAACCGAGCTGGCGACGTTCGTCCACGAGCTGCACAACATCGACCTCATGGGTGCAGCTCGCGCTGGTGAACTGAGCTGGTACCGCGGAGGCAGCCTGAATGCCTGCGACGAGTGGATCAGCACCTGTTTCGAGGAATGCCGGACCACCATTGACACCGGACTCGATGTCGAAACGTTGGAACAGCTCTGGCGTGCCGCAATCAGGCTGCCTGAGCCGTCGGGCCCCCACGTGTGGCTTCACGGGGACCTCAGGCCCTCCAACCTCCTGGTAGCAAAGGGCCGGCTGCACGCCGTCATCGATTTTGGGGGTCTCTCCGTCGGCTTCCCCGCTGCCGAGCACGCCGCTATCTGGGACCTGCCGCATCCAGCGCGACAGGCCTACTGGAACGCCGCGAACCTCGACGATCTCACCTGGACACGTGCTCGGGCATGGGCCATTGCCGTTGGCATCAGCGGAATCGCCTACTACTGGAACACCTGGCCCGCCTTTGTCACCGAATGCCGGACAAGGCTCGAAACGATCCTCACCGACGCCGCCACGCACTGAAGCCTTTCCGAAGAGTTCACCGGTTCGCACAATCGTGCGGTCGGGGCTCGGGGCGGGTCTCGAACCGCAGGCGGGGGCCGTCCTCCAACAGCGGATCGCGGCGGGTCTCCACCAGCAGGTCGGGGCGGCCGAGCAGGAGCACCACCTTGTTGACCACGCGCTGGGCGGCGGCGAGGGAGCGTACGGAAAGCAGCCGACCGCGGCTCTCCCGACGCAGGACGAAGTAGTGCACGGCGGCGCGGACCTGCCCCCGGTCGGCCGCGCTGGACTGGGCGGTCTGCCGGACCAGCTCCCGCAGGCAGCTCGCGAGCCGCTCGGCCAGCTCCAGCTCGGGGCCGTGCAGGCCGGCGCGGAGTGCGGCAAGATGGCTGTCGACCTTGCGAATGAGCACGTCGGCGCCGAACCCGGCGCCTCGTTCCTCGACAGCCATCCGCTCTCCTCACCCTAGCGTTGGGGTGAAGTTACTTTAGGTTGCGCTGCACAAGCAAGCAGTTAAGTAAGACTTAACGGAAGAAAACGCACTTTCTACGCGCATATCGCCGCAGTCGAACAGCCACCCGGACTGGGTTGGACGTGGGCCGTCTCTCCGGGCGGCCTGGATGTCCCACCCCCGGGGCAGGATGGGGGCGTGGCAGAGGTGACGGCCGGGCCGGGCGCGGCGGACGCGGCGCGGGTGCTGGCGGGGTTCGGGGCGGCGACCCGGGAGTGGTTCGCCGCGGCCTTCGCCGCACCCACCGCCGCCCAGGTCGGTGCCTGGCGTTCCGTGGCGGCGGGCCGAAATGCCCTGGTCGTCGCGCCCACCGGCTCCGGCAAGACCCTCGCGGCGTTCCTCTGGTCGCTGGACCGACTCGCCGGATCACCGCCGCCGGCCGAGGCCCGGCAGCGCTGCCGGGTGCTCTACGTCAGCCCGCTCAAGGCGCTCGCCGTCGACGTCGAACGCAACCTGCGCGCCCCCCTCGCCGGCATCCGGCAGGCCGCCACCCGGCTGGGCGTGGCCCCGCCGGAGATCACCGTGGGGATGCGCACCGGGGACACCCCCGCCGACGAGCGGCGGGCCTTCGCCCGCACCCCGCCGGACATCCTCATCACCACCCCCGAGTCGCTGTTCCTGCTGCTCACCTCCGCCGCGCGGGACTCGCTGCGCGGCGTGCAGACGGTCATCCTCGACGAGGTGCACGCGGTCGCCGGGACCAAGCGCGGCGCACACCTCGCGCTCTCCCTGGAGCGCCTCGACGAGCTGCTGCCCGCCCCCGCCCAGCGGATCGGCCTGTCCGCCACCGTCCGGCCGGTCGACGCCTGCGCCCGGTTCCTCGGCGGGGCCCGCCCGGTCGACGTGGTGCAGCCGCCCAGCGCCAAGACCATCGAGGTGAGCGTCCAGGTCCCGGTGGAGGACATGACCCGCCTCGACGAGCGGGAACAGCCCCCCGACGATCTGGGCGGCCCCGGCCCGCGCCGGGCCTCCATCTGGCCGGCCGTGGAGGAGCGGGTCTTCTCCCTCGTCCGGGCGCACCGCTCGACGATCGTCTTCACCAACTCCCGGCGCAGCGCCGAGCGGCTCTGCGCCCGGCTCAACGAGCTGGCCGCCGAGGAGCTGGCCGCCGCCCCCGCCGGACCCGCCGCAGCCGGAGCCGCCCCCACCGGTTCCGGCGGCCGGCCACCGGCCGAGGTGATGGCCCAGTCCGGCGCGGCGGCCGGGGCGGCCCCGGTGATCGCCCGCGCCCACCACGGCAGCGTCTCCCGGGAGGAGCGCAAGCACATCGAGGAGGCGCTCAAATCCGGGCAGCTCCCCGCCGTGGTGGCCACCTCCAGCCTGGAGCTGGGAATCGACATGGGCGCGGTGGACCTGGTGGTGCAGATCGAGGCCCCGCCCAGCGTCGCCGCCGGCCTGCAACGCGTCGGCCGGGCCGGGCACCAGGTCGGCGCGGTCTCCCGGGGCGTGGTCTTCCCGAAGCACCGGGGCGACCTGCTGTCCTGCGCGGTGGTCGCCGGGCGGATGGCCGACGGCGCGATCGAGGAGCTGCACCACCCGCGCAACCCCCTCGACGTGCTGGCCCAGCAGATCGTCGCGATGGTCGCCCTCGAACCGTGGCGGGTCGGCGACCTCGCCGTCCTGGTCCGCCGGGCCGCGCCCTTCGCCGAGCTGCCCGACTCCGCGCTGCACGCCGTGCTGGACATGCTCTCCGGCCGGTACCCGTCGACCGCGTTCGCGGAGCTGCGGCCCCGGCTGGTCTGGGACCGGGCCGCCGACGTGCTCACCGGCCGGCCCGGCGCGCAGCGGCTCGCCGTCACCAGCGGCGGCACCATCCCCGACCGGGGCCTGTTCGGGGTCTTCCTCGCCGGTGCGGAGCGGGCCGCCCGGGTGGGCGAGCTGGACGAGGAGATGGTCTACGAGTCGCGCATCGGCGACGTGTTCCTGCTCGGCTCGTCCTCGTGGCGGATCGAGGAGATCACCCCCGACCGGGTGCTGGTGTCGCCCGCCCCCGGCCAGGCCGCGCGGATGCCGTTCTGGAAGGGCGACCAGCTCGGCCGCCCCGTGGAGCTGGGCCGGGCCATCGGCGCCCGGGTGCGCGTCCTGCTGCGCCAGGGCGACGAGGCGGCGGTGGCCGCGCTGCGCGCCGGAGGGCTGGACGACTGGGCCGCCGGCAACCTGATGGCGTACCTGCGGGAGCAGCAGGCCGCCACCCGGTCCCTGCCGGACGACCGGACGGTGCTGGTCGAGCGGTTCCGCGACGAGCTGGGCGACTGGCGGCTCGCCGTGCACTCGGTGCTCGGGGCCCGGGTCAACGGCCCCTGGGCGCTGGCGATCGGCCGCCGGCTGGCCGAGCGCTACGGCGTCGACGCCCAGGTCATGCCGTCCGACGACGGGATCGTGGTGAGGCTGCCGGACACCGCCGAGGAGCCGCCCGGGGCCGACGTGGTGGTCTTCGAGCCCGACGAGATCACCCAGCTCGTCGAGGAGTCGGTCGGCACATCCGCGCTGTTCGCGTCCCGGTTCCGCGAGTGCGCGGCCCGGTCGCTGCTGCTGCCCCGCCGCGACCCGCGCCGCCGGCAGCCGCTGTGGCAGCAGCGCCAACGCGCCGCCCAACTCCTCGACGTTGCCCGCGAGTACGCCGACTTCCCGGTCACCCTGGAGGCCGCCCGGGAGTGCCTCCAGGACGTTTTCGACCAGCCGGCGCTGGCCGGGCTGATGCGCGACCTCGCCGCCCGCAAGGTCCGCCTGGTGGAGGTGGAGACGACCCAGCCGTCGCCGTTCGCCCGGTCGCTTCTTTTCGGGTACGTCGGCGCGTTCCTCTACGAGGGCGACGCCCCCCTCGCCGAGCGGCGGGCCGCCGCCCTGGCGCTGGACTCGGCGCTGCTCGGCGAGCTGCTCGGCCGGGTCGACCTGCGGGAGCTGCTCGACCCGGCGGTGCTCGCCGAGACCGAGCGGCAGTTGCGCTGGCGCACCGAGCAGCGCCGCCCCCGCGACGCCGAGGACGCCGTCGAGCTGCTGCGCACCCTCGGCGACCTGTCCGAGGCGGAGCTGGCCGAACGCGGCGCCCCGGTCGACTGGCTCACCGAGCTGGCGGCGGCCCGCCGGGTCCTGCGGTTGCGCATCGCCGGCGAGGACCGCTGGGTGATCGTCGAGGACGCCGCCCGGCTGCGCGACGCGCTGGGCGTGGCGCTGCCGGTCGGGGTGGCCGAGGCTTACCTCGCCCCGGTGGCCGACCCGCTCGGCGACCTCGTCGCCCGGTACGCCCGCACCCACGGCCCGTTCGCCGCGGCCACCTGCGCGGCCCGGTTCGGGCTCGGGGTGTTCGTGGTGGAACAGGCGCTGCGCCGGCTCGCCGCGACCGGGCGGGTGGTGTCCGGCGAGTTCGCCCCCGACAGCGTGGGCACCCAGTGGTGCGACGCCGAGGTGCTGCGGCTGCTGCGCCGCCGGTCCCTGGCCGCGCTGCGCCGGGAGATCGAGCCGGTGCCGCCGCGGGCCCTCGCCGCGTTCCTGCCCCGCTGGCAGCAGGTCGGGGCGTCGGCGCGGGGGGTGGAGGCGCTGGCCGCCGCCGTCGAGCAGTTGCAGGGCGCGGTGGTGCCGGCGTCCGCGCTGGAACGCCTGGTGCTGCCCGGCCGGGTCGCCGACTACTCCCCCGCCCAGCTCGACGAGCTGTGCGCCGGCGGCGAGGTGGTCTGGGCCGGGGCCGGGGCGATCTCCGGCGGCGACGGCTGGGTCACCCTCGCGTATGCCGACTCCGCGCCGCTGCTGCTCCCCCCGCCCGACGACGCGTTGACCCGTACCCCGCTGCACGACGCCGTGCTGGACGCGCTCGCCGACGGGCAGGCGCTGTTCTTCCGGTCGCTGTCCGACCGGGTGGAGTCCACCGACGACACCACGCTGACCGCCGCGCTCTGGGACCTGGTCTGGGCCGGGCACCTCACCAACGACACCCTCGCCCCGCTGCGGGCGGCGCTCGGCGGCGGTGGGGCGCACCGGTCCCGGCCGACCGCCCCGCGCACCCGGTACCGCCGCCCCGGTCGGGTCGCGCTGCCCAGCCGCACCGGCCCGCCCACCGTCGCCGGCCGCTGGTCCCGCCTGCCGGAACGGGACCTGGACCCCACCCGGCGGGCCGCCGCCCTGGCCGACGTGCTGCTGGAGCGGCACGGCGTGGTGACCCGGGGCGCGGTCGTCGCCGAGCAGGTCACCGGCGGCTTCGCGGCCGTGTACCCGGTGCTGTCGGCGCTGGAGGAGCGCGGCGCGGCGCGGCGGGGGTACTTCGTGGAGGGGCTGGGCGCGGCCCAGTTCGCGGTGCCCGGGGCGGTGGAGCGGATTCGCGCCCTCGCCGACCCGGCCGGGCCTGGCCGGGGCCGGGGCGGCGCGGCCCTGGTGCTGGCCGCCACCGACCCCGCCAATCCGTACGGCGCGGCGCTGCCCTGGCCCGAGCGCGTGGTCGACTCCGGCGACGGGGCGGCCCCGGCCACCGGGCACCGGGCCGGCCGCAAGGCGGGCGCGCTGGTCGTGCTGGTCGGCGGCGACCTGGTGCTCTACGTCGAGCGCGGCGGCCGGACGATCCTCTCCTTCGCCGACGACCCGGACGCCCTCGCGGCGGCCGGCAAGGCCCTGGCCGACGCGGTGCACTCCGGCGCGCTCGGCGCGATGTCGGTGGAGCGGGCCGATGGGGAGGCGATCTCCGCGTCCCCGCTGCGCGACGCGCTCACCGCCGCCGGCTTCCGGGCGACTCCGCGCGGCCTGCGCCTACGCGGCTGACCGCGCCCGCGGCAGTCGCCGCCGGGCGGTCTGCCCCAGCGGCTGAGCCGCCACCCGTCAGCGAGTTGAACAGCAGGCTCGTCTGCGTGTCCAGGACCCCCGCGAGTCCACGGATTCTCTCCAGTGCGAGATCCAACTCCGACAGGGAGGCGGCGCGCAACTGTAGGACCAGGTCCCAGGCCCCGATCGTGGAGAACAGCGTCTCGACCTCGGGGTAGCCCCGCACCGCCCGCACCACGTCCTGGCCACGGTTCGGTTCGATCCTGACCATCGTGACGCCCCGGATGGCGTCCCGGTCGACGTCGTTGCTCAGCCGGACCGTGAACGCCTCGATCACCCCGGAGTCGCGGAGCCGCTCGATTCTCGTTGTCACCGTCGACCGGTTCACACCCAGGACCCGGGCCAGGACGGCAACCGGAGCGCGGCTGTCGTGACGCAACTCTGAGATCAGCCGGTGATCGAGATCATCCAGCACGCAGATCGCCCCCTTCCTCTGCGCAATCTGCTGGCACACCCAGCAGATTGCGTGCTACCTGCTCATTGTGTCACCACTTCGACTGCTCCTACGGTCAGGTCGTCACTGCCAGCTCTTGGGAAAGCGAGAACCCGTGTCCGCCTCCGACACCTCGGAACCGGTGATTACCCACTTCGCGGCCCGCGCCGGCGACCACAACGACCACGCCATGCGGGGATCGGGCATGATCGCAGCCGAACTCGCAGCTCGCCTGGGGTCGACGCCGGTCGTCATCGGGTCGCCCCAGCCCGCACTGTGCGCGAACTGGGACGAGGAACTGGCCCTGGCCCGACCGGCGCTCCACGCCATGTCGGAGCACTTCGACGAGCTGTTCCGCGACGGCGCTCTTCCCGTCACCGCGCTGAGCCGCTGCGCGGTCGCCCTGGCCACGCTCCCGGTCGTCGCCAGGCACCGCCCCGATGCGGTGGTCGTCTGGTTCGACGCGCACGCAGACCTCAACACACCCCGGAGCACCACCACCGGCTACCTCGGAGGCCTCGCCCTCAGTGGCCCGCTCGGGATGTGGGACTCCGGTCTGGGACAGGGACTGAAACCAGAGAACGCGATCCTCTGCGGGGTACGCGACATCGACCCAGCCGAACAGCCCTTGATCGATGACGGCGTGATCACGCTGGTCGGGGTAGGCCCAGACCTGGCGAAGAGGCTGAGGGCCGCGATCGCCGGCCGGCCGGTCTACGTGCACATCGATTGCGACGTCCTCGAGCCCGGCATCGTGCCCACCGACTACCTCGTGCCCGGCGGCCTCACGCTCGGCGACCTCAGATCCGCCGCGCTCGCCATGAGCGAGTTCGACGTCGTCGGGCTGGAGATCGGCGAGTTCGAGGCCGGGGAATACCCCAACGGCGTCCCGATCCACCCCGGTCCGCTGCTGGACGCCCTTCAGCCGCTACTCCACAAGGGCTGACGCCCTGACGCACCACGAGATCCGCCCATCGCCACCCGCCACCGCATCCCCGGGGGGGGAGCTACGGAGGGTGGTGACGCGGCTTTCGTACATCAACCGAGATGTTTGGTGATGCGTAGCAGCACCTGGTCCGGCGGCCCGGCGACGAAGGCGGCCGTGTCGGAGAGCGCGGCGATCAGGGGCAGTCCGCGGCCACCGACGGTGAGCGGGGCGGGAAGCTCAGCGTCGAGTCCGGCGCCATCGGGGGTACTGCCGCGGTTGCCGACGTTGAGCAGGCACACGTCGTCCTCGATGACGATGGCGATGTCGACGGCGCTGTCGGGGTCGGCGTGCAGCACCGCGTTGGCGCATGCCTCGGTGATCAACACGGCGAGGTGGCCGCGAGAGTCCTCGGCGGCGTCGGTGAGGCTCAGCAGGGTGGCGAGCACATGGCGGGCCCGGGTCACCGAGGACGGTTGACGCGGGAGTGACAGCGCCATACTCAACCGCATTGCGTAGCTCCTCCCGGCCCGTGCGTGACCCGCCGGACCACTACGTCACACCCTAAGGCGGGATGCTCCGGCTGCGATCACCACTACCCGAGGGCGCTGAGGTGAAACGGTCAAGAAGTCGGTTCGACGTGCCCCGGCCCGAGGGCGGTTCGCCCGCCGGCGGATAGGGTAAGCGAGGATCATCGGCGTGGGGAGGTCGTTGTGAGTCTGCTGTTGTCGGTCCGGCCGGGCCGGGGTTGCACCGTGCTCGAGGTGGACGGCGAGCTGGACATGGCGACGTCCCCGCAGCTGCGCGAGAGTCTGCAACGGTTGGTCGACGCCGGTGACCGCCAGGTGGTGGTGGATCTGGCCGGGGTCGGATTCATGGACTCAAGCGGGCTGGGCGCGCTGGTGATGATGTTCAAGGCGCTGCGTGACCTCGACGGTCGGTTGTGCCTCGCCGCGGCGCAGCCCGCCGTGCACAGCGTCCTGACGGTCACGTCGGTGAATCGAGCTATCCAGGTCTATGACAGTGTGCAGGCGGCCGAAGCCGGCGTGCCGTCCACGGACGACGCGACAGGCCGGTAGTCAGTCGGGCAGCGCGGTGCTGGCCCGCGCCTGGTCGGCACCGGCGCTGGTACGCCGGTCCTCGCCGTGCCCGTCGTGCCAGTCGAGGATGAACAGGGTGGCGTCATCGGCCAGAGTCGGTCCGCTGACCTTGAGCACCGCATCGGCCAACGCCCGGACGGCCTCGCGCGGGTGCAGATTGGTGATCGACCGCAACATGGTCGGTAGATCCAGGTTGGCGGCGTTGCGCTCCCGCATGCCATCGGTGACCACTACCAGACGGTCGCCGGGTCGCAGCGTGATCTCGCCGGCGCGGTAATCGGCCTCGGCGAACATGCCCAGGGGGAAGTTCGCCGGGAGCGACAGCGCCCGGGTGTCCCCGCCGCTTACCAGCAGCGGCGGCACGTGCCCCGCGTTGAGCAGCGCGCACACCCCGGTGCGCAGGTCGAGACGGCCGAGGACCGCGGTCATGTAACTGCCGGGCACACCGGTGTGTGCGGCCACGTCGGTGTTCGCGGCCTCGGCCTGCTCCACCAGACCAACCCCGCGGCGGCGGCTGTTGCGCAGGCTGCCCACGCCCAGGGTGGCCGTCAGCGCGCTGGCCACCCCGTGGCCCATCGCGTCGGTGACGCTGAAGTGCAACACGTCCCGGGCAAGGCTGTAGTCGAAGGTGTCCCCGCCGATGCTGGCGGCAGGTTCGAGCCAGCCGGACAGGGTGAACGCACTGCCCTCACACGTGAACGAGCCGGGCAGCAGGCGGCGCTGGATCTCCCCGGACAGGGTGAAGGGGGTCGTGCGTTGCCCCCACTCGAAAAGGTCGGTGTACCGCCGGTTGGCAATCACCACGTACGCCAGCACGTGCGCCGTGCGGGCGATCTCCTCCAGCGCCTGCGGAGCGGGCTCGGCCGGCAGGATCATCTCGAGCAGGCCGATCGCCTCACCGCGATCGGTCACCGGGGTCAACACCGTCCACCCGTCAGGCTGGGCGACAACCTGCACCGTCTGGGTGCGTAGCGCCTGCTCGGCGGGACCGGCGTCGAAGGGCATCACCGTGGCGACCTCATCGCCGTCCCGGCGGCCCCCGCTGGCACCGTCGAGCGGCACGTGGGCCAACCGGACCAGCGCCCGACCGCTGAGGTCCGCGATCAGGAACGCGACGCTACGTGCCCGCAGCGCCACACCGAGTTCCCGGGTGACCGCCTCGACCGCCTCGACCGGCGACGCGTTCTCCGCCGCATCCAACATATGGGCCATGATCCGCCCCCGGCTGCTTTCCACTCTCGGAGCCTACGAGACCCGGCCTGCCATCGCCGAGCACGAGGACCGTCACCGCAGCGTCGACAGCCCCAACCAGGTCCAGTGCAGGGCCGGTGGATGGGCCTGGCCCCATCATACGGTCCGCCCTCGGTCGACGACCCGCCCTGGGCGACCCGGCGACGTGGCTGACATCAGCGCACACCATCGGCGCGGAGGGCATCGGCGCACGCATCGGCGCGGAGGGGCACCGGTCACGGCACCGGCCGCGCGCCTCCCCGGCGGGTCGCGAGCGCGGTGAGCGTGAGCGCCACCGCGCCCGTGCCGACCGCGCACCACAGGATCGCCGCAAAGGTGTGCGGCACCATCCACTCGGCAACCACGACCAGGCCGGCCGTCGCCGCCCACAGTGGCGCCGACGGCCACCGCGCGCCCGCCGCCACCTGGGCATTGACCAGCACGAACACCAGCGCGTACAGGGCACCGGTGGCGGCGAAGAGCGGCGCGTGGCGGCCGAGGCCGACGTAGTCCGCGCCGCCCGCCAGCCGGAACGCGAGCCCACCGGCGAGCGCCGACGCCGCCACCAGCAACGTGCCGCAACCGGCCACCAGCCCGGCGGCGATCATGAGCGCCCGCCGGTTGCCCTGCGCCAGGCGCGGGAGCGCCAGCACCGTGACCACCTGCGGCGCCCACAGCGCCCCCTTGGTGAGCACGGCCCCGACCGCGTACCCGCCCGAGGCGTCCGCGGGCAGGAGGTGACGGGCCAGGATCAGGTCGGCGTACGAGACGACGAGCATGGCGAGCGTCGCCGAGCAGGCGGTGAGGACCTGACGGGCGGTGATGCCGTGGCCGCCCGACGCGTCGACCCGCGAACGGGCCAGGTGGGCCAGGACCGGCGGGACCAGCAGCGCAACGGCCGTACCCGCCAGGACCGACCCGGTCAGGCCGACGCCGAGCAACAGGCCGGCGATCAGACCCCCGTACCGGCCGACGGCCAGCACCGCCATGCCGAGCGCCAGGCGCAGGAAGCGCTCGTCACCCTGCAGCTCGCCCAGCCACCTGCCGGCCGCCACCACAGCGCCGGTGTAGACCGCGAGCAGCAGCGTCACGGCCGGCGGAAGGTCCAGCAGCGCGCTCAGGACCGGCGTCAGGACGACCACGGCGCCGGCACAGACGGCGGCGGTCAGCCAGCCGATCCGGCCGCTCGCCGCGCCGCCCGTGCGGGCCCGGTGGATCGCGACCGCGATCTGCAGCCCCACCCCGGGAACGCCGGCGATCGCCGCGATCGCCAGGACGGTGGCCAGCGCGCCCAGGTCACCGGGGCCGAACTGCCGGGCGCCGAGGACGGGCACGAGGTAGCCGAGGCCGTTGGTCAGCGCGCCCGCCACGGCCACCGCCGCCCCGGACATGCCGATCCGCCGCCGGGCGGACGTCGTCATGGTCACGGCACCAGCCGCCGGAGGGGAGGGTGGCTCGGCGCGGCTCAGAGGCGGCCGTCGTGCACGGCCCGGGTCACCCATGGGATCACCTCGTCGAGCATGGCGTCCAGGCCGGTCGTCGCGGTGAAGCCGAGCACTTCGCGGGCCTTGGCGACGTCCGGCACCCGCTTGGTCACGTCGTGCTCGAACGGCTCGTCGCTGACGTACCGGAACGGCACGTCAGGGCCCTTGATCTTGCGCCAGATCAGCTCGGCCAGCTCCAGTACCGTGGTCGAGTCGGCGGTCGACAGGTTGAAGTCCTCGTTGCGCGCCGCCTCGTGCTCGATGGCCACCGCGATCCCGCGCGCCAGGTCGCCGCCGTAGGTGTAGTGGCGCACCTGCTCGCCGGTGCCGAGGATGTGCAGCGGGTCCTGCCCCTTGACGATCTTCTGTACCAGGTCGGGGACCACATGCGACATCGCCAGCTTGACGTTGCCGGAGAGCACCTCCGCCTCGCCGAGCGCACGCCCCTCGCCGACCCCGACACAGTTGAACGGCCGCACGATCGTGTACGGCAGCCGGTACTGGTCCCAGGCCGCCCGCGCGTAGTACTCGACCGCCAGCTTCTGGAAGCCGTACGAGGACAGCGGCGGCGGGATCCGCCGCTCGTCGCCCTCCCGGCTCGGCCAGCGGTCGGTCGACTCGTACACCATCGACGACGAGATGTAGGTGACCTTGCGCAGCCGGCCGGCCCGGTGCGCCGCGATCGCCGCGTCGCAGGACGCCGCCATGATCCGCTCGTTGGTGGCGAGGAGGTCGTACGCGTACGCGTGGAAGTAGGAGATCCCGCCGATCATCGCGGCGCCGGCGACGAAGTGGTCGCAGCCGGCGAGCAGGTCGGCGAGGAGCGCGGCGTCGCGTGCGTCGCCCTCGACGAACCGGTAGCGGGGATGGTCGTCGTAGCTGTGCGCCACCGGGCCGTACTTCGAGTGGTTGTCGAGCCCGACCACCTCGTGCCCGCGGCCGAGCAGCTCCTCCACCAGGTAGCCGCCGATGAACCCCGCCGAGCCGGTGACCAGCACCGTCGCCATCCGTACCTCCTCTACCGCGCCACGTCGGCGTCGGTCGTCACGTCCGGCGCGGGCGCGGCCGGCGTCGGACGCCGGGCCGCCCACCGCGCCGCGAGCTGCTGCGCGGTCAGCCGCCGGCCGAACGCGAAAAAGTACCAGCGCAGATAGCTGGGCAGGAACCGTCCCACGTCGAAGTGCGACTCGCCGAGCTGCCGATCCAGCCAGATCGTCGGGATCTCGGCGACCGGGCGGCGCAACCGGGTCGCCTTCGCGGTCAGCTCGATGCCGATCTCGAACCCGGTCCGGGACTCGATGCCGACCTCGCGGACGAAGTCGGTGTCGTACGCCTTGAAGCTGTTGGTCGCGTCGCGGGTGCCGACCCTTGCCAGCAGCCGCAGGGTGCGCCCGGCCCACCGGGAGGCCATCCGCTTGAAACGCGGCCCGCCGACCTGCTGCCCGCCGGGCATGTAGCGGGACGCGGCGGCGACCACCACCCCACGGTCGACGAGCCGGGCCAGGTCGTCGATCTGCCGTGGGTCGTCACAGCCGTCGGCCATCGTCACCACGGCGACCGGTGCCCGCGCCGCGTCGATGCCGAACCGGATCGCGTTGGCCGGCCCGGGCCCGTACGTGTTGAGCACCGGGCGGACCCGCGGGTCGCGGCGGGCGACCTCCCGGGCGTACGGGACGGTGGTGTCCTCCGGCATGTCGTGCACGATGAGCACCTCGGCCGGCAGCAGCACCTCGCGCAGGATGCGGTCGAGGCAGCGGACGACGTCCTCGCCCTCGTTGTAGACCGGGATGACCACCGTGACCCGGGGCGTCACACCCGCACGCCCCGTCCGGTCAGGCCCCACATGTCGATCAGCGGCTGGTCGGTGTCGAGGTCGGCGTAGTCGGCGTGCGGTGCGGCGATCACCAGCAGGTCGGCGCGTCTGAGCACCTCGTCGAGCGGGAGGATCCGGTCGTCGGCCACGTACGGGTCGGTGCACAGGGTCTCCCCCGCCTTGAGCCTGAGGATCTTGCGCAGCTTGTACGCCAGGCTGCTGCGGGAGTCGTCGCTGCCGCCCTTGAACGCCATGCCCAGGATGCCGACGGTCATCGTGGCGAGGTCGAACCGGTCCTCCAGCCGGGAGACCAGGTACAGCGGCAGGCCCTCGTTGATCAACATCGCCGAGTGGCCGAGCACGAAGTTGTTCCGGTTGAACGCGGCCAGCTGCATGGTGTCCTTGAGCAGGCACGGCCCGGCGGCGAACCCGGGCATCGGCAGGTCGGCCGCGCGCGGGTAGTCGAACGCGACGGCGTGCCGGATGCGGGCGAAGTCGAGGCCGAAGTCGTTGGCCATCATCCAGAACTGGTTGGCGGTCGCGAACTTCACGTACCGCCAGGTGTTGGTGAACAGCTTCGCGAGCTCGGCCTCCTCCGGCTCCAACGCGACGATCGAGTCGGTGAGCCGGCGGAAGAGCAGCTCCGCCCGTTCCATGGCCCGCGGCGTCCGGGCCGCGACGATCTGCGGCAGGGTGAACAGCTCGGTCATCGCCCGGCCCTCGGCGATCCGCTCCGGGCAGAACGCCACGTCGACCGTGAGGCCCCTGCTCGCCAGCAGCTTCTCGGTCAGCGCCGTCACGCCCGGGTAGACCGTGCTGCGCAGGACCACCAGCTGCCCGTCGTGCAGGTGCTCGGCGCAGCGTTCCAACGCCCGGGGGACCGCGCTGAGGTCGGGGTTGAGGTGTTCGTCGACCGGGGTGCCGACGACCACGACCAGGGTGTCGGCCAGACCGACGCTCGTCGCCTCGGTGCTCGCGCGCAACCGGCCGGCGGCCAGCGCTTCGGTCAGCGGCTCCGCGGCGCCCTCCTCGGCGAAGGGCAGCGAACCGGAGTTGACCCGGTCGACCGCGGCGGCGTCGATGTCGTACAGCACGACGCTCAGGCCGCGGGAGGCCAGCGCGATGCCCAGCGGCAGGCCGACCCGGCCGCAGCCGCCCACGACGCAGACATCGACCGTCGCCGCACCGTCCGCCTGTGTCATCGCCGCATCCTTCCGCCGGCCCGGCACGGAAATCGCCCGCCGGCCAGTGCAGGTTACTGGCGAGGAAACCTCGGGTCTACCCATCCGTAGGTAAGGGACTAAGGTTCCACACCATGGCCAGCACGCTGTCCACGGAACTGAGCTCGCGGTTCGCCGCCAGGCTGCCGGCCCGCGCCGTCGGGGCCGCCGTTCGGCTCGCCTATCCGCGGGTCGAACCGGAGCTCGCCCGGCTGCCCTCCTACGCGCCGCGCGGCGGCACCGCTGTGGACGTCGGCGCCTGGTACGGCCCGTGGACGCGCGGCCTGCGGCGGCTGGCCGACCGGGTCGTGGCGGTGGAACCGGCCGCCGAGCTGGCGCGGTGCGTGGCCGCCGCCTACCCGGACGTGCGGGTCGTCGAGGCGGTGGCCTCCGACCGGCCGGGCAGGGCCGAGCTGTTCGTCCCCGCCGGCGGCCCCGGTATCGGCACCTCGTCGGTAGAGCGTGGCGACGGCCCGTCGATCACCGTCGACCGGATCACAGTGGACGGTCTCGGCCTCACCGACGTGCGGTTCGTCAAACTCGACGTCGAGGGCCACGAGCTGCCGGCGCTACGCGGCGCCGAGCGCACCATCCGGCGGGACGGCCCGCTTCTGCTCATCGAGCTGGAGGAGCGGATCCAGCCGATCGACCCGGTGCTCGCGCTGCTTGACGGGTGGGGCTACCGGCCGCACGTCATGCCGGACGACCGCTGGGTGCCGCTGGCCGGCTTCGACCTGGTCGCGCACCAGCGGGCGGCGGTCGGCCGGGTGGCGCAGAGCTTCGCCCGACGGGTCGTCCACCCACGGCCGCGCTACGTCAACATGGTCCTGTTCCGTCGCGAGGAGCCGCCCCGATGACCGAACCGGCGGCCACGGCCACGCCCGACACCACGGCCGCCCGGCGCGTCGACCCGATCCACGTCGCCGCCGTCGTACTGATCACCGCGAGCGTGTTCTGGCGGGCGTCGATCACCACACGCGGGTTCCTCACCGCCGACGACTTCCCGATCATCGCCCAGGCCGACGCCGGCGGCCTGGCACCGGGGCACCTGTTCGCGCTCTACAACAACCACCTCATGCCGGCCGCCCGGCTGCTCACCTGGGTCACCCACCGGCTGACCGAGTACGAGTACTGGCCGTACGCCGCGCTCATGGTGCTGGGTCAGGTGGCCGTCAGCGTCGCCTTCTACCGCCTGCTGCGCCTCCTGCTCCCGGCGGGCTGGGCGTTGCTGGTGCCGCTGTGCCTGTTCGTGTTCAACCCGCTGACGCTGGAGGTCAGCGCGTGGTGGGCGGTGGGGGTCAACCTGCTGCCGATGCAGTTGGCCATGATCGTGGCCATCGGGGCCCAGGTGCGTTACATCCGTACCCGCCGGCGCCGCCACCTGGTCACGCTCGGCGCGTCGGTCGTCGTGGCCCTGCTCTTCTTCGAGAAGGCGCTGCTGGTGGTCGCGGCGGTCTTCCTGCTGACCCTCTGCCTCTACGCGCCGGGCGGGCCGCTGCGGGCGGTGCTGACCACGATCCGCCGCTGGTGGCCCGCCTGGCTGGTGCTCACCGGGATCTCCGTGGTGTACCTGGCCGGTTACCTGTCGATGTCGGTGTCCGCGCTACGCGCGCCGATCTCGGCGGGCGAGGTCGGCGCCTTCCTCCAGCAGTTCTACGGGCAGTCCCTCCCCGCCGGCCTGGTGGGCGGCCCGTGGACCTGGCTCGACGCCTCGGACGGCCCCGCCGTCGCCGCCCCGGTCCAGGCCGCGCAGTGGGTCTCGTGGGCGATCGTGGCGGCGGTCGTCGGGGGCACGGTGTGGCTGCGCCGCGCGGTGGCGGTCCGGGCGTGGACCCTGCTGGCGCTCTACTCCGCGCTGGCGGCCGGGCTGATCGGCGCCACCCGGCTCGGGTCCGGGTTCAGCGGCGTGGCCGGCCTGGTGCCGCGCTACTTCGGTGACGTGCTGCTCGTCGCGGCCCTCTGCGCCGGCGTGGCGCTCTGCGGCCTGCGCCGGGCCGAACCGGCCGACGCCACGGAGCCCGCCGACGCCACGGAGCCCGCCGAACCGGCCGGTGCCGCCGAGCCCGCGCTGATCCGCAACCACCCCCAGCCGTTCGCCACCGCGTTCGCCGTCGGCCTGGTCCTGCTGATCGCCAGCAGCGTCTACAGCGGCGTCGACTTCGGCACCGACTGGCGGTCCAAGGCCAGTCGCGACTACCTGCACACGGCCCGCGCCGAACTGGCCGCCGCCGAGCCGGGAACGGTGTTCATGGACCAGCCGGTACCCGAGATCGTGGTCCCCGGGTTGTCCCACCCGTGGAACATGCAGTCGCGATTCTTCGCGCCGCTCGACGACGGACCGACCTTCGTGACCAGGGCCCGCAAGCTCTGGGTCTTCGACGCCTCCGGCCACGTCCGCCCCGCCTGGGTCAAGGGCGTCAAGGCGGCACCCGGGCCGGCACCGGGCTGCGGCTACCAGGTCGCGGGGGGCCGGACCGCGCGGATCCCGCTGCGGGGGACGGTCGTCGACTACTGGCAGGTGGTCCGGATCGGGTACCTCAGCGACCGGGACACCACCGCGACGTTCCGGCTCGGCGACGGCGAGTTGGTGCCGTTCGACGTGCACCGTGGGCTCAACGCGATGTTCCTGCTCGTGCCCGGTGGCGGCAACGAGGTCCAGCTCGCGGTGGACGACCCGGCGGCCACCCTCTGCACCGACGAGATCGAGATCGGCGCGCTGGTGCCACAGCCGGTCGGGTAGCCGGTGCGCCACCGGCTGATCCCGCACGCCGTGCCGCACGCCGTCGCGGCGGCGATCACCGCCGTGGTGCTCGCCCCGCTGGTCCTGCCCGGCTACGTGCTGCGCTACGACATGGTCTTCGTGCCCCGTCAGCCGCTGAACTGGGAGATGGTCGCGCCGGCCGACGCGCTGCCCCGCGCCGTCCCGCTGGACGCCCTGGTCTCGGTCACCAACCTCGTCGCGCCGGGCTGGCTGGTGCAGCGGATCGCGCTGGTCGCGATCGTCTACCTGGCGGCGCTGGGCATGGCCCGGCTGATGCCGACCGGGCGGACGCTCACCCGGGTGGCCGGCGCGTTCGCCTATGCCTGGACGCCGTACCTCGCCGAGCGGCTGCTGCTCGGGCAGTGGGGCCTCCTGCTGGCGTACGCGGCCCTGCCCTGGCTGATCGCCGCGGTGCGGGACGTGCGCACCGGCCGGCCCGGCGGGCTGGCCCGCCTGGTGCTGGCGGCGGCGCCGGCCGCGGTGACCCCGACCGGCGGCGTGATCGCGCTGTGCACCGTGGCCGTGCTGCTGCCCGGTGGCTTCCCGGGCCGGCGCCGGTCGACCGCCGCCGCCCTCGGCGCGCTCACCGCGATCAACGCGCCCTGGCTGGTCGCCGCCGCGACGAGTGCCGCCGACGGCCGCTCGGACCCGCAGGGCGTCGCCGCGTTCGCCGCGCGGGCCGAGAACTGGGGCGGCGCGTGGACCGCGCTGGCCGGCACCGGCGGCATCTGGAACGCCCAGACCGTTCCCGACAGCCGGTCCTCGCCGCTGGTGCCGGCCGCGACGCTGGTGCTGCTCGCCGTGGCCGTGGTGGGTGTGCGGGAACTGCGCCGGCGGTGGCCGGGCGGGGCCGGGCGGCTGGGGTTGCTCGCGGCCGGCGCGTTCCTGCTCGCCGCGGCGGGCACCGGACCCGGTGCGTCGGTCCTGGAACGGCTCATCGGCACGGTTCCGGGCGCCGGGCTGCTGCGCGACGGCCAGAAGTTCCTGATCCCGTACGCGGTCCTGCTGGCGCTTGGGGTGGCCCTCGGCGCCGAGGTGCTCGCCGGCAGGTTGGCCCGCCGCCTCGACGCCAATGCGGGCCGGGTCGTGCTGGTCGCGGCCGCGCTGCTGCCGGTGGCGGTCCTGCCCGACCTGGCCTTCGGCGCGGCCGGGCAGCTCCGGCCGGTGCGCTACCCGGCCGACTGGGACGCGGTGGCGGCGCGGGTCGCCGCCACACCCGGCGAGGTGCTCTCGCTGCCCTTCGAGGGCTACCAGCGTTACGGCTGGGCCGACGACACCGTGGTGCGCGACCCCGCGCCGCGCTACCTGGATTCCCCGGTGCTGATGAACGACGCGCTGCGGGTCGGCGACGTGACGGTCGACGGCGAGAACCCACGGGCGGCGCGGGTCCGTGCCGTTCTCGACGCGGGCGGCCCGCTCGCCGAGCTGGGGGTCCGGTGGGTGCTGGTCCGGCGCGAACCCGGCGACGAGCCGCCCGCGACGGCCCTCGCCGGGCTGCGTCCGGTCTTCGCCGGTCCGCACCTTGAGCTGTGGGAGAACCCGGCCGCCGCACCGCCGCCACCCGCCGGGCGACGGTGGCCCGCAGCCGCCGCGCACCTGGTCGCCGCGGCGATCGTGGTTCTCGCCCTCCTGTCCCTCCTGCTCAGTCGACAAAGATCGTGGTATATTCCGCGCACTCACGAACCCGGGGAGGTAGAGCTATGGCCAAGCTGGCCACGTTCGCCGTCGCTGCTGTCCTCGGCGGTGCGCTCGGCGTCATCGGCCTCGTCGCAACGGTCGGAGCGGTGAGCCCGTCGGCCGACCACGTCGCCGAGGAGACCACCGACACCGCCGTCACCAAGGTCTACGGCAACCGCTGATCCGTTAGCTGCGGCGTGGTCGCCGGCAACTGTCCGGCGACCACATCGGCGAACGCCTCCCCCGACACCGACCAGGTGAAGCGCCGCGCATAGGCCGCGGCAGCCGTGCCCATCTCCGCGCGCCGGTCCGCGTCCACCAGCAACGCCCGGACCGCCTCAAAGAACTGGAACTCGTCGTCGACCAGCATGCCGGTCTGCCCGTCGGCCATCGCCTCGGCGACCCCACCGGCGGCGCGGAACGCGACGGACGGGGTGCCCCGGGCACCGGCCTCCACGATGGTCAGCCCCCAGCCCTCCTTGAGCGACGGCACCAAAGACACCCACGAGCGGCACAGCAACTCGTGCTTGCGCTCCTCAGGGACGAACCCGGTGAACCGGACGCGGTCGGCGATGTCGAGTTCGGCGGCGAGCCGCCGCAGCGGCTCGTCCCACCAGCCCTGGCCGGCCACCACCAGCTCAAGCTCCGGCAGCTCCGCGGCGAGCAGCGCGGTGGCGCGCAGCGCCAACTCCACCCGCTTGTGCGGCACGAGCCGGCCGAGCACCACCAGGCTCGGATGGGCGGTACGCGGCACCGGCGAACCGACGACCGCCGGCGTTCCGTTGTGGATGACCGCGATGCGGCCCGGGTCGACGCCGAGCCCCGCGAGCTCGGTGCGCGTCGACTCGGACACCGTGACGTACCGGCAGGTCCGGTAGACCCGGATCGCCAGCCGCGACTCGATCCACCAGCCGATCCGGGCCATCCACGGGCCGAAGACCACCGGCCACTGCTCACGGTGCACGTGGTGGACCAGCGCGATGACCGGGTGGCGGGCGTAGACCCGGCTGAGGAACGGCATGCCGTTGCACACGTCGACGATCACGTCCGGCCGGCCGAGCCGCCGACGGGCGAGCGGACCGAGGCCGAAGGCACCCGCCAGGTAGACCAGGGCCGCGTACAGGTAGACCGTGTGCCGGCCGCCGCGACGCAGGATGCGGAACCCGTCGGGCATCGTCTCCAGGGCGGGGCCGTCGGCGTGTGCCTGGCAGAACAGGGTCACCCGGTAGCCGCGCGCCACCAGCTCGGCTCCGACCCGTTCGAGGAAGACCTCCGAACCGCCGCCCTCCGGATGCCGCGTGTCCCGCCAGCTGAGGAAGAGGACATGAGGACCAGAGGTTTGAATCATGGCCTACTCATCCACCCCTACTTGCGAGTACGGTTCGCGGTTGCGTCACACTAGGGCGCTCTGCAGAGTTTCCGCAACGGTGACGTCACAGAGGAGGAAGTGTGGCGAACGGCGGCCTGCGGAACCGGCCGGAGTTCTGGCCGGTCCTGCTGCTGAGCGTCGCGCTGGTCGCGGTGCTCGGCGGTTGGGGTACGACCAGCTACCTCGATCGGACCCGGCGTGAACCGCCGTGCACACAACGGACCGCGCTGCGGATCGCGGTGGCGCCGAGCGTCGAAGCGCCCGCCCGACAGGTCGCGCGCGACCTGGCCGCCCGGGAACGCTGCCTCGACGTGACGGTGCAGGCGCGCGAGTCCGCGGACGTGCTGCGCGACCTCACCCGTCCGGCGGCCGGCGGTGCGGGGACCGGCACGACGACGGGTCCGCCGCCCACGGTGACGGCCACGACCTCGGCCCCCACCGCTCCCCCCGACGCCTGGCTGCCGGAGTCGACGTTGTGGCTGCGCCGGGCCCACGCCGCCGGCGCCTTCCAGGTGCCGGCGGAAGGCGTCTCCGTGGCGAGCACCCCGGTCGTGCTGTCGCTCGACGAGCGGTCGGCCGCGCGGCTGAGGCGCGACCGTGACCTCGGTTGGACCAGCCTGGTCGCCGCCGAACGACCACCGCTGCCCGTCGTGCTGCCCGATCCGACGGCCAGCCCGCTCGGCTTCGGCGCGCTGGTGGGCATCCGGGCGCTCGCCGACTCCGCCCGACCGGCGGGGGGTGCGGCCGGTGCGGCGGCGATCATGCGTCGACTGGCGGCCCGCACGGTGCCGTTCCCCGGCGCGGTCCCCGCACCCACCGGCCCCGGTGCGGCCGAGTCCGCGGTCGTCAGCACCGAGCAGGGGATCCTCCTGGCCGCCGCCGGCGGCGGTACGCGCCAGGTCGCCGTCTACCCGCCGACGCCCGTACCCGGCCCGGACTACCCGTACGCGATCCTCGCCTCCGATGCGCGCCGCGAGGGTGCCGCCGCCTTCCTGCGCGGGTTGCTCGCCACCGAGGGCACGGCGGCGTTGACCGGCCACGGCCTGCGTACCCCGAGCGGCGGGTCACCCGCCGGCATCCCCGCCGGCAGCGGGATCCGCACCAAGGAGTACCCGCCGGCGCCCCTGCCCGCCGAGGCGGACGCGACCGCGCTGATCAACGCGTGGGGCGGGGTGCACATCAGCGCCCGGATGCTCGCGGTCCTGGACATCTCCGGATCGATGGCGGCGCGGTTGCCGGGATCGACGCAGACCCGGCTGTCCGCCACGATCAAGGCCGCGCAGGGCGGCGCGGAACTGCTGCTGGGCACCACCGAGCTCGGCGTCTGGGAGTTCTCCACCGACCTGGACGGCGAGCGTGACTACCGCGAGGTCGTACCGGTGGGACCGGTCGGCCCGCGCCGTGAGGAGATCGTGGACGCGCTCGACCGGGTACGGGTCAAGCCGAACGGCGCGACCGGGCTCTACGACACCACGCTCGCCGCGTACCGCGACGCGACCCGGAACTGGACCGTTGGGCGGATCAACATGGTGCTGGTCCTGACCGACGGCAAGGACGACAACGCCAGCGGGATCAGCCGTGCGAAGCTGCTGGACGAGCTGGCCGGGCTGCGCGACAAGCGCCGCCCGGTGCCGATCCTGTTCATCGGCGTCGGCCCGGAGATCGATCCGGACGAGCTCAGACAGATCGCCCGTGCCACGGGCGGACGGGTCGCGCTGACCCCGCGACCGTCCGGCATCCAGCGGATCTTCTTCTCCGCGCTGGCCGAGTTCAGCTGCCTGCCGCCGAAGTGCCGCCGATGACGGCCACCACGCGGGACCGCGTCTCCGGGCCGACCGCCGCCCGGCCGGTGGGCGCGGCCGGCGGCCCCGATGCGGTGGACCGTCGCCGGCGGCGTCTCGCCACCTGGGCGGGCGCGCTCCTCCTCGTGGTTGTCGCCGTGCTGCAGCGCCCCGGCCGGACCACCTTCGACACCAAGCTGGACCTGGCCGTCGATCCGATCGGGTTCATGGGCCGGGCGCTGCACCTGTGGAACCCGGAGGCGGCCTCGGGGGAACTGCAGCAGCAGGCGTACGGCTACCTGTTCCCGATGGGCCCGTTCTTCGCCGTCGGTGACCTGCTCGGCCTGCCCCCGTGGGTGACCCAGCGAGCCTGGAGCGCGCTCCTGCTCTGCGCCGGGTACCTCGGCGTGGTGCTGCTCGCCCGGGCGCTGCGGATCGGTGCCGAGCCCGGACGGCTGCTGGCCGGGCTGGCCTACGCGCTCGCGCCCCGGATGCTGACCGAGATCGGCCCGCTCTCCGCGGAGATGCTGCCGGTGGTCGTACTGCCGTGGGTGCTGCTGCCGTTGGCGGCGGCACGCCGCATCGGCTCGGCCCGGCGCGCGGCGGCCCTCTCCGGGCTCGCCGTGCTCTTCATGGGCGGGATCAACGCCGCCGCCACCGTGATGGCGCTGGTGCTTCCCGCACTCTGGCTGGCGACCCGACGCTGGGACCGGCAACTGGCCGTGCTCACCGCCTGGTGGTGCGTCTTCGTGGCGGGCGCAACCCTCTGGTGGGTCGCGCCGCTGCTGCTCTTCGGGCAGTACAGCCTGCCGTTCCTGGACTACATCGAGTCGTCGGCGACGACCACCGCGGTGACCTCGCTCTTCCAGGCCGTACGCGGCACCAACCAGTGGGTCGGCTACGTCGTCCAGGGCGAACCCTGGTGGCCGGCGGGCTGGGTGCTCATCGACAACCCCGTACTGATGGCCGCGACCGCGCTGGTCGCCCTGGTCGGCCTGGTGGGGCTCGCGCTGCGCGGCCTGCCCGAGCGCCGCTTTCTCGTACTCGGCGTGCTGACCGGGCTGGCCCTGCTGACCACCGGCTACCTCGGCACGCTGGACAGCCCGCTCGCCCCGTTCGTCCGCGACCTGCTCGACGGGCCGCTCGCGCCGCTGCGCAACGTGCACAAGTTCGAGCCGGTGCTGCGGCTGCCGCTCCTGCTCGGCCTCGCCCACGCGGCCAGCCGCCTGGTGGCCCGCCGCCGGGTACGGATCCCTGCGGCGCCGGTCGTGGCGGTCCTGCTGCTCGTCGCGTCCGCGCCCGCGTGGTTGCTCATGCTGCGGCCAGGTCCGGGCTGGACGGACCTGCCCGCGCACTGGCGGCAGGCGGCCGGCTGGCTCGCCGCGCAGGATCCGCAGGCCCGCACGCTGGTCGTCCCCGGGTCCGGGTTCGCGCAGCACACCTGGGGCCGGACGGTGGACGAGCCGCTTCAGCCGCTGGCCGGCGCTCCCTGGGCGACCCGGCACCAGATCCCGCTCGGCTCCGAGGGCAACATCCGGGTGATGGACACCGTCGAGACGGTCCTGGCGCAGGGCCGTGGCTCACCCGCGCTCGCCGACTTCCTCGCCCGCTCCGGCTACCGCTACCTGCTGGTCCGCCACGACATCGACCGGACGGCCAGCGGCGCCCCGCCGGTCGCGGTCATCCGGCGGGCGATCGCGGGCTCCCCGGGACTGCGGCCGGCCGCGTCGTTCGGTCCCGAGGTGAGCGTCGACGATCCGCAGCGCAGCCCGGTCGACGCGGCGGAGTCCGTACCGGCGATCGAGATCTTCGCGGTCGACCGCGCGGTGCCCACCGTGTCGGCGTCGGCCCGCGCCGACGTGCCGGTGGTCAGCGGCGGACCGGAGTCGCTGCTCGGGGTGATCGAGCAGGGCCTGCTCGACCCGCGGCAGCCGGTCCTGCTGACCGGCGACGCGGAACCGGCCGACGCGGCCGGTCCGCGGATCGTCACCGACGGGCTGCGTCGGCGCGAGCTGAACGTGGGCCGGATGCGCGACAACGTCAGCCACACCCTGACCGCCGACGAGGCGACCCGGCAGGGACGGATCCGTACCGACCTGCTCCCGTTCGCCGCCGAAGGGCACCAGACCGTCGCCGTGTACCAGGGCATCCGGTCGGTGGACGCGTCCAGCAGCGCCGGCTTCGCCGACTCCGGCGGCGGCACCGAGCCGTCCCAGCTCCCGTTCGCCGCGCTCGACGGCGACCCGGCCACCGCCTGGCGCTCCGACCCGTTCCAACCGGCTTCGGGCCAATGGCTGGAGTTCACCCTCGACACGCCGCGCCGGGTGACCGAGGTGACCGTGGACTTCTCCGACGACCTGCGGACGGCGCTCCCGGTCGGGCTGGTGCGGGTCAGCACCGACCAGGGTGCGGTCGACCGAGCGGTGCCCGACACTCCCGGACCGCACCGGCTAGAGACGCTCCCCGGCCTGACCACGACCGTACGGGTGACGGTGCTCGCCCTCCGCGAGGGCTACAGCGGCGGCGCGGTGGCGCTGCGCGAGCTCGGCGTCGCCGGGCTGGCGGCCCAGCGTGGGCTGCGCGCGCCGGCGGACCTGAGCGGGGGGCCGGCGCCGGCGTACGCGTTCAGCCGCGCCCCGCAGGACCGAGGCGCCTGCTTCACCGGCCCGGACGGACTCCGCTGCGACCAGTTCCTGGCCCGTACGGGCGAGGAGCCGCTGGGCGTGGACCGGTTCTTCGCGACGCCGGTGGACGCGACGTACCAGCTGCGCCTGACCGCGCGACCGCGCACGGGCGGGTCGATGCCGGTGGACCGCCCGGTGACCGCCTCGGCGTCGTCGGTGCTCGCCGGGGACGTCGCGGTCGCCGCCGACGCGGCGGTGGACGGCGATCCGGCCACGGCATGGCTCGCGGAACCGGTCGACGACCGTCCGACACTGCGCCTGCGGTGGGAGCAGCGTCGGAAGATCGACCGGGTGCGACTGGTCGCGCCGACGGCGCCGGTCTCCGCCCGGCCGCGCCAGGTCGTGCTGCGCACAGGGTCCGGTTCGATCACCGCGAAGGTCGACGCGGACGGCTGGATCCGCTTCCCGTCGCTGACCACCGACCGTCTGGACATCGCGGTGACCGCGTTCGACGGCGCGGTGGCCGACCCGCGTGGTAACGCGTGGCCGGCGCCGGTCGGCATCGCCGAGGTCGAGGTTCCCGCGCTCGCCGGCCTCCTGCGGCCGGCCGGTGCCGACACGCCGGTGGCGGTGCCGTGCGGCGGCGGGCCGACGGTGTCGCTCGACGGCGTGGGGTACCCGACCTCGGTCTCCGGCACCCTGGCGGACCTGCGCGCCGGCCGGTCGCTGGCGGTGACCGTGTGCGACGACTTCGCGAGCGAGGGGGTGCAGCTCCCCGCAGGCGAACACCGCCTGCGCACGGTGCCTTCGGCCGCGTTCGTCGTGGACTCGGCGGCGCTCGTGCCGGACGGGACCGACCGGGCGGCGCCGACGCGGTCGCGCGACGTGCGGGTCGGCCGGTGGGCCGCCACCGACCGGACGGTCACGGTCGGCGCGGGCGAGGCTGCCCTGCTCGTCGTGACGGAGAACTTCAACGCCGGCTGGACCGCGACGCTGGACGGCCGGCGGCTGCGGGCCGAGCGGGTCGACGGATGGCAGCAGGCGTTCGAGGTGCCCGCCGGCAGCGGCGGCACCGTGACGCTCAGCTTCACCCCGGACCGGCCCTATCGGGCCGGACTGGTGGCGGGTGCTGTCGCCGTGTTCGTCGTCGGACTCGCCGCGCTCGTGCCGGCTCGACGCCGCCGACCGGTCCAGGGCCCGGCGACGGATCGGCCGTCCCGTACCGGCGGCGAATGGTGGGTCGTGGTGCCGCTGATGGCGCTCGCGGTCGCCCTCGGCGGCGTGGCCGCGGCCGCGCTGCTGCTCGCCGCCATGCTGGTGCGCCTGCTTCGGCCGGGTGCGCTGCCGGGAATCGCCTTCGTCGCCGGTGCCGGCGGCATCTCGGTGGCCGTCCTGGGCCGACTGCTCGGGCACGGGCAGGAATGGGTGTACGGGGCCGTCGTTCAGGCGGCGTTGCTCGCGGCGGTGTGCGCCGTCGCGGCGACCGTGGTTCCGGCCGCCGGCCGCCCGCCCGAGGCCGACACCGAGCCGTCGCCGGAGCCCGCGCCCGCGCCACCCGACGAGAAGCGGTACCGGGCGACGCTCGGCCGGTCGGTCGCGCTGTTCCGCGGCTTCCTGCACGAACAGTCCGACCCCGACCGGTTCTACTCGCTGCTCGCCGAGGACTCGGTACGCCAACTGCGCTCCTACGCGGACCTCGCCGGTGCCCGGGTCCTCGACGTGGGTGGCGGCCCCGGCTACTTCGCCACCGAGTTCCGGGAGGCCGGCGCGGCGTACATCGGTCTGGACCCGGCCGTCGGTGACTTCGCCGCAGCCGGTGCGGCGGTGTCGGGCATGCTGCGGGGCAGCGGGACCGCGCTGCCCGTACGGACCGGTGGGGTGGAGGTCTGCTACTCGTCCAATGTGCTCGAACACGTCGCCGATCCCGAGGCGATGCTGAACGAGATGGTCCGGGTGACCCGCGCCGGCGGCACCGTGTTCGTGTCGTTCACCCCGTGGCTGTCCCCGTGGGGCGGCCACGAGACCTCGCCGTGGCACTTCCTGGGCGGCGAGCGGGCCCGGCTTCGCTACCTGCGCCGCAACGGCCGGGAGCCGAAGAACCGGGTCGGGCACACCCTGTTCCCGGTCAGCGCCGGGCGGGCGATGCGGTGGGCCAGGGCGGCCCGGCGCGCCGGTGCCATCGACATCGTTGACGTGCTGCCCCGGTACCACCCCGGGTGGGCGCGGTGGGTCGCCCGGGTCCCGGCGCTGCGGGAGACGCTCACGTGGAACTTCACAATGGTGCTCCGGAAAACGGCGGAACCCGACGAATGAGCGTACGAAGATGCCGTTCAGGGGTCGCTTCCGGATGTAACTCGGTAGTAACCTCTGGCAGCCGGCAAGCAGTCCGCCTGCCGAACAACCCGTCCCTCAAATACGTGGAGGCACTATGAGGTCTCGCGTCATCGGCGCCGCGCTGTTCGGCGTCGGTGTCCTCGCGTTGGTCTTCGCCGGCGGTCTCGCGTTCGTCGTGGCACCCCAGGCGGAACGTCTGCCGTACGACCTGGAGCGTACCCAGTCCGTCGCCGAGGCACCCAACGCCCGCTTCATGCAGATCACCAACGGCAAGGCGGAGGTGAACCAGGGCACCCTGCGCTCGACCATCACCGTGACGCCGGACACCGCGGAGACCGCCAAGCTGGACGGCCGGCTCGACGGCGACGCCGTCGTGTGGCTGGTCGGGCAGGAGGTCGTCCGCACCGACACCAAGGCCCTGATCAGCGCCTACAGCACGTCGCTGGCGCTCGACCGCAAGACCGGCGCCGCCCAGCAGTGGGACAAGCAGTGGCTCGACACCGGCAGCAACCGGCAGAGCGTCAACTACTCGGGCCAGATCTACAAGTTCCCGTTCGGCACCGAGAAGAAGACCTACGAGATCTTCGACCGGGACATCAACACCACCCAGCCGGCACGCTTCATCAAGACCGAGCAGATCAACGGGCTGGAGACCTACCAGTTCACCCAGGAGATCCGCGACGCGACGCAGCCCTTGCCGGCCGATCGCCTGAAGCTCCTGGTGGGCCAACTGGTGCCCGGTGCCACCACCGGCCGGGTCAGCTACAGCAACACCCGCACCGTGTGGGTGGAGCCGGCCACCGGCCAGTTCATCAAGGTGCAGGAGAAGCAGAGCAAGAAGCTCGTCGGCGACAACGGGCAGGAGACCGTCATCCTCGACGCGGTCTTCACCTACACCGACGACACGATCGCAGGCAGCGCCGACAAGGCGGGCTCCAACCGGCAGCTGCTCCAGATGGTCAAGCTGTGGGGTCCGCTGGCGCTCGCGGTCATCGGCCTGGCGCTGGTGATCGTCGGTCTCCTCATGACCCTGCGCCGTCCCCGCATGGCGACGGTCAGCGGCAGCGCCCCGGGGCCCCGCCGGGGTTCCGGCCGCCACAGCGACACGGGTCCGGCGGGAACCACGGACCCGGTACGCGACGGGCCGCCGGCCGATCCCGACCGGCCGCAGAAGGCCGACAGGTAGGCCGACCAGCTCGACGGATTCGCCCCTGAGGTGCCGGCCCGGTCGGGCCGGCACCTCAGTCGCACCCGATGCTTCGGTGCACCGCGAACGGCCGCAGACCTCGCCGAGCAGGCCCGACACGGCACAGTTGCCGTGCCCGCTCGCCGGTTACCGACCGTCGAACACGTCATCGAGCACGAGTCTCGCTCTGAGGAGTCCGCGTGGATGAACCGATGGACCACCTGGTCTGGGTCAACTCCGAACCTGGGCCGAGACGGAAAATCTCCTTCGACGAGTTGTGGCCCCGAATCGGGATCCATCCGCACGACGTGTACCGGACCTGGGACGCCGGATTCGGGGCCCGGCTCACCACCACTCAGCTCGACGCGCTCCGCGCCGAGGCCCGAGTGTGGGATATTGAGGCCGACGTGCCCACCCGGCCGGCCCCGTACCGACGCAGCACCTCGGCGGATCGCGTCCCAGGGTCGTACATCGTCCAGATGCGGCCCGAGGCGGACCCGGCGGCCGCCGCCCGGCAGGTCGGTGTCGCTCCCACCAGTATCTGGAGGACCGCTTATTTCGGGTTCGCCGCGAACATGACGGATGTTGAACTTGACATGGTCCGCCAGAATCCGGACGTCATCTGGGTGGGGGACGACATCCTCGTCGTCGGCCCGTGATTGGCCGCTCAGCCACCCTCACCACGGCATGTTCGACAGGCGCGATCGTGCAGCCAGCCGGTCAGTGGCTCCCACCATCGTCGGCCGATCCGGCTTGTTACGCAACCAGGGGTCAGCGGCTCATCAATTGAGCGATCAGGTCCTCCGCCAGGGGCCACGGCCCGTAGCCGTCGGCGGTCGTGACGTGCCCGGCGTCGCCGAGGTCGACCAGCTCGGACCCCCACCGCCCAGCGAAGTACGCCGCCCGCTCGTACGCCATCATCGGGTCGGTGCGGCTCGCGGCCAGGATCGACGGGAACGGCAGCGGGTCGTCGGGCAGCGCCGGCATCGAGGACTCCCCGTCCGTCCAGGGCTCGTCGACGTCCGGCGGGGCGACCAGCAGCGCCCCCCGCACCGGGCCGGGGCCGCCGAGCGCCCAGAGCGCCACGGTGAGGCAGCCGGCGCTGTGCGCCACCAGCACGGTCGGCTCGGCAGTCTCGTCCAGCGCGGCGGCGAGCGCGGCCACCCGGTCCTCGGCCACATACCGACCGCGCTCGGCATGGCGGACCGAGCGGCGCTCCGGGTCCCGGCCGCGCAGCCACTCCTGCCAGTGCCCGGGCAGCGGGTCGTTCCGGCCGGGCACCAGCAGCACACGGGTCAGGGCCGAGAGGTTAGCGTCGAACCGGCAGTCGCGCCGCCCCGCGCTGCGTGCGGCAGGGGAGACACCCGAGTACGAGGAGGACGCGCGTGGCGTGGATTTCGCTGACCACCGACTACGGCCTCGCCGACGGGTTCGTGGCCGCCTGCCACGGGATGATCGGGCGGCTCGCCCCGGCCGCCCGGGTGATCGACGTGACCCACCTGGTCCCGCCGGCCGACGTGCGCCGGGGGGCGGCCGTGCTCGCCCAGACGGTGCCGTACCTGCCGGTCGGGGTGCATGTCGCGGTGGTCGATCCGGGGGTGGGCACCGCCCGGCGCGGGATCGCCCTGTCCGCCCCCGGCGGGCTGCTGGTCGGGCCGGACAACGGGCTGCTGCTGGATGCCGCCACCGCGCTCGGTGGCGTAACGGCGGCCGTCGAGCTGACCAACCCGCAGTGGCTGGCCCCCGAGGTGTCCCGCACCTTCCACGGCCGGGACCTCTTCGCCCCGGTCGCGGCCCGGCTGGCGCTCGGCGCACCGCTTGCCGACGCCGGCCCGGCGGTCGACCCCGCCGACCTGGTCCGGCTGCCCGAGCCGGTGGTGCGGCCCGGCCCCGACGGCTTCACCGCCGAGGTGCTGACCGTGGACCACTTCGGCAACGTGCAGCTCGCCGCGCCGGGCGACCTGCTGGCCGCGCTGCCGGCCCGGCTGTGGGTGGACGGGCGGGCGGCGACGCACGGGCGGACCTTCGGCGACGCCCCGCCCGGGGAGCTGGTGGTCCACGTGGACTCCGCCGGACTGGTCGCGGCGGCGGTGAACGGTGGCCGGGCCGTTGACGTGCTCGCGGTCGGGCCGGGTGACCTGGTGGCCGTCACCGCCGCCGCCTGAGCACGACACGGGGCCGGGGGCGGTCGGGGGCACGGCCGGGCACGGCCGTTCGGTGGGTGACGAAATCGGACCACCGCCGGACTGATGCCCGGTGGCCGCTTGTGGAATGCTCTTCCGGTGGGTGAACAATGGGTTCCGTCGGCATGCCCCTGCTGCGCATCGAAAACCGGGGGCGGCACCTGCCCGGTCTGCTTCTGGACCGACGACGGCCAGGGTGACGCCGACGCCGACGTGGTGCGGGGCGGCCCGAACGGCGACCTGAGCCTGTCCCTCGCGCGGCTCAACTTCGCGATCTACGGTGCCAGCCACCCCCGCTACCAGGACATCGTGCGCCCGGCCCGCCCGGAGGAACGCCCCTGACCCGCCCCCGGACGTGGGGACGGGCCGGGGCGACGCCGGACGCCGCGCCGACGCGGGACGGGGCAAGAGGCCAGGACGCGAAAGGCCAGGACGCGAGCGCCCCGGCCCCGGCCGGTGGCGGTCAGCAGCGCGGAGCGGCACCGCCGTACACGGCGGAGATGTACGCGTGGCTGATGTACTGCCCGCCGGCGAGGCGGTTCCACCGGTTCGTGGTCCGGTAGGTGCCGCTGACGGTCTGGCCGATGACGTAGCACTGGATCGGCACGTGGGCGTACGTGGCGGCGAGGCCACGGGCGGCGTACCCGGTGCCGGGGCCGGTGCGGAGGTTGAGCGGGCCGGAGCCGATCACGCCGTGCGGGCCGGTGCCGGTCCACAGGTACGCGACGTCCACCCAGGCGTTGCCGGTGAGCTGGAGGCCGTCCCAGAAGGTGCCGTCGGCGAGGTCGACGCCGCCCGGGTTCAGCACGGTCCGGCCGAACTGGTCCCGCCCGCCGTGGTAGCCGTCCTGGTACGCGGCCTGCGCCTCAGGCCTGCCCTGCGGGAGGTCCTTCCAGTTCTCCCGGACGGCGGCGGGGTTCCAGTAGTCGTCCCGGGTGTTCCACGGCCCGACGTCCCAGACCGGGGCGTACTCGCAGCGGCTGCCGCTGGTGGTGCAGACCCGGAGGGTGTAGTCGCCGGTGCCGCGCGGGGAGAGCGAGCGCCGGGACGGCAGCGCCGCGAAGTGGTCGCGGGACGTGACGACGTGCCCGTTGGCGGTGGTCCCGCCGACCAGCCCGATCCGGGTGGCGTAGACCCGGTAGACCCGGCCGGGGGTGGACGCGGCGGCGACGGCCACCCGGTCGGCGGTGAGCCGGACGGCGCGTACCGCCGGGGTGGCCCCGGCGGCGCGGGCGGTGAGCAGCACCCGGGCCTGGACCCGGGTGACCGGCTGGTCGAAGACGGCGGCCGGGCCGGCCGTGCGCCACTCGGTCCAGCCGGCGGCGTGCCGGCCGCGCACCTGGACCTCCACTGCGGCGTCCGGGCCGGCGTCCGCGTCCACCTCGGCGCGGACCCGGGTGGCGGGTCGGGTCAGGGCGCGCTCCGGGCTCAGGTACGCGCCCTCGGCGACCGGCGTGTGCCGGTCCAGGGCGGCGGAGGTGACGGCGTGCGGCGTCCGGTCGGCCAGCCGGAGCCCGCCGCCGGCCCAGCGGGCGTTGAGGCCGTCGGCGCGGGAGAGGTCGGCGTCCCACCGCTCGGCCGGCGCGACCGCGTCGGCGGCGCGGGGAGACGCGGCGGCGGCCGCCGGCAGCAGGGCGGGGGCGGGCGGGACGGCGGCGGCGACCAGGCAGAAGAGTGCGGCGGCGAGCCGCGGGGAGAGGACGAGGCTACGGGCGCGAGTACGTGGGTGATTCACGTTGTTCCTCCTCAGAACACCCTGATCGTTGCCTTTTGACGGATAGATGGGAACCTCAATGCAAATGGCGATACACGCGAATCCCGTTCGGGGAGGGAGAATGGCGGGGTGCCCGAAGGCGACACCGTCTGGAACACCGCCCGCGTCCTGCACCGCGCCCTCGGCGGGGCCCGGCTCACCGGCTCCGATTTTCGGGTGCCGCAGTTGGCCACCGTCGACCTGACCGGCTGGACGGTGCGCGAGCCGGCCAGCCGGGGCAAGCACCTGCTGCTCCGGCTCACCGCCCCGGAACCGGTCACCGCCCCGGCCGCCGGTGACGATCGGACGACCCGCTGGACGCTGCACTCGCACCTGCGGATGGACGGGGCCTGGCGGGCGTACGCGCCGGGCGAACGCTGGACGGCCCGGCCCGCGCACCTGATCCGGGCGGTGCTGCGCGGCCCGGAGGCGGTCGCCGTCGGGTACCACCTGCACGAACTGGCGCTGCTTCCGACGGCGGAGGAGGGCGCGCTGGTGGGGCACCTCGGGCCGGACCTGCTCGGCACCGACTGGGACCCGGTCGAGGCGGTCCGCCGGCTCGCCGCGCGCCCGGAGGCGGCGATCGGGGAGGCGCTGCTCGACCAGCGCAACCTGGCCGGCGTGGGCAACCTGTACAAGTGCGAGGTGCTGTTCCTGCGCGGGATCTCGCCGTGGACCCCGGTCGGCGCGGTGCCCGACCTGGCCGGCACGGTGACGCTCGCGCAGAAACTGCTGGCAGCCAACCGGGGACGGTGGACGCAGAGCACCACCGGCTCGCTGCACCGGGGGCGGACCAGCTACGTGTACGGCCGGCGCGCGCAGCCCTGCCGCCGGTGCGGCACCGCGATCCGCAAGGAGGAGCTGGGCGAACGGGTCACCTACTGGTGCCCGGCCTGCCAACCCGAACCGCCGGGTCCCGCGCCGCCCCGACCGACGCCCCCCTGACCCCGGCGACCGGGCCGGTCAACGCCCTGACCTGCCCCGACGCGCCCGTCCCAGGGTCCGGGACGCCCACAGATACGGACGATTGGGTAGTTCCTAACCGGGGGTCCGCCGTCGCATGCTGCGGTTGACTGCTCACCGATCGTCAACAGGCGCGCCGACCGTCCCAAGGGGGTGGCGGCCGGCGCGCCTCGATCCCGGGGAGAGCCATCGTGCTGTTCCGCAGACTGCGCTCCAACCTCGCCGACCGGGCCGCCCGCACCGGCCGGGAGGTCGGGCCGACCGTGCCGGCGGCCCGGGCCGCCGAGGAGGCGGCCCCCGTCCCGGCCAGCCTCGACCCGGCGGCGGTCCCGCGCAGCTTCGGGCCGGTGCCCAACTTCGCCACCAGCCCGCTGCCGGTCCCCGACGGGCGGGGCGGGACGGTCCCCGGCACCGGCCTGCGCAAGTTCGTCGACGCACTGCCGGGCCCGGGCGAGGCGGGCCGCACCGAGCTGGGCGGGTACCTGCCGGTGGCCGTCCCCGACACCATCACCTGGCCGGGCTGCGACTACTACGAGATCGGTCTCCAGGAGTACGCCCAACGCCTGCACCGCGACCTGCCCGCCACCCGACTGCGCGGCTACCGGCAGCTCAACCTGGGCACCGACGGCTCCGGGCACAACACAGTCGTCCCGCCCGACCGGCCGTACCTGCTCGGGCCGGTGATCGTGGCCCGGCGGGGCCGGCCGGTACGGATCAAGTTCATCAACCAGCTCCCCACCGGGCGGGCCGGCGACCTGTTCCTGCCCGTCGACCCGACCCTCGACGGTGCCGGGGCCGGGCCGCTGGACGGGCCGGCGCCGTACCCGCAGAACCGGGCCGTGCCGCACCTGTACGGCGGGCAGACCGGCTGGATCAGCGCCGGCAACCCGTGGCAGTGGGTGACCCCGGCCGGCGAGATCACCCCGTACCCGACGGGGGTGGGGCTGACCCACGTGCCGGACATGCCGCCGCCCGGCCCCGGTGCGACGACCCTGTATTACCCGAACGAGCAGAGCGGCCGGCTGATGTGGCTGCACGACAACACGCTCGGCCTGTCCCGGCTCACCGTCCACTCCGGTCAGCTCGCGCTCTACCTGCTGGCCGACCCGGCCGAGGAGCGCCTCGTCGCCGACGGCGTGCTGCCCGCCGAGCAGTTGCCGCTGGTGATCCAGGACCGCACCTTCGTGCCGGACGACACCCAGCTCGCCGCCCAGGACCCGACCTGGGACCGGGACCGCTGGGGGGCCCGGGGCAGCCTGTGGCACCCGCACGTCTACCAGCCCCGGCAGAACCCGTACCGGACCTCGGGCGGCAACCCGACCGGCCGCTGGGACTACGGCCCGTGGACCGGCCCCCCGCCGGGCCGGGAGGCGGCCGCCCGACCAGGGCCGGACCCGGAGACCGACGGCCGCCCGGCCGGGCCGGCACCGAACCCGCACCACGATCCGGTCGCCGCCCCCGACGAGCCGCCGCTGGCCCCGGGCGTGCCGCACCCGTCGGCGGTGCCGGCGGCGTACGGCGACACCCCGCTGGTCAACGGGGCCGCCTACCCGTACCTGACGGTGGAGCCGAGGGCGTACCGGTTCCGGATCCTCAACGCCTGCGCGGACCGCGGCCTCAACCTCCAGCTCTACCGGGCCCGCTCGGACGGCCCGATGTGGGGCCCGGACGGCGAGCTGCGCGACGCCGACGCGGGCGAGGTGCCGATGGTGGAGGCGGTCCGCTCCCCCGGCCGCCCGGCGCACTGGCCCACGGACGGCCGCGACGGTGGGGTGCCGGACCCCGCCGCGGCCGGGCCGGAGTTCGTCCAGGTCGGCAACGAGTGCGGGCTGCTGCCCGCCCCGGTGGTGCTGCCCAACCGCCCGGTGGGCTACCGGTACGACCGGCAGGACCCGACCGTGCTGAACGTCGACGGGCACACCCTGCTGCTCGCCCCCGGGGAGCGGGCCGACGTGGTGGTCGACTTCTCCGCCGTCCCGCCCGGGGCCACGGTGATCCTCTACAACGACTGCCCGGCCCCGCTGCCCCGGTTCGACCAGCGCTACGACCACCACACCGACGCGCCGGACCGCACCGCCGTGGGCGGGATCGCCGGCACCCGCCCCGGGTACGGGCCGAACACCCGCACCCTGCTCCAGTTCCGGGTGGCCGGCGAGCCCGCCGAGCCGTTCGACCTGGCCCGGCTCGCCGACCGGCTGCCCGCCGCGTACGCGGCCAGCCAGCGCCCGCCGATCGTGCCCCAGCCGGCGTACGACGCCGCGTTCGGCACCCGCACGGCCGGGGACACCGTGGTCACGGCGTACGCCACCTCGGTCAGCTTCACGCCGGCCGGGGCCGCCGTCCCGGTGACCCTCCCGCTGGCGGTGAAGGCGGTGGGGCAGGTGTTCGAGCCGGCGTACGGGCGGGTGGCCGGCCGGCTCGGGGTCGCCCACCCGCACGCCGGCCCGCTCGGCCCGGTGACCCTGCCGCTCGGGCCCGTCGACCCGGCCACCGAGACCCTGGTGATCGCCGACCCGACGGTCCCGGTCGGCGCGCCCGCCGACGGCACCCAGCTCTGGCGGATCACCGGGGACGCCGGGCAGACCCACCCCGTGCACGTCGGCGGTTGCGACGTGCAGCTCGTCAACCGCGTCGGCCGGGACGGCACGGTCCGCCTGCCGGAGGCCAACGAGCTGGGCTGGAAGGAGACGGTCCGGGTGAACCCCCGGGAGGACGTGATCGTGGCGCTGCGCCCCGTCGCGCCCGTCCTGCCGTTCAAGCTCGGCGACAGCGTCCGGCTGCTCGACCCGACGCGCCCGGCCGGCGCCCGGATCGGCTCGACCCCGGTCAGCCCGCTCGACGGCCGGCCTGCGGCGGTGGTGAACCAGCTGGTCAACATGGGCTGGGAGTACCGCTGGCACAGCCAGCTCGGCGGCCACCGGGACCAGGGCATGAGCCGCCCACTGGTGCTGCGGGTCGCCCCGAGGGGCCCCACCGGGCTGACGGCCACGCCGATGGCCGGGTCGGCGACCGTGCTGCCGGCGATCGCGCTGACCTGGACCGGCAACGGCAGCCACCCGCAGGCCCGCAGCCACCTGCTCCAGCGGGCCACCGACATCGCGTTCACCGAGGAGGTCATCGCGATCACGGTGGCCGCCGCCGCCAACCGGTACACCGACGCGACGGTCACCCCAGGGGTGACGTACCACTACCGGATCCGGGCGGAGAACGAGGTGAGCTGCTCGGCCTGGTCCAACGGGGTACCGGCGGCGGTCCGGCTCGCCGCCCCGGCCGGGCTGGTCGCGGCGATCCCGCCGGCCGCGCCGCCGCGGGTGGCGCTGCGTTGGGCGAACCGCTCCTTCGCCACCGGCGTGGACGTGCAGCGGGCCACCAACCCGACGTTCACCAGCGGGCCGGTGACCACCGCGATCGGGGTGGGCGGGCAGCACGTGGACGCCGTGGTCGCCGCGGAGACCACCTACTACTACCGGGTGCGGACCACCTACCTGGGGGCGGCGTCGCCGTGGTCGACCGTCGCCACCGTCACCACTCCGCCCCGCCCCGCGCCGCCCACGGCACTGGCCGGCGCCGCGAGCGCCCCCGCGCCCGACACGGCGACGGTGGCGCTGACCTGGGCGGCCGGGCCACCGGGCGGGCCGGGGGCCGGCTTCGTGGTGCAGCGGGCCCTCGACCCGGCGTTCGAGCGGGAGGTCGTCGCGTTCACGGTGCACGGGCGGGGGTTCACCAACACCGGCCTGGCCCGGGGCGCGACGTACCACTACCGGGTGCGGTCGTTCAACGTGGTCGGCAGCTCGCCGTTCACCCCGCCGGTGGCGGTGAGCACCCCCGGCTGAGCGGTCAGCGGGTGGGGGCGCGCAGGGGGTCGCCGACGGTACGCAGCTCGGCCAGCGCCGAGGCCACCCCGTGCAGCAGGTCGGTCGCCTCGGCGAGCCGGGACGCGGCGGCGTGCTCGCTGCTGGGGCGGGCGTCCTCGGCCAGGTAGCCGGCGGCGGCCACCACCAGTCGCTCGTACGCGGACACCCCGCTCTCCAGCTGCCCGGACAGCTCCCGGTGGGCGCCGGCGAGCGGGGCGCGGGCGTCGGCCGGGGCGAGCCGCAGGGCCCGCTCGACGCTGGCCACCCGCCCGGCCAGCTCGCGCAGCGAACGGTCGGCGGCGGCGGCCTCCAGCACGGCCGGCTCGGCCAGCCCGGTCAGCTGGCCGGTCATCCCGCCGAGGGTCAGCGCGGCCCGGTCCAGCCGGGCCCACGGCTCGGCCACGCTGGTGCCGCGCAGGGCCAGCCGGGACCGGGCCCGGCGCACCTCGGCCAGCACCCCCTGCCCGGCGGGGAGTCGTTCCACGGCGGCGACCAGCCGGGCCCGGGACCGGGCGGCGGCCTCGGCCGGGTCGAGCGCCGGGGGTGCGGGGCGGGCCGCGAGGGCTCGCAGGTCGAGCCAGCGCCAGGCGGCCAGGGCCACCGCGCTGCCCGCGGCGCCGGCCCAGGCCGCGTCGGGCAGCCCGAGCCCGGCGTACGGGGTCAGCACGGCCGCCGCCCCGGTCAGGCCGCCGCCCAGGACGCTCCACCGGCGGGCGGCCCGCCGCAGCCGGCGCAGCTCGCGGAAGTACCGTGCCCGCTCGTCTGCCATGCGTGCCTCCTCACTCCGGCCGCCCGACCGACAGCGCTGACGCCGCCCGGCCCGTCCGGCCCTGGTGCCGCCCGACCAGCGGCGCTGGTGCCGCTCAGCCGGCGGCGGTGGTGTCCCCGGTGCCGCGCTCCTGGCCCATGCTGGCCCGGATCTGGTCGAGCCGGGCCGCGGCGGCCGGGTCGGCGGCCGGAGCGGCCTGCCCCTGTCCCGCCGCGCGGTCCTGCCGGCCGGCGAGCTGCTCGCCGGCCATGCTGGAACGGATCTGCTCCAGCCGGGACGAGCCGGCCGAGTCCAGGGACGCCTTCTGGATCTCCAGCATCCGGCCCTCGACGGAGTTGCCGGCCAGCTCGGCGCGGCCCATCGCGGTGGCGTAGCGCTGCTCGATGCGGTCCCGCACCTCGTCCAACGAGGGGGTGCTGCCGGAGGCCGTCAGGGAGGACATCGACTCCAGCGAGCGGGCCACGCTCTCCTGCATCTTGGCCTGCTCCAGCTGGCTGAGCAGCTTGGTGCGCTCGGCCAGCTTCTGCTGGAGGATCATGGAGTTGTTCTCCACCGCCCGGCGGGCCTGCGCGGCGGCGCCGAGCGCCTGGTCGTGCAGGGTCTTCAGGTCCTCCGTGGCCTGTTCGGCCGAGACGAGCTGGGTGGCCAGCATCTGGGCGGACTGCTCGTACTTGCCGGCCTCCGCCTCGTCGCCGCGGGCCCGGGCCTGGTCGGCGAGGACCAGGGCCTGCCGGGCGTTGCCCTGGAGCCGCTCGACCTCGGACATCTGCCGGGACAGCTTCAGCTCCAGCTGACGCTGGTTGCCGATGACCGCCGCCGCCTGCTGGACCAGCGCCTGGTGCTGACGCTGCGCCTCCTCGACGGCCTGCTGGATCTGCACCTTGGGGTCGGCGTGCTCGTCGATCCGGGCACCGAAGAGCGCCATCAGGTATTTCCAGCCCTTGACGAACGGGTTCGCCATCTCCGCGGTATCCCCTCAGTAGAGTCGCGCCGCCCCGACCGTGCCGGGCGGTCCGGCCGGCGGTCGCACGCGGCAATGAAGCCATGGTCCCAGCCGGGCGCCAGCCCGGCCATCCGTACGCGACGAGCGGCACGCGCCGCCGTCTGATCAACAGTACGCGGCGCGGGAAAGCCCGACCACGTCGTCGGGCGGCCGGGGCGGCGCCGGCCGCGCGGGCGGGCCGGCGGGCGGCGTCGAGGCGATCCGGGGCGCCTCGGCGGCGGGGCAATCCGCGTGGCAGGCTCGATCAGGCGGCGGGCTGGATCAGGCGGCGCAGACGACGTCGCGGTCGCGGTCAGCGGGGCGCACCCGCGTGCTGCGCAGGGTGGCCTTCAGCGGCGAGTCCTGGTGCACCGCCACCGACACCGCGCCGCCCGTGGAGACCTGGCGCATACCGCGGCCTGCGGCGTTGCGAACGGAGGCGCGGCCCACCGGCGCCGGCTCGACGGGCTCGTCCTGCACCGGCATCAGCACCCCCGGAAGCTGCTCGGCGAGCGCCACCGTGTCGCTGACCTCGCGGAGCAGCTCGGAGAGGCGGGCACCGAGGGCGTCGCAGATGGCGGCCAGCAGCTCGCTGGAGGGCTCCTTCTGGCCGCGCTCGATCTCGGACAGGTATCCCAGGCTCACGTTCGCCGCGGAGGAGACCTCGCGCAGGGTGCGCTGCTGCCCCTGCCGGCGCGCCCGCAGTGCGTCACCGATCACCCGGCGTAGCAGGACCATCGCACCTCCCCTGACGGGTCTCACCCCTCCGACGGTCGTCGTTCCCGGCGCGGTGGACCGCCCCGGTGCCGACGACACTCGTCGGAGCCTTCCCGCAACCGTACCCGCTGCCGGCCCCGGTGACATCCCACCCCGCCCCACCATCTGGCGCTGGCCGCTCAGTGCCCACCCGTCGCAGCGGTCGCGGGATCCCCGTCGGTGGCGGCCGGCGCGCCCGGCGCGGACGCCGCCTCCACCGCGTGGAGCCGCCGGGTGAGCAGCCGCAACGCCTCGATCACCGTGGCGGAGCGGATGTGGTCCCGGCCGCCGTCCAGGTCGAGCCGGGTGACCTCGGCTCCGCCCGGCCCGGCGACGGCGACGTAGACCAGCCCGACCGGCTTGCCGTCCTGCGGCTCCGGGCCGGCCACGCCGGTGGTGGCCAGCCCCCAGTCGGCCCCGCAGCGGCGCCGGCCGCCCTCGGCCAGGGCGAGGGCCACGTTCGGGTCGACCGGTCCGCGGTCGGCCAGCAGGTCCTCCGGTACGCCGGCCAGCAACGCCTTCAACTCGGTGGCGTACACGACCAGCCCGCCCCGGTAGACGCCGCTCACCCCGGCGATCTCCACGAGCGAGGCGGCGAGCAGCCCACCGGTGAGCGACTCCACGGTCGCCAGCGTCTCGTGCCGCTGCGCGAGGCGGTGCACCACCCCGGCCGCCGGGTTCCCGACCGGCCGCCGCTCATTCGCGTCCGTCCCCATGCCCATGTTCCTTTCCCCGCCGCTGCCGCCCTACGCCACCCCGCCCACGCATCCTCCCGCCCGCCACCGGCGACCAGCTGGCGGTCGCCAGGACACGCCGGGCGGGCCGTCGACGGCCCCGTGACCACCGGGGAGGCCGGGGTCGGCCTGGTGGGTCGGTCAGGGGCGGGGCCGACGGAGCCGGAGAGCCTGGGCGATGTAGTCGAAGCCGGTGACCACCGTGACGATCACCGCGGCGGCCATGATCCAGGGGCCGACGTCGGCGAGACCGGCCGGCATCGGCCACAGGTACCAGGTGATCGCGAGGATCTGGAGCGCAGTCTTGATCTTGCCGCCTCGGCTGGCCGCGATGACGCCGTGCCGGATCACCCAGAACCGCAGCGCCGTGATGCCCAGCTCGCGGGCCAGGATCAGCGCGGTCACCCACCAGGGCAGCAGGTCGTACCAGGACAACAGCACCAGGGCCGCGCCGGTGAGCGCCTTGTCGGCGATCGGGTCGGCGACCTGCCCCACGGAGGTGACCAGGCCGAAGCGGCGGGCGATCCAGCCGTCCACCAGGTCGGTGGCCGAGGCGAAGACGAAGATCAGGCAGGCCACGATCCGCCACCCGGAGTGGCTCATCGCCGACATCACGACCGTCGCTCCGAAGACCGGCACCAGCACCAGCCGCAGCAGGGTCAGCGCGTTGGCCGCGTTGAGCACCGACACCCGGGCGACCACCGGCGACGGCGTCGCCCCCGCCGCCGGAGTCACCGGCGTGCCCCGATGAGGCCGCCGTGGCGTACCTGGCACCGCACCACGTGGCTCCCCCGCTCTCTCAGGGCCCGCCGTCACCGTGCCGCGCCGGGCGCCGCCGAGATCATCTCATCCGGGACCGCGACCAGGTCCACCCCTTCGGTGGCGGTGACCGTCGCCCGCACCAGGTCGCCGGGGCGCAGCGCGGCCAGGTCCATGCCGCCCTCGGCCGGGGCGACCAGGGTCGTCGAGCCGTCGACCTCGGGGGCCTGGTGCGCCGCCCGGCCCTCGATCACGCCGTCGTCGACCGAGTCGACCAGCACCTCGACCGTGGAGCCGAGCCGCTCCTCGGCGCGCTGCGAGCACAGCTCGTCGGCGAGCGCGCTGAGCCTGTCGTACCGGCGCTTGATGGTGGCGGCGGACACCTTGCCGGGCAGGCCGGCGGCCTCGGTGCCGTCCTCGTCGCTGTAGTCGAACATGCCGATCGCGTCGAGCCGCGCCTCGGTGAAGAAGCGGACCAGCTCGGCGACGTCGGCGCGGGTCTCGCCGGGGAAGCCGACGATGAAGTTGCTCCGCGCACCGGCCTGCGGGGCCAGGGCGCGGGCGGAGGCCAGCAGCTCCAGGAACCGGTCGGTGGAGCCGAAACGGCGCATCCGGCGCAGCACCGGCTCGCTGGAGTGCTGGAACGACAGGTCGAAGTAGGGCGCGACGCCCGGCGTGCCGGCGATCGCCTCGACCAGCCCGGGCCGGGTCTCGGCGGGCTGGAGGTAGCTCACCCGGACCCGGACGATGCCGGACACGGCGGCGAGCTGCGGCAGCAGCTTCTCCAGCGCCCGGGGGTCGCCCAGGTCCTTGCCGTACGACGTCGAGTTCTCGCTGACCAGCACCAGCTCCCGGACGCCGCTGCGGGCCAGCCATTCCGCCTCGGCGAGCAGCTCGTCGGGCGTACGCGAGACGAAGGCGCCGCGGAAGGCCGGGATGGCGCAGAACGCGCAGCGCCGGTCGCAGCCGCTGGCCAGCTTCAGCGACGCCACCGGGCCGGTGTCGAGCCGGTGCCGCAGCACCTGGCGCAGGTGGGCCGGGGTGTGCTCGTCGGTCTGCACGGCCGCCCGCGAGGTGCCGTGTCCGGGCAGCGAGACCGCGCTGTCGCGCCGGGCGACCGGGGTCAGCGGCAGCAGTTCGCGCCGGTCGCGCGGGGTGTGCGCGTCGATCGCCTCGCCGGCCACGACCGCGTCGAGCCGGGCGGCGATGTCCGGGTAGTCGTCGAAGCTCAGCACCGCCTGCGCCTCGGGCAGGCTGGCGGCCAGCTCCCGGCCGTACCGCTCGGCCATGCAGCCGGCGGCGACCACCTTGGCGCCGGTGTCGGCGGCGGCCAGCAGCGTCTGGATCGAGTCCTGCTTGGCCTTCTCCACGAAGCCGCAGGTGTTGACGATCACCACGTCGGCACCCTCGCCGTCGGTGGTCACCTGCCAGCCGTCGGCGTGCAGCCGGGCGGCCAACTCCTCCGAGTCGACCTCGTTACGGGCGCAGCCCAGCGTCAGCATGGCGACGCGGCGGCCGGTGGCGGCGGACGACAGCTCCAGGTCGGGGCGCGGCGCCAGTTGCGCCGAGCTGGAGCCGTCGGAAGAGGAGGTGGCAGACACCATCCGAGGGTACCGGGCGCGCGGAGGTCGCCTGGCAACGGCGGTCGCCACCCTCCGCGCCGACTGCCGGGGGACGGGTGCCGGCCGCCGTCAGAGCCGGGCCACCGCGACCCGGACCAGGCGGTCGAGCAGGAAGACCTCCGTGCCGGCCAGGCCGGTGGAGCAGAACACCGACACCTGGTCCGCGCCGGTCCGCCCCGGGGCCGTCCCCGCCAGCACCGCGCCCAGGTCGGCCAGCCGCCCCGCGTACGGGGGCAGCGCGGCGAGCATCGGCGGGTCGTACGCCATCGCCTGGGCCGGCGAGTCCGTGACCAGGACGTCGGCGGCGTCCAGCAGATCGGTGCCGAACTCGGCCCGGCCGCGCTGCTTGAAGCCGACCGCGTTGACGTGTGCCCCTGGGGCGAGGTCGGCGGCGTCCAGCACCGGCGTGGGGCTGGTGGTGGCGAGCACCACGACGTCCCGGCCGGTCACGGCGGCCCGGGCCGAGGCCACGGCGCGGGCCGGGACGCCCAGCTCGGCGCGGACCCGGGCGGCGAACGCCTCCCGGCGGGCCGCCGAGCGGCTGTGCACGGTCACCTCGCGCAGCGGGCGCACGGCGGCGACGGCCCAGACCTGGGTCCACGCCTGCCCACCCGAGCCGATCACGCCGAGGGTGGCCGCGTCCGGGCGGGCCAGCGCGTCGACCGCCACCCCGCCCAGCCCTCCGGTGCGCCGGGAGCCCAGCTCCTCGCCGACGGCGACCGCCCGCGCCGCCCCGGTCCGTGCGTCGTGCAGCACGACGAGCTGCTCGCCCTGCGGGTGGCCGAACGTGTCGTACGTGCGGTAGCCGTACCACTCGTCGGCGAGCTGCCCGGCGGTGAGGACCATCCGGCCGCCGCTCAGCGGGGCGGACGCCCGGGGCGGCGCGACCAGCCGGCCGGCGTGGGCGGCGAGCAGGGCGTCCCGCATCGCGGCCACGGTGGTGGACGCGTCGAGGACGGCGGCGACCTCCCGGTCGGAGACGAGCAGAGTCATGCCGGCAATACTGGTACTTGAACTCAGCTTCATGTCAATCGACGTGCCCGACCCTGCCCCGGTGCTAGCGTCGGGGGCGGTGGCCGAGGCACGACAACGGCCGCTCCGGACGAGGGTGGGCGTACCCGGTGAGGCCAAGACGCCCGCGAGTTGTGCCCACTCGTCCCGGTCCCCGGCGGTCCGGGCCCCCGCAGAGGTGATGTCACATGGCCTGGATCGTGTTGGTGATCTCCGGACTCCTGGAGACCGCGTGGGCGATCTCGCTGGACCGCAGCGTCGGCTTCAGCCGCCCCCTCCCCTCGCTCGTCTTCGTCGTCACGCTGGTGCTCAGCATGCTGGGGCTGGCGTACGCGCTGCGCGAGATCCCGGTCGGCACCGGCTACGTCATCTGGGTCGGCATCGGCGCGGTCGGCACCGCGCTGGTCGGGATGCTGGCGCTGGGCGAGTCGACCAGCCTGCCCCGGATCCTCTGCCTGCTGCTGGTGGTGGCCGGAGTGGTCGGTTTGAAGGTCTTCCACTGACACCTGGTCCCCGCCCCGCCGGCGCGGTCAGTCCCCCGCGCCACCCAGGCCGGCGATGACCTCGTCCAGCTCGTCCGGCTTGACCAGCACGTCGCGGGCCTTGGAGCCCTCCGACGGGCCGACCACGCCCCGGGTCTCCATCAGGTCCATCAGCCGGCCCGCCTTGGCGAAGCCGACCCGCAGCTTGCGCTGGAGCATCGAGGTCGAGCCGAACTGCGAGGTGACCACCAGCTCGACCGCCTGCACCAGCAGGTCGAGGTCGTCGCCGATCTCCTCGTCGACCTTCTTCCTGGTGTCCTGCGCCGGGGCCAGCACGTCCGGGCGGAACTCCGGCTCGCGCTGGTCCTTGCAGAACTTCACCACGTCGGCGATCTCGCGCTCGGTGACCCAGGCGCCCTGGATCCGGACCGGCTTCGACGCGCCCATCGGCAGGAACAGCCCGTCGCCCCGGCCGAGCAGCTTCTCCGCGCCCGGCTGGTCCAGGATGACCCGCGAGTCGGCCAGCGACGAGGTGGCGAACGCCAGCCGGGACGGCACGTTGGCCTTGATCAGACCGGTCACCACGTCGACCGAGGGGCGCTGGGTGGCCAGCACCAGGTGGATGCCGGCCGCGCGGGCGAGCTGGGTGATCCGGACGACCGAGTCCTCCACGTCGCGGGGGGCGACCATCATCAGGTCCGCCAGTTCGTCGACGATCACCAACAGGTACGGGTACGGCCGCATCTCCCGCTCGCTGCCCGGCGGGGCGGTGATCTCCCCGCTGCGCACCTTGCGGTTGAAGTCGTCGATGTGCCGGACCCCGTTCGCGGCGAGGTCGTCGTAGCGCATGTCCATCTCGCGGACGACCCAGTCCAGCGAGTCGGCCGCCTTCTTCGCGTTGGTCACGATCGGGGTGACCAGGTGCGGGATGCCCTCGTAGCCGGTCATCTCGACCCGCTTCGGGTCGATCAGCAGCAGCCGCACCTCGTCCGGGGTGGCCCGGGTGAGGATGGACACCAGCAGGGTGTTGAGGCACGAAGATTTGCCGGCGCCGGTGGCGCCCGCGATCAGGATGTGCGGCATCTTCGCGAGGTTGGCCACCACGAAGCCGCCCTCGATGTCCTTGCCGAGGGCGACCACCATCGGGTGGTGGTCGCTGGTGGCCACCCGGGAGCGCAGCACGTCGCCGAGGGCCACGTTCTCCGGGTCGGTGTTCGGGATCTCCACGCCGACCGCGCTCTTGCCCGGGATCGGGCTGAGGATCCGCACGTCCGGCGACTTCACCGCGTACGCGATGTTGCGGGAGAGCTGGGTGATCCGCTCGACCTTGACGCCCGGCCCCAGTTCGACCTCGTACCGGGTGACCGTCGGGCCCCGGGTGAAGCCGGTGACCTCGGCGTCCACCCCGAACTGGTCGAACACCCCGGTCAGCGCCGCGATGATCTCGTCGTTGGCCTTGCTCCGGGTCTTCGCCGCGGGGCCACCGCTGAGCATGTTGGCCGGCGGCAGCGTGTAGTCGCCGGACAGGCCGCTGAGCGCGAGCTGCTCGGCCCGGGTGGGCGCGGGCGAATGCTCCGGCGGCTCGACCGGCTTGCGGGTGGCGGGCACCTTGGCCGGGGGTTTGCGGGGCAGCACCACCGTCTCCTGGAGGTCGACCCCCTCGTACCCCTCCTCGAAGTCGTCCGGGTCGGGCAGCGGCGGCGCGGCGCGCTTGGCCGGGCGGCGGCGGGCCGGCTTCTTCTCGACCACCTCCACCACCTCGACCTCGACCTCGTCGACGGCCGGCGGCGTGCCGGCCACCGCCCCGGCGAGCATCCCGAGCCGCTCCGGGATCTTGTTGATCGGGGTGGCGGTGACCACCAGCAGGCCGAAGACCAGCAGCAGGATCAGCAGCGGCACGGCCACCCAGGCGGTCACGGCGCTCTCCAGCAGGTCGCCGACGCCCGCGCCGATCAGGCCGCCGGCGTAGTCGCGCTGGACCGAGTCCACCGGGTTCTGTCCGATGTGCAGCATCGCCGCCGTGGCGACCAGCATGGAGCCCCAGCCGACCAGGCCCCGGCCCCGGTGCTCCGGGTCGGCCGGCGTGCGCATCAGTCGCCACGCGCCGATCGACAGCAGCACCGGCACGACGACCGAGATCGCCCCGAGGAAGAGCCGGACCGTGTCCGCGAGCCGGGCGCCCAGCGGGCCGGCCCCGGAGAACCAGATGGCCACCGCGCTGAGCAGGGCGAGGCCGAGCAGCAGCAGGCCGCCGCCGTCGCGGCGGTGCTCCGGGTCGAGGTCGCGGGCCGAGGCGGCCTGCCGGCCGGCGGCCCGCACCGTCCAGCCGACGCCGTGCGCCAGCCCCATCCACACCGTGCCGATCGCGCGGCCCACGTGGTGCGCCGGGCCGGGGCGCGCTGCGGCGGTGCGCCGCCGGGGCGCCGCCTTGGTGGTCTTCTTCGCCGGCTGACGGGCACGACTGTTCGTGGTGCCACGCGGCGACGCGCCGCGTCGCCGGCTCGCCTGAGAGGTACGGCCCGCCATAGAGTCACCGTAACGGCGGGACCCGGCGGATCGCCGCTTTTCCGGGTCGTGTCCGCGCGTCGCAGCACTGACGGCGCCGCCCGTTGTGTTATTCGCCTCAGAAGGGATGCCCGATGGCGTCGCCGGATTTCGAGGACGGCCCGGACGGCCCCCTGGCCGGGCCTGGCCGAACGCTGCGCCCGTTGACCGGCGAGCTGATCGCCGCCGTGCTGCACGCCCGGGGGTACGCGGTCTCGGTGAACCCCCAGGGTCGGCTGCTCGGCCGCTGGGACGACAGTCTCATCTGGTTCCTGCGGATGGGCGCCGCCGGTGAGATCCTCCAGGTCCGCACCGTCGCCGGGCCGACCTTCCCCATCGAGTACGTGCCGACCCTGCACGCCTTCTGCAACTCCTGGAACCACGACCGCTACTGGCCCAAGGCGTTCGTGCACGTCGACGACGACGGGCGCGCCCTGGTCTGCGGCGAGGTGATCACCGACCTGGAACGCGGGGTGACCCCGCACCAGCTCGACCAGCTGCTCGACTGCGGCATCTCGACCGGCTGCCAGCTCGCCGCCGCCGTCGGGCAGCTGGCAAGCGGGGCACGGCAGTGACCGGGACGGCCGGGCAGCCGCGCCCGTGGGACGGCCGGCCCGGGGGCCACGGGGCAGGCCGGTCCCGGGGGCCGACCGGTGGCGACCGGAGCCCGGCCGAGGCGCTGGCCGCCGCACGGGACCTGCCCGACTCCGAGCCGCGCGCCGCCGAGCTGGAACGGGTCGCCGCCGCCGCCGAGGCGGCCGGCGACCCGCGCACCGGCCTGGACGCCCGGTTCGCGCTGATCGACGCGTACCTTCGGCAGGGTGAGCGGTGGCGGCTGTTCGAGCCGGTCCGGCGCTGCCGGGAGCTCCTCGACCGGGTACCCGGGCCGGCCGGCGAGCGGGGCGTCGATCTGCGCCGCTACCAGCGCTTCGCGGTGGAGTCGGTGTTCGCCACCCCCCGGGTCGGGCTGGACCAGGCCCGGGCCGAGCTGGACGACCTCGCCCGCTCCCCCGGTGGGCCGGGTGACGCGGACGACACGCCGGGCGACCTGGTGACCGAGCTGCGCTGCCGGCTCGCCGACCACCTCGGCGACGAGCCGGCGGCCCGCCGCTGGTACGACCGCTGGCGCACCGCCCCCGCCGACCCGGCCGCCGGCTGTCGGGGCTGCGCCCCGTCCCGCCGAGCCGAACTGCTCACCGGCTGGGGCGACTGGGCGGCGGCCCTGGCCGAGCTGCGCCCGCTGTTCGACGAGCCGGCGTCCGGCTCGGCGTACTGCACCGACCAGCCCGAGCGGGCGCTGGCCGGGGCGCTGCTGCCGCTGCTGCGCGCCGGTGAGCCGGAGCGGGCCGCCCGGGCGCACGTCGAGGCGTACCGGCGGCACCGGCGGGAACGGGCGGCCTTCCCGTACCTCGCCGCGCACCTGCGGTTCTGCGCGCTGGGCGGGCACCTCGACCGGGGCCTGGACATCCTCGCCGAGCAGGTGCCCCGGCTGGGTCACCCGGCCGACGACATGGCGACGATGGAGTTCGCCGCCGCCGGGGCGCTGCTGTGCGCCCTCGCCACCGAGGCCGGGCGGGGCGACCGGCGGATGCCCGAACCGCACCCCGCCGGCCGGGCGGGCGGGGACGTCGAGGTGGCCCGGCTCGGCGGGCTGCTGGCCGAGCTGGCGACCGGGCTCGCGGGCAGCTTCGACGCCCGCAACGGCACGGGTCACCAGTCCGGCCGGATCGCCGCCCGACTGGCCGAACGGCCGGTCGCCGACCCGGTCCCGCTGCCCGCAGACGAGGTGGACGGCGACGGCACGGACGGCGACGGCGGACACGACGGGCTGGCCGACGACGAACCGGGGGCGCTGACCATCGCCCTGGTCACGGCCGCCCTGGACCGGCGCGGTGACGCCTGGACGATGCGGACCGGCGGGGCCGTGGTCGGGCGGTGGGACCCGGCGGTGATCGAGTTCCGGCAGGCCGGGGAGCGGGGCGAGATCCTGCACGTACGGGTGCTGGCCACCCGGCGCCTGCCGGCGGGCCGGCGCGCCGAGGCGTACGCCTTCTGCAACGCCTGGAACCACGACCGGCTGCTGCCCAAGGCGTACGCGCACGACGACGGCGGGGAGCTGGTGCTGGCCGGCGACGTCACCACCGACCTGGCCCACGGGGTGGCCCCGGCGCAACTCGACGTGCTGGTCACCGCGGCGGTCGACACCGGCGTCACGTACGCGGAGGCGGTCGCCGCCCTCCCCTGACTCCAGGGCCGACGGCCGACGCCGGCCCACCCCGAGGGGCGGGCCGGCGTCGGGACGCGCGGTGAGGTGTGGGCCGTCAGACCTCGACGACAGTCGGGACGATCATCGGCCGACGCCGGTACTTGTCGTTGACCCAGCGCCCGACGGTGCGCCGGACGATCTGCTGGAGCTGGTGCGGGTCGGTGATGCCGTCCGCCGCAGCCCGGTTCAGCGCATCGGTGACCAGCGGAACAACCGGGTTGAACGCCTCCGGGTCCTCGGAGAAGCCCTTCGCCGAGAGGGTCGGGCCGGCCACCACCTTGCCGGTGACCGAGTCGACCACCACGGTGGTGGCGATGAAGCCGCCGTCGCCGAGGATGCGCCGCTCGGTGAGCAGCGACTCGCTGACGTCGCCGACGGCCAGGCCGTCGACGTAGACGTACCGGCTCTTCACGTGGCCGACCAGGCTGGCGCGGCCCTCGACCAGGTCGACGACGTCGCCGTCCTCGCAGAGCACCACCCGGTCCGGGGCGACCCCGGACTCGATGCCGAGCCGGGCGTGCGCCCGCAGGTGCCGCCACTCGCCGTGCACCGGCATCAGGTTGCTCGGGCGGACCACGTTGAGCAGGTAGAGCAGCTCGCCGGCGGGGGCGTGGCCGGAGACGTGCACCTTCGCCACGTCCTTGTGCACCACCACCGCGCCGGCCCGGGCCAGCCGGTTGATCACCCGGTACACCGAGGTCTCGTTGCCGGGCACCAGCGAGGACGCCAGCACCACCGTGTCGCCGGGGGCGATGGTGATGTGCCGGTGGTCGCCGCTGGCCATCCGGCCCAGCGCGCTCATCGGCTCGCCCTGTGAGCCGGTGGACATCAGCAGAAGCTGCTCGGGCGGCAGCGTGGTCGCCTCCTCGATGCCGACCACGAGGCCCGCCGGGATGTTGAGCAGGCCGAGGTCCCGGGCGATGCCCATGTTGCGGACCATCGAGCGGCCGATCAGCGCGACCTTGCGGCCGTGTTCGGCGGCCGAGTCGAAGACCTGCTGCACCCGGTGCACGTGCGAGGCGAACGAGGCGACGATGATCCGCCCCTTCGCCTTCGCGAAGATCGAGTCGAGCACCGGCCCGATCTCCCGCTCCGGGGTGACGAAGCCGGGGATCTCCGCGTTGGTGGAGTCCGACAGCAGCAGGTCGACGCCCTCGGCGCCGAGCCGGGCGAAGCCGGCCAGGTCGGTGATCCGGCCGTCCAGCGGGAGCTGGTCCATCTTGAAGTCGCCGGTGTGCAGCACCAGGCCGGCGGGGGTACGGATGGCCACCGCGAGGGCGTCCGGGATCGAGTGGTTGACCGCGAAGAACTCGCACTCGAACGGGCCGAGCCGCTCCCGACCGCCCTCCCGCACGGTCAGCGTGTACGGCTGAATCCGCCGCTCGGCCAGCTTCGCCTCGACCAGGGCGAGGGTGAACTGGGAGCCGACGAGCGGAATGTCAGGCTTGTGGGCGAGCAGGTACGGCACCGCGCCGATGTGGTCCTCGTGGCCATGGGTGAGCACGATCGCCTGCACGTCGGCGAGCCGGTCCAGGATCGGCCCGAAGTCGGGCAGGATCAGGTCCACGCCCGGCTGCTCGACGTCGGGGAAGAGCACCCCGCAGTCGACGATCAGCAGCTTGCCGTCGTACTCGAAGACGGTCATGTTCCGACCGATGGCACCGAGCCCGCCGAGCGGGATGATCCGCAGGCCACCCTCCGGCAGCGGCGGGGGCAGCTCCCTCTCGTTGTGCGCCTCGGTCACGCGTCCACCTCATTCTGCGACGCCGTAACCCGGCGTCCGTCGTGTCGTTCGATCATTCGGGGAGCTCCAGACCCGCCGCCGCGCAGTCCGCGCGCAGCTGGGCGATCTCGTCGTCGGTGGCGTCCACCAGCGGGGGTCGTACCGGGCCCGCGGGCAGGCCCTTGGCTGCCAGGCCCGCCTTGACCAAAATGGTGCCCTGGGTACGGAAAATGCCGGTGAACAGGGGCAGCAGCCGCCGGTGCAGCGCCAACGCGGTGCCGGTGTCGCCCGCGTCGTACGCCTCGATCATCCGCTTCGTCAGTGCGCCGGTGAAGTGGGTCGAGGTGCCGACCACACCCACACAGCCGACCGCCAGGGCGGGCAGGGTGAGCGAGTCCTCGCCGCTGTAGTACGCCAGTTCGGTGCGGCTGGTCACCCACGAGGTGGCGGCGAGGTCGCCCTTGGCGTCCTTGACCGCGACGATGCGGCCGTGCTCGGCGAGCCGCACGAGGGTCTCGGTGGCGATCGGCACCCCGGCGCGGTGCGGGATGTCGTAGAGCATGATCGGCAGTCCGGTGGCGTCCGCGACCGCGGTGAAGTGCCGGACCAGCCCGCTCTGCGGCGGCTTGTTGTAGTACGGGGTCACCACGAGCAGGCCGTGCGCGCCGGCCTTCTCGGCCGCCGCGGCCAGCTCGATGGTGTGCCGGGTGTCGTTGGTGCCGACCCCGGCGACCACCCTGGCCCGATCGCCGACCGCCTCCGCCACGGCCCGGATCAGACGTTCCTTCTCCGCGTCGGTGGTGGTGGGCGATTCGCCGGTGGTGCCGTTGATCACGAGTGCGTCGTTGCCCTGCTCGTCGACGAGGTGGCCCGCGAGCCGTACGGCGCCGTCGAGGTCGAGGGAGCCGTCGGCGGTGAACGGGGTCACCATGGCCGTGAGCAGTCGACCGAACGGGCGGGACACCGCCCGTTCGGCGGCAACTGGGTGGTCGTGCGTCATGTTCACAACCTAGCGGACGACCACCGGGGGGTCGGCGGGGAAGGGCTCAGGACTCACTCGCCGTGCGGGCTGACCGCGACCTGCGTGCCGTCGGGCAGGGTGCTGACGACGAAGTCGGCGAAGACGCTCGGGGCGACCCCCTGCAACTGGCGCAGGCACTCCACCGCCAACTCCCGGATCTCCACGTCGGCATGCTCGGTGGCCCGCATCGCGATGAAGTGCCGCCAGGCGCGGTAGTTGCCGGTGACCACGATCCGGGTCTCGGTGGCGTTGGGCAGCACCGCGCGGGCAGCCTGCCGGGCCTGCTTGCGGCGCAGCGTCGGGTTGGGCTCGTCGGCGAACCGCTCTTCGAGGCCCTCCAGCAGTTCCGTGTACGCCCGCACGCTGGCCTCGGCGGCCTCGACGAACCGCTTGTGCAGCTCCGGGTCCTCGGCGATCGCCCGGGGTTCGACCATGGCGGCGTCGCGCTCCGGGACGTACCGCTGGGAGAGCTGGGAGTACGAGAAGTGCCGGTGCCGGATCAGCTCGTGGGTGAGGGAGCGGGACACCCCGGTGAAGTAGAAACTCACCGAGCCGTGCTCCAGCACCGACAGGTGCCCGACCTCAAGAATGTGCGCCAGGTAGCCGGCGTTGGTGGCGGTGGCCGGGTTCGGCTTCTTCCAGCTCTGGTAGCAGGCCCGGCCGGCGAACTCGGCGAGCGCCTGGCCACCCTCGGCGTCGGTCGACCACGGCACGTCGTCCGGGGCCTGGAACTGGGTCCACGCGATCAGCTTGACCTGGGGCTGCACCATCTCCGGCATTCCTGGGACTGTAGTGGCCACCCACCGGCGCGCCCAAGCCAGGCTCGCCCGGTGCAACATCGGTCACCGCCACCCACCGGAGGCGGGGGGATGCCGGGGTGCCAGCTCCAAGGGACCCGCGGACCCCTACCCGCGGCACCACCCGTCCGGGCCCGGGGGCCACCGGATCGGCAGACCAGCGGGCGCCAGACGCAGGGCTCAGACGTAGAGGGAGGTGAAGGGGGCCCAGGGGAGGTTTCGGGCCACCGAGAAGACCAGCCAGAGGGCCAGGAACCCGCCGATGAGCTTCGAGCTGATCTGCGGCTCCGGCAGCCGCCAGCCGAACGCCTGCTTCCCGGCCCAGGCCACGAACAGGTACGTCAGGAAGGGCAGCGCGAAGACGAAGAGGAAGTGGTGCCGGGCGGCGGCCGGCACGTCGCCGTGCAGCACGTACCAGAGCGCGCGGGTGCCGCCGCAGCCCGGGCAGTCCAGCCCGGTGGTGAGCTTCAGCAGGCAGCTCGGGGCGGCGTCGGGCGCGGCCCGGGTCGGGTCGCTGAGCAGCGCGTACGCCACGCCGAGGCCGACGCAGCCGAGCGCGGCCAGGGGCACCGCCCAACGCGGCGAACGGTCGTAGACCCGCATGACGAAGCGGGTCAACCGGTCCGGCTCCGCCACCGGGTACGCCCCCGGCGGCGGCCACGCGGCATCCGGCTGCTGACCCGCCGGCCACGCGCCATCGGGCTGCTGACCCGCCGGCCAAGCCGGGCCGGGCTGCTGGCCCGCCGGCCAATCGGCAGGGGCGCCGGCCGGCGCGGGCTGTGGGGCGGGGGCGCCCCCGGCCTGGGCGTCCGGCCGAGCGGCCGGGCCGTCAACGCTCGTCACGCCGCTCACGGTACACCGGGCCCGCTCCTCAGCGCGGCGGCCAGCGGGACGGCGAGGTCGCCGGCCGCCGGGGGGGCTACCGCGTCCAGCCCGAGCCAGCCGGCCAGCCGGTACAGCTCGGCCGCCAGGGCGATGGCCGTCTCCCCCGGGTCGACGCCCGGCTCCGCCCAGGCGGCCGGGACCAGCAGCACGCGCGCCCTCCGGTCGGCCTTCAGGTCGACCCGGGCGGTGAACCGCTCGCCCTGGAGGAACGGCAGCACGTAGTAGCCGTACACCCGCTGCGGGGCCGGCACGTAGATCTCGATGCGGTAGCTGAGGCCGAACAGCCGTTCGGCGCGGCCACGCTCCCAGACCAGCGGGTCGAACGGGCTGACGAGCGTGTTGCCCCGCACCCAGCGGGGCAGCCGGGCGCCGGCGTGCAGCCAGGCCGGCTGCCGCCAGCCGCGCACCGTCACCGGGGTCAGCTCGCCGGCCTCGGCCAGCTCGGCGATCGCCCGCCGGGCACCGGCCACCGGAAGGCGGAAGTAGTCGCGCAGCTCCGGCTCGGCGGCCACCCCGAGCGACCGGGCGGAGATCCCGACCAGCGCCCGGTACGCCTCCGCGTCGGTCGGGGTGGCCGCGGCCAGCACGGCCGGGGGCAGCACCCGTTCCGCCAGGTCGTAGCGGCGGGCGAAGGACGTGGTGCGGTCGGCGGCGGCCACCTCGCCGGCCCAGAACAGGAACTCCAGGGCCTTCTTCACGGCCGACCAGTTCCACCCCCAGTTGCCGGTCTCCCGGGGGGCGTCGTGCTCGATCTCGGCGGCGGTCAGCGGCCCCCGGGCGGCCACCTCGTCACGCACCCAGGCGACCAGACCCGGCTGCTCCCGGGCGATGCCGCGCATCCCGCCCCAGGCGTCGTCGTGCGCCCGGGCCATCCGCCAGCGCAGCGCCGGGTGCAGCTCGACCGGGACCAGCGACGCCTCGTGCCCCCAGTATTCGAACAACTCCCGGGGGCGGCGGTAGGCCGCCGCGTCGAGCAGCGCCGTCGGGTACGGCCCGAGCCGGCTGTAGAGCGGCAGGTAGTGCGCGCGTTGCAGCACGTTGACCGAGTCCATCTGGATCAGCCCGACCCGGTCCAGCACCCGACGCAGATGCCGACGGGTGAGCGCCCCGGCGGGGGCCGGGTCGACGAAGCCCTGGGCGGCCAGCGCCACCCGCCGGGCCTGGGCGAGCGAGAGTGATTCCGGTGCGACCATCGTGGGCACCCTAAACCAGGTGTACGACACCGGTGCGGCTCGCTGGACGACGCGCCCACCGGGGCATAGAACGGACGCATGCTGATCATCCGCCCCGAGGAGCCGGACGACGCCGAGGCGGTCGCCCGGGTGCACGTGCACGGCTGGCAGGACGGCTACGCCGGGTTCATGCCGGACGAGGTGCTGGACCGGCTCAACGTCGCCGCCTGGGCGCAGCGGCGGCGGGACACCGGCACGGCCGACCCGGAGCACCCGTTCACCACCCTGCTGGCCGAGCGGGACGGTGCGGTCGTCGGGTTCACCACGTTCGGGCCGTACCGGAACAACCAGGACCGGGCCGACCTGGATGACACCCTCGGCGAGGTGCTGACCATGTACGTCGAGAAGGCGTACTGGGGGGACGGGACGAGCGGGCGGCTGCTGGCGGCGGCGAAGGAGCGGCTGACCGGTCGGGGCTGGAGCGCCTACCGGCTGTGGGTGCTCCAGGACAATCGGCGGGCCCGCCGCTTCTACGAGCGGGCCGGGCTGTCACCGGACGGCGAGCGGACGACCTATCGCGTGCCGCTGGCCGGCGGAGCGCCCCCGCTCGGTCTGGTCGAGCTGCGCTACGCCGGGCGCCTCGACGGCTGACCCGGCCGGCGGCGGCTCCCCGCCCGACCCGAGCCCGGCCGGCGCGGCCCACCTCCGGACCGGCAGGAACAGCAGCAGGGCCAGGCTGATCCAGACGTAGGTGTTGCTGCCGAGGAAGCCGTCGACGCCGGTGAAGTCCTTCTCCCAGGCCCAGACGATCCGGCTGATCAGGAAGCCGTACCCGATCGCGGCGGCGGCCAGCAGGACGCCGCGCCTGCGGCTGCGGGCGGGGGCGGCCATGCCGTTGTCGACCAGCAGGATCAGCCCCGGCAGCAGCCACACCAGGTGGTGCACCCAGGTGACGGGGCTGACCAGGCACATCACCGCGCCGGTCAGCGCCAGGCCGGTGGCCTCGTCGCCGGCCGCCGCGGCGGCCCGGGACCGCCACGCCCAGACCGCGAGGGTGGCCAGCACCAGCACCGCCCAGGCCAGGCTGCTGGGGTGCTCGGGGTTCAGCCGGGCCACCACGCCGCGCAGCGACTGGTTGGACACGAACGCCAGCTCGCCGACCCGGCCGGTGTTCCACAGTGCCGAGGTCCAGAACTCCCGGGACGCGTCGGGGAAGAGCGCGGCGGCGACCAGGCTGGCCGTGGCGGTGGCGCCGACGGCGGTCAGCGCCGCCCGCCAGCGCCCGGTGACCAGCAGGTAGACGATGAAGATCCCCGGAGTCAGCTTGATCGCGGTGGCCAGGCCGATGCCCACCCCGGCCCACCGGTTGCCGGCCGGCAGCAGCCGCAGCAGGTCCACCGCGACCAGGAACAGCAGCAGCATGTTGACCTGGCCGAAGTTGACCGTCTCGCGCATCGGCTCGAACGCGGCGGCCAGCAGGAGCGCCACGGCGAGGGCGTACCAGCGGGTCCAGCCGGCGCGGCGGGCGATCGGGTCGACCAGCCACCAGATCAGCACGGCGCTGACCACCACGGACGCGGCCACGCTCACCACGATCGCCGCCGTCCAGGGCAGCACCGCCATCGGCAGCATCGCCAGTGCGGCGAACGGGGGGTAGGTGAAGCCGTACTGGGTGCCGGGCTTCAGGAAGTCGTAGATCTCCCCGCCGTCGTGCACCCAGAAGTTCAGCGCGCCGTAGTAGACCTTGAGGTCGAAGAACCCGTGCCGCACGGCCGCGATCGACAGGAAACCGGCCACCGCGACCGCGAGGCAGCAGACGACGATGGCCTGCCCGGTCGTCCGTTCGGCACCCTGCGCCACCATCGTCCCCCTCGCCCTGCGTAGGCTCACGTCCCATGGCTCTCGGGTACGTCCGCCCGGCGCGTCCCGAAGACGCCGGCGAGATCGCACACATCCAGCTCGCGACCTGGCGGGTCGCTTACCGCCGGATCCTGCCCCGGCACGTGCTCGACAACCTGGACGAGGCGTACCTCGCCCGGCGGTGGAGTGCGGCCGTGCAGGAGCCGCCCTCGGGCGCGCACCGGGTGCTGGTCGCCGTCGAACAGGCCGAGCAATCGTATCTGGTGGGGTTCGTCGCCTCGGGTCCGGCCGACGCCGAGTCACTCGCCCCGAACGAGCCGGCCGAGGCGCTCGGGCCCGACGTGGTGGCGGTGACGGACCTGCTGGTCGAGCCGCGCTGGGGCCGACGCGGGCACGGCAGCCGGCTGCTCGCCGCGAGCGTGGACCTGTGGCGGTCCGACGGTTTCGCCCGCGCGGTGGCGTGGGCGTTCGACGCCGACCCGGCGACCCGGAAGTTCCTCACCACCGCCGGCTGGGAGCCCGACGGGGCGGCCCGGGCCCTCGACGTGGACGACATGCTGGTCAACCAGCTCCGGCTGCACGTCGCGGTCTCCGCCGACGACCCGGCCCCCGCCGACTGACCGGCCCTGGGCCGAACGCGAGGGCGCCCCGGCGGGACGGTCAGGGGAGCGGGAGTGGCGTGAGTTCGGCGACCAGTTCGTCGTCGGACACCGCGCCCGTCGGGGTGAAGCCCAGGCGGGGGTAGAGGGCGGCAGCGGCCAGGTTCTCCGGGTGGTACGACAGGCGTACGGCGGGGCAGCCCGGCTGGGCGAGCAGCCAGGTGGCCAGGGTGGTCACGGTGGCAGCGCCCACCCCCCGGCCCTGCTCGGTGGCGTCGACGACCATGCCGCCGATCCACCGCGAACCGTCGTCGTCGACGCCCCACATGACGTGCCCGACGACGGCCTCGTCGGCGTACACCGCCAGGGAGGTCCAGACGTCGCCGCGGGCGCTGATCAGCAGGTAGCGGGCCGCCATCGGGTACACCCAGGCCCGCTGGTCGTCGCGGGGCACCACGTCGGCGACGGCCCGCCAGTTGTCGTCGTCGACCGGGCGCAGGGTGACGTGCCGCCCGGCGCGGTCGCGGAGGTTCGAGTCGATCACCCGGCGAGCCTAGGGCCGGTCCGCCCGCCCGGCGATCGCTTTCCGTCCCCCCGGGCCGCCGGCCGGCCGCGACCGCGGTGGGCGCCGGCCGCCGACGGGGCGGCCTGTGGGCCGGTCGCGCGGCGGGGGCCGGGTCAGTCGAGCAGCGGGTCCAGGCCGATGGTGAGGCCGGGGCGGTTGCGCACCGCGCGGACGGCCAGCAGCACGCCGGGCATGAACGACGCCCGGTCGTACGAGTCGTGCCGGATGGTCAGCGTCTCACCCAGGGTGCCGAACAGCACCTCCTGGTGGGCGACCAGGCCGGTGGCGCGCACGGCGTGCACGCGTACCCCGTCGATGTCGGCCCCCCGGGCACCCGCCACCTCGTCCTTCGTGGCGTCCGGAACGGGGCCGAGGCCGGCCTCGGCGCGGGCCTGCGCGATCCGCCGGGCGGTGTGGGTGGCGGTGCCGCTGGGTGCGTCGAGCTTGCGCGGGTGGTGCTGCTCGATGATCTCGACGGACTCGAAGTGCCGGGCCGCCCGCGCCGCGAACTGCATCATCAGCACCGCGCCGATGCCGAAGTTGGGGGCGATCACCACGCCGACCCCGGGCTTGTCTGCCAGCCAGCCGCGCACCCGCTCGAGCCGCTGCTCGGTGAAGCCGGTGGTGCCGACGACCGCGTTGATGCCCCGCTCGATGCACCAGTGCAGATTGTCCATGACGACGTCGGGGGTGGTGAAGTCGACGACCACCCCGGCACCGGCGTCGGACGCGGCGAGCAGGTCCTCGCCCTGGTCGATCGTCGCCACCAGTTCCAGGTCGGACGCCCCGTCGACCGCCTTGCACACCTCGATGCCCATCCGGCCCCGGGCGCCCAGCACGCCGACCCGGATCAGCCCTTCAGGGCTCTTCCCCAGCTCGTCAGTCACGGGGCACAACCTATCCCAGCCGGGCCGACCGCACCGGGCCGACCGCCGACCGTCCCACGTGCCGCCGCCGATGGGGCGGCACGGCGGTCAGGAGGTGAAGTCCCGATCGCCGAACGGGCCGACGACCGCGAGGGACATCGGGCGGGCCAGCAGCTCGGCGGCGAGGACGTTCACGTCCTCCACGGTCACCGCGTCGACCCGGGCCAGCAGCTCGTCGACCGGCATCAGGTCGCCGTAGAGCAGCTCCCCCTTGGCGAGCCGACTCATCCGGGATCCGGTGTCCTCCAGGCCGAGCACGAACGCGCCCTTGCTCATCCCCTTGCCCCGGGCCACCTCGGCCTCGGTCAGCCCGTCGGCGGCCACCCGGGCCAACTCGGTACGGGTGAGCTTCAGCACCTCGTCCACCTTCCCGGGCGCGCAGCCGGCGTAGACGGCGAACAGGCCGCTGTCGGCGTACTGGCTGGCGTAGGAGTAGACCGAGTAGGCCAGGCCGCGCCGCTCCCGGATCTCCTGGAACAGCCGGCTGGACATGCCGCCGCCGAGCACGTTGTTGAGCACCCCGAGGGCGAAGCGCCGCTCGTCGACGCGGTCGATGCCGGGGCAGCCGATGATGACGTGCGCCTGCTCGGTCTCCTTCTGCTCGACCAGGGTGGTGGCCGGCTTCACGCGTACCGCCGGGGTGGCCGGACGGTGCGGGGCCGGCGTGCCCGGGTCGGTATCCAGCGGGGTCCCGGCCAGCGCCTGACGGACCAGCTTGACCACGGCGGCGTGGTCGAGGTTGCCGGCGGCGGCGATGACGATCTGCGCCGGGGTGTAGTGGCGGCGGTAGAAGCTCTGGATCTGCCGGCGGGTCATCGGGGTGACCGTCTCCTCGGTGCCGGAGATCAGCCGGCCGAGGGGGTGGTCGCCGTAGACGGCACGGGCGAACAGGTCGTGCACCTCGTCGCCGGGCTCGTCGTCGTGCATGGCGATCTCTTCGAGAATGACGCCGCGCTCGGTCTCCACGTCGGCCGGCTCCAGCAGCGAGTCGGCGACCGCGTCGCACATCACGTCGATGGCCAGCGGCAGGTCCTCGTCCAGCACGCGGGCGTAGTAGCAGGTGTATTCCTTCGTGGTGAAGGCGTTCGTCTCGCCGCCCACCGCCTCGATCTCGGAGGAGATGTCCAGCGCGGTGCGCTTGTGGGTGCCCTTGAAGAGCAGGTGTTCCAGGAAGTGCGCGGCGCCGGCCTGCGGGCCGGTCTCGTCCCGGGAGCCGACGGAGACCCAGATGCCGAACGAGACGCTGCGCATCGCCGGGATCGCCTCGGTGAGCACGCGAAGCCCGCTGGGCAGCACGGTACGGCGTGCCGTGCCGCCCAGCGGGTCGTCACTCAGCGTGCGGGTGACCGCCCGGGTCGACCCGCCGGCCCGCCCGGGCTGTGCCCCGGTGGCGTGCCGGACGGCCCCGGACGGCGCCGCCCCCCGCCGATCCGCAGGAAAAGACGCGCGCTGGGCCCGGCTCACGGAAACCTGCTCTCAGTTCGACGAGGGGTGGGTGGTGCGGTGTGACAGAACCGGCCGGGCGGCGACATCGTCGCCGCCCG
>NZ_JBEOWQ010000015.1:0-148244 GCF_040296145.1 Micromonospora sp. NPDC002296
GTTGAAGGCGGGGGCGGCGTATGTGCCGTTGGATCTTGGTTATCCGGCGGAGCGGTTGTCGTTGATGTTGGTGGATTCTGGTGTGTCGGTGGTGTTGGGGGGGTTGGGTTCGGCGGGGCGGTTGCCGGTGGGTCGGTGGCGGGTGGTGGAGGTTGGTGCGGAGGGTGTGGTCCCGGCCGTTCCGGTGCCTGTTCCTGTGCCTGTTCCGGTGCCTGTGCCGGTGGGGGTGACGGGTGACAGTGCGGCGTATGTGATCTACACGTCGGGTTCCACCGGCCGACCCAAGGGCGTCACCGTCCCGCACTCCGCCGTCACCCGGCTGCTGCACTGGGGCGAGGACTTCCTGCGGGCCGGACCCGACGACGTCTGGTCGATGTTCCACAGCGCGTCGTTCGACTTCTCCGTGTGGGAGATGTGGGGCGCGCTGAGCACCGGCGGCCGGCTGGTCGTGGTGCCCTACTGGGTCTCCCGCAACCCCGAGGACTTCCACCGCCTCGTGACCGGGGCCGGGGTGACCGTGCTCAACCAGACCCCCTCCTCCTTCGCCCAGTTCGAGGACCTGGACGCCCGGGCGGACCAGCCGCACGCGCTGCGCTGGGTGATCTTCGGCGGCGAGGCGCTGGAACACGCGGCGGTGCGCCGGTGGGCCGAACGGCACGGCTGGGACCGGCCGCGCCTGGTGAACATGTACGGGATCACCGAGACCACCGTGCACGTGACCGCCCGTACCCTCGGCCCCGACGACGTCGGCGACGGCCTCAGCCGGATCGGCCGCGAGGTGGCCGGGCTGACGGCCCACGTCCTCGACCCGATGCTCGTACCCGTGCCGGTCGGCGCGGTCGGCGAGCTCTACGTCGGTGGCGCGCGGCTGGCGCGCGGGTACGTCGGACGGCCGGGACTCACGGCGGAGAGGTTCGTCGCCGACCCGTGCGGCACCCGGCCCGGCGGGCGGCTGTACCGCACCGGCGACCGGGTGCGGCTGCGCCCCGACGGCGACCTGGAGTACGTCGGCCGGGTCGACGACATGGTCAACATTCGCGGCTTCCGGGTCGAGCCCGGGGAGATCGAGGCCACGCTCGCCCGGCACCCGGCGGTCGCCGCCGCCGTCGTGGCGACGCGCGCCGACGAGTCGGGGCGTGCCGGGCTCGTCGGGTACGTCACGCCCGCGGGCGCCGCCACTCTCGCGGCGGTGGAGGTACGCGAGTGGCTGCGTCACCAGCTTCCGGAGCACATGCTGCCGGCACGGCTCGTGGTGCTCGACTCGCTGCCGCTGACGCCCACCGGGAAGGTCGACCGGTCGGCACTGCCGGAGCCCGAACTCGACGGGTCGCTCACCGGCCCGGCCCCCCGTACGCCGGCGGAGCGCATCCTGTGCGAGCTGTTCAGTGAGCTGCTCGGAGTGCCCGAACTCGGCATCGACGGCAGCTTCTTCGGCCTCGGCGGCGACAGCATCATGTCCATCCAGCTGGTCAGCCGGGCGCGCCGCGCCGGCCTGCGCATCAAGCCGAAGGACGTCTACCAGCAGCGCACCGTGCGTGCCCTGGCCGCGGTGGCGACCGTGGTGGACGGCACGGGAGCCGACCGGTCGGACAGCGGGGTCGGCGCGGTGCCGATGACACCGATCCTGGCCTGGGCCCGGGAGGAACTCGGCGGCCCGCTGGACGCGTTCAGCCAGTCGATGCTGGTCCGGGTGCCCCCCGGGCAGACCGTCGACCAGGTCCGGGAGGCGTTGCAGGCGCTGCTCGACCATCATCCCGCGCTGCGGATGCGGGCCCGGACCGGGCCCGGGGACGGGCCGTGGGAGCTGGAGATCCCGCCTGCCGGGGCGGTGCGCGCCGAGGACTGCCTGCGCAGTGTCGACCTGACGGATGCCGACGCGACGGACCGACCGGCGCTCATCGCGGCGCAGGCGCAGGCCGCCCGCGACCGGTTGCGCCCGGCCGACGGTGAACTCGTGCAGGCCGTCTGGTTCGCGGCCGGCCCGGACATCGGGAACCGGCTGCTGCTGGTCGTGCACCACTTCGCCGTCGACGGGGTCTCGTGGCGGATCCTGCTGTCCGACCTCCGCGCGGCCTGCGCCGCGATCGGCGTCGGGCAGCGGCCCACGCTGGAGCCGGCGGGCACGTCGCTGCGGGGCTGGGCGCGGCAGGTCGCGGCGCTCGCCGACGAGCCGACGCACGACGACGAACCGGCCGGGTGGACGCGGCTGCTGGACCGGCCGGAGCCGACGCTCGGCAGTCGGCCCCTCGACCGTCGCGTCGACGTCTTCGAGCGGATCCGCAGCGTCTCCCGGAGCGCGTCGCCGGCCTGCACCTCCGCCGCGCTCACCACCGCCCCCGCCGCGTACCGCACCGGAGTGAACGAGATCCTGCTGACCGCGCTCGCCCTGGCGATGCCGCCCTGGCTGGCCCGGCGGGGGCGCGGCGGCCGGGACGGCGTGCTGGTCAACCTGGAGGGGCACGGCCGCGACGGGCTCGTGCCGGACGCCGACCTGTCCCGCACCGTCGGCTGGTTCACCCGCCTCCACCCCGTCCGGCTCGACCCGGGCCCGGTCGACGGGGCGCAGGCGCGATCCGGTGGCCCGGCGGTCAGCGCGGCCGTCAAACGGATCAAGGAACAGCTCCACGCCCTGCCGCCCACCGGCGGGTACGGGGTGCTGCGGTACCTCAACCCCCGGACCCGTCCCGTGCTGGCCCGGATGCCGGCTCCCCAGGTGGCCTTCAACTACCTCGGCCGGTTTCCCGCCGCCGAGCCGGACGACTGGGGGCCGGCCGAGGAGGGCCTCGTGCTGCGGGGCGGGGCCGACCCGCGCCACCCCGTGCCGCACGCCCTGGAGATCGCCGCCGTCACCGTCGACGGTCCGGCCGGTCCGGAGCTGCGTACCACCTGGTCGTGGCCGGCGGAGCTGCTGGCCGACACCGACGTGGCCGACCTGGCGGACGACTGGCACGCCGCCCTGGAGGCCGTCGTGGCCAGCTCGACGACACCGTCCGCCGGCGGTCACACGCCGTCGGACCTGACCCTCGTCTCGCTGACCCAGGACGAGATCGACGACCTTGAGCAGGAAATGGCGGCGGAACCGGGAGTGGTGTCATGACGGCGTCGAGCATCGAGGACATTCTGCCGCTGGCACCGTTGCAGGCCGGGATGATGTTCCACTCGTGGCACCAGACGGCGGGCCCGGAGGTGCAGACCGCGCAGCTCATCCTGGACCTGCACGGCCCGCTGGACGTCGCCGCGCTGCGGGCGGCGGCGGGCGGGCTGCTGCGCCGGTACCCCAACCTGCGGGCGAGCTTCCGGGAACGCCGCTCGGGCGCCCCGGTCCAGGTGATCGGCCGCCGGCCGGAACTGTCCTGGACCGAGGTGGCGGCCGAGCCGGGGGAGGACCCCGACATCGCCCTCGCCCGGCACACCGAGCTGGACCAGGGCCGGCGGTTCGACCTGCGCCGGGCCCCGCTGATCCTGTTCCGGCTGATCCGGGTCGACGGCCACCGGCACCGGCTGGTCATCACGTACCACCACATCCTGCTCGACGGCTGGTCCACGTCCCTGCTGGTCCGGGAGCTGTGCGAGCTGTACCAGCGCGGCGACGGCGACGGGTCGTCGCTGCCGCCGCCGGTGCCGTACCGGGACTTCCTCGCCTGGCTCGCCGCGCAGGACCGGCCGCGCGCGGAGGACGCCTGGCGGGCGGCGCTGGCGGACCTGGACGGGCCGACCCACGTCGCCCCCGCCGACCCCACCCGTGCCCCGGTCTGGCCGGGCAGCCTGCCGGCCGAGCTCGGCCCGGCGGCCACGGCGGACCTGGTCGCGTTCGCCAGACGGCACGACCTCACCGTCAACACCCTCGTCCAGGTGGCGTGGGCCCTGCTCGTCGGCCAGCTCACCGGGCGCGACGACGTCACGTTCGGCGCGGCCGTGTCGGGCCGGCCCCCCGAGCTGAGGGGTGCCGAGAGCATGATCGGCCTGCTGATGAACGTCGTGCCGGTGCGGGTCCGGCTGCGCCGCGACGAACCGCTGTCGGCGCTGCTGGAGCGCGTCCAGCAGGAACAGGCGCACCTGATCGAACACCACCACCTGGGCCTCGCGGACATCCAGAGGGTGGCCGGGACCGGCGAGCTGTTCGACACCTGCGTCGCGTTCGAGAACTTCCCGGAGTCCGGCGGGCTGCGCTGCGGGCCCCTGCGGGTCGAGGCGAGCGCGGCCGACGCCGCCCACTACCCGCTGAGCCTGAACGCGGCGGCCGGTTCCCGGCTGCGGCTGTTGCTGTCGTACCGTCCGGACCTGTTCCCGGTGGGGTTCGCCCGGGGCCTGCTGCGGCGGTTCACCCGGCTGCTGACGGAACTGCCCGCCGTGACGGCGGTGCGGACCGGGCGGCTCGACCTGCTCGGCGTCGAGGAGCGGCACCGGTTGTCGACCCAGGGCCGCAACCCCGCGCCGGTGCCGGCCGCGACCCTGCCGGACCTGGTCGAGGCCTGGGCCGCCCGCACGCCCGACGCGGTCGCGGTCCGTTGCGGCGCGCGCAGGCTGACGTACGGCGCGCTGAACGCGCGGGCGAACCGGCTCGCCCACGCGCTCATCGACTCCGGGATCGGCCCGGAGCGGCTCGTCGCGCTAGCCCTGCCGCGCGGCGTGGACCTGGTGACCGCGATCCTCGCCGTGACCAAGGCGGGCGCCGGGTACCTGCCGGTCGACCCGGAGTACCCGCGCCCGCGCGTCGAGCAGATGATGGCCGACGCCGCGCCGGCCTGCGTGGTGTTCGCCGGGGCGGACGCCGCGCCGGTGGCCCGTGCCGTCGCCGTGGCCGCCGGGCTGCCCCGCCTCGACCTCGACGACCCAGCGGTGGTGGCGGAGCTGTCGGGACGCCCGGACCGCGACCCCACCGACCGGGACCGCCTCACCCCCCTGCTCCCGGCCCACCCCGCCTACGTGATCTTCACGTCCGGGTCCACCGGGCGGCCGAAGGGCGTCGTCGTCACCCACCGGGGCGTCAGCAGCCTCGCCGCCACCCAGGCCGTCCACCTCGGGGTGGACGGCCGGGCGCGGGTCCTGCAGTTCGCCTCGCCCAGCTTCGACGCCTCGTTCTGGGAACTGTGCATGGCGCTGACCTCGGGAGCCGCCCTGGTGGTGCCGACCGAGCGGCTGCTCGTCGGCGAGCCGCTCGCCGAGTTCGTCCGGGCGCACGGGGTCACCCACGCGACGCTGCCCCCGGCGGCGCTCACGCAGTTGGCCGTACAGCCGCTGCCGACCCTGCGGTCCCTGGTGCTGGCGGGCGAGGCCTGCCCCGCCGAACTGGTGGCGCGCTGGGCGCCGGGACGCCGCATGGTCAACGCCTACGGCCCGACGGAGACGACGGTGTGCGCCACCATCAGCGCCGACCTCCGGGCCGACCGCGTCGACGCCGGGGCAACCGTGCCCATCGGCCGCCCGGTCCGCAACTGCCACGTGTACGTCCTCGACGACAACCTGCGGCTGGTCCCCGCCGGCGTGGCCGGTGAGCTGTACGTGTCCGGGCGGGCACTGGCCCGGGGCTACCTGCGCCGGCCGGGGCTGACCGCGACCCGGTTCGTGGCCGACCCGTACTCGGGGCCGGGCGAGCGGCTGTACCGCACCGGCGACCTGGTGCGCTGGCGTCCCGACGGGGAACTGGAGTTCGTCGGCCGGGTGGACGACCAGGTGAAGGTCCGGGGTCACCGGATCGAGCCGGGCGAGGTGGAGGCGGTGCTGACCCGGCACGACGCGGTCGCCCAGGCGGCGGTGGTCGTCCGCGAGGTGGGAGCGGGCGGCCGGCAGTTGGTCGCGTACCTGGTGGGCGTGCCGGGCGGCCCCGCACCGGACCCGGCCGCCGTGCGCGCCTTCGTCGCCGCCCACCTGCCCGAGTTCATGGTGCCGAACGTCCTCGTGCCGCTGGCCGTCATGCCGCTGACCCGCAGCGGCAAGGTAGACCGGCTGGCCCTGCCCGCGCCCGGCCAGGAGCCCGCCACCGGCGACGACCTGCCGGGCACCGCCGCCGAGAAGCTGCTGTGCGAGCTGTTCGCCGACGTGCTGGGAGTGCCCGACGTCGGCGTGGGGGACAGCTTCTTCGGCCTCGGCGGCGACAGCATCTCGTCGATCCAGCTGGTGAGCCGGGCGCAGAGCGCGGGGCTGGCCATCCGGCCCCGGGACGTCGTCGCGCACCCGACCGTCGCGCGGCTGGCCGCCGTCGCCGAACTGGCCGCCGACCGGGCCCGCGACGCTGCCACCGCCCGCGCCGACGACGGGCTGGGTGAACTGGACCCGACGCCGATCATGGAGTGGCTGCGGGCGGCCGGCGGACCGGTGGACGGCTACTACCAGTCCATGGTGGTGCGCGTGCCGGCCGGCCTCGCCGAGGCGGCCCTTGCCGCCGTCCTGCAGGCGGTGCTCGACCGGCACGACACGCTGCGGATGCGGCTGGACCGGCCGTCCTGCCCCGACGGCCCCTGGCGGCTCGACGTGGCGGCGCCGGGCACCGTGCCGGCAGCCTCGGTCCTGGTCCGGGTGCCCGTCGACCCGGACGAGCCGGAGCCGGCCCTGCGCCGGATCGTGGCCGAGCACGCGGCGGCGGCGCAGGCCCGGCTCGCGCCGCAGGCGCGGGTCATGCTCCAGGCCGTCTGGTTCGACGCCGGTCCCCGGCACCGGGGCCGGCTGCTGCTGGCCGCCCACCACCTCGCCGTCGACGCGACCTCCTGGCGGATCCTGCTGCCGGACCTGGCCGCCGCGTGGGCGACCGTGTCCGCCGGCGGGCGGCCCGAGCTGGCGCCGGTCACCACGTCGTACCGGCGGTGGTCGGCGTTGCTCGCCGAGGAGGCGGCACGACCGTCCCGCATCGCCGAGCTGGACCTGTGGCGCGGGATGCTGGCGGCGCCCCCGCCGCCCATCGGCACTCGCGCGCCGGACCCGACCCGGGACACCGCCCGTACCGCCCGGTCCCTGGCCCAGACCGTCCCGGTGGAGCTGTCGGCGGCGCTGCTGCGCCGCGTGCCGGACGCGTTCCACGCCGGCGTCGACGAGCTGCTGCTGGCCGCGCTGACCATCGCGGTCGCGTCGGCCCGGCCCGGCGGGCTGCTGGTCGACGTCGAGAGCCACGGCCGCGAGCCGCTGGCCGAGCACGTCGACGTCTCCCGTACCGTCGGCTGGTTCACCAGCCTGTTCCCGCTGCGTCTGGACCCGGCGGGCGTGGACTGGGCGGACGTGTGGGCGGCCGGGCCCGCCGTCGGCACCGTCGTGAAGCGGGTCAAGGAGCAGCTCAGGGCGGTGCCCGACAACGGCATCGGGTACGGGCTGCTGCGGTACCTGAACCTGGGCACCGCACCCGAACTCGCCCGGCTGGGCCGCCCGCAGCTCGGCTTCAACTACCTGGGCCGGCTCGGCGGCGGCGCGGCGGAGGCCGACTGGACGCCCGTCGCGCAGGACGCCCTCGGTGGCGACGTCGACGCGGACATGCCGCTGCCGCACACCGTGTCGCTGAACGCCGTCACCGTGGACCTCGCCGACGGGCCGCAGCTTCGGGCCACCTGGACCTGGGCCGGTGACGCCGTGCCCGAGGCCCGGGTCCGCGAGCTGGCCGACGGGTGGCTGCGCGCGCTGCGGGTGCTGGCGGACAGCACCGCGACCCCGGCGGCGGGCCGGATCCCCTCGGACTTCCCGCTGGTCACGGTCGGTCAGGAGGAACTCGACGCGATCGGGGCCGAGCACCCCCGCCTGACGGACCTGCTGCCGCTGGCGCCGCTGCAGGAGGGCATCCTCTACCACGCCACGTACGCGGGGGCCGGCGCGGACGTCTACACCGCCCAGTTGACGCTGGAGCTGACCGGCCGGCTGGACCCGGCGGCGCTGCGCCGGGCGGCCCAGGCCCTGCTCTCGCGGCACCCCCACCTGGGCGCGGCGTTCCGGCAGCGGCTCGCCGGCCCCCCGGTGCAGGTGATCGGCGACGGCGTGGAGCTGCCGTGGCAGGAGATCGACCTGTCGGCGCTGCCCGGGGCGGAGGGGGACGCCGAGGCCGCCCGGATCGCCGACGCCGAACGCCGGCGGCGGTTCGACCCGGCCCGGCCGCCGCTGCTGCGGTTCTGCCTGATCCGGCTCGGCGCCGAGCGGTACCGCCTCGACTTCACCCACCACCACATCCTGCTCGACGGCTGGTCGCTGTCGCTGGTGGTGCGCGACCTCATCGCGCTGTACGAGCACCACCGGGGGGCCGCCGCGCCGCAGCCGCCGGTGCCGTTCCGGACCTACCTGTCGTGGGTGGCCCGGCAGGACCGGCCGGCCGCCGAGGCGGCGTGGCGGGGGGCGCTGGCCGGGCTGGCCGAGTCGACCCTGCTGGCGGGGCCGGGTGCCGCGCACCCGACGTCGCTGCCGCGCGACCTCGACGTCGAGTTGGACGAGGAGCTGACGGCGGCCCTGACCGCCCTCGCGCGGGATCGCGGCGTGACCGTGAACACGGTGTTCCAGGGCGCCTGGGGCGTGCTGCTCGGCTACCTCACCGCGCGGGACGACGTGCTGTTCGGCATGCCGGTGGCGGGACGCCCGCCGGACCTGCCCGGCGCCGAGCAGATGGTGGGGCTGTTCCTCAACACGCTGCCGGTGCGGGTGCGTACCTCCCCGGGGGAGGCGTTCGGCGACCTGCTCACCCGGCTCCAGGACGAGCAGTCGGCCCTGGTGCCGCACCAGTACCTCGGGCTGGGCGCGGTGCAGCGGCTCGCGGGCGGCCACGGCACCCTCTTCGACACGCTGTACGTGTTCGAGAACTACCCGGTCGCGCTCGACGGCACCCCGGCCGTGGGCGAGGCCCGGATAACCGCCGTCGAGGGCCGCGACGCCACCCACTACCCGCTGGCCGTCGTCGTGCTGCCCGGCGCCCGGATGCGCGTACGCCTCAGCCACCAGCCGGACCTCATCGACCCGGCGACCGCGGCGGCGGTGCTGGAGCGGTTGCGGGCGCTGCTGCGGGCGGTCGTCGCCGATCCGGGCACCCCGGTGGCCCGGCTGTCGCCGCTCACCGGGGCGGAGCTGCGCCTGCTCGCCGACGCCAACGACACGGCCCGCCCGGTCGCCCGGGTCACCCTGACCGACCTGTTCGAGGCGCAGGCGCGGCGCACCCCCGACGCGGTCGCCGTCCGCTTCGGCGACGACGAGCTGAGCTACGCCGACCTCGACGCCGCCGCCAACCGGCTGGCCCATCTGCTGATCGGTCGCGGCGCCGGCCCGGAGCGGGTGGTGGCCGTCGGGCTGCCCCGCTCCACGTCCAGCCTGGTGGCGATCCTCGCCGCGCTCAAGGCGGGCGCCGCGTACCTGCCGATCGACCCGGACTATCCGCCCGCGCGCCGGGCGCTGATGGTCCGCGACAGCGCGGCGGTCTGCGTCGTCGCGACCCGGGAAACCGCTGGGCAACTGGTCGCGGACGGCTGCCCCGCCGACCGCTGCCTCGCGGTCGACGACCCGGCCGTCGCGGACCTGCTCGACCGGCAACCGGCGACCGGCCCCACCGACCGGCAGCGGCCCGGGCCGCTGCGCGCCGAGCATCCCGCCTACGTCATCTACACGTCCGGCTCGACCGGCCGGCCCAAGGGCGTCGTCGTCCCGCACGCCGGCATCGTCAACCGGCTGCTGTGGATGCAGGACCGGTACGGGCTGACCGCCGCAGACCGGGTCGTGCACAAGACGAGCCTCAGCTTCGACGTGTCCGTGTGGGAGATGTTCTGGCCGCTGTCGACCGGTGCGGCGGTCGTCGTCGCCGGCGCGGAGGAGCAGCGTGACCCGACGCGACTGGCCCGGCTGATCGCCCGGCACCGGGTCACGACCGCCCACTTCGTGCCGTCCGTCCTCGCCGCCTTCCTGGCCGAGCCGGTCGCCGCGTACTGCGCCGGCCTGCGCCGGGTCATCTGCAGCGGCGAGGCGCTGGACCCGGAACTGGCCCACCGCTTCCACGCCGCCTGCGGGGCGGAACTGCACAACCTGTACGGGCCCACCGAGGCGTCCGTGGACGTCACCCACTGGCCCGTGCCGGCCGGCGCCCGGCCGGCGTCCGTGCCGATCGGCCGGCCTATCTGGAACACCCGGGTGCACGTCCTGGACGGCTGCCTGCGACCGGTCCCGCCGGGCGTGGTGGGCGACCTCTACCTGGCCGGCGCCGGCCTGGCCCGGGGCTACCTGCGCCGGCCCGCCCTGACCGCCGAGCGGTTCCTGGCCGACCCCTTCGGTGCCCCCGGGGACCGGATGTACCGCACCGGTGACCGGGCGGCCTGGGACCCCGCCGGCCAGGTGGTGTTCCACGGGCGCGACGACCAGCAGGTCAAGGTGCGGGGCTTCCGCGTCGAACTGGGCGAGATCGACGTGGCGTTGGCCCGCTGCGCGGGCGTGGCCGCGGCGGCGACGGCGGTCCGGGAGGACGTACCGGGCATCCGGCGCGTCGTCGGCTACGTGGTGCCGACGCCGACGACACCGTTCGACCCGGCCCGGCTGCGCGACGAGCTGGCCGCGAGCCTGCCGGCGTACCTGGTGCCGGCGGCGTTCGTCGAACTCGCCGCGCTGCCGCTGGCGCCGAACGGCAAGCTCGACCGCTCGGCCCTGCCCGCGCCGCCGCCGCCGGCCGGCGAATCCGGTCGCGGGCCGGCCGGCGTCTGGCAGGCGCGGCTGTGCGAGCTGTTCAGCGAGGTGCTCGGCGTGCCCGCCGGGGTCGACGACGACTTCTTCGACCTGGGCGGGGACTCGTTGACCGCGATGCGGCTGGTGCACGGCGTCGAGGCGGCGCTGGGCGTCGAGCTGGAGGTCCTGGAACTGATGCTGCATCCCACCCCCGCCCAACTGGCCGCGCACCTGCCCGAGCCGGTGCCGGCGGCCGACTGACCCCAACCGCCTGTCGGCCGCCGCCGACCACGAGCGCCCGCCGACCACGGCCCGCCTGTCGGCCCCCCCACCCCTGCGAACGAAGGTTGATGACAATGCTGACGCTGGGATTCAGCGGCCTCGACCGCGGCACGGCGCTCAAGCGCGCGATACTCGGCGACGGGTGGCGGCGGGAACAACGGATCGTCCAAGGCCTGGACTCCGCGGCGGCGCTGGTCGACGAGACCGGGGTGCTCGCCGCCGCCGCGCAGGAACGCTACGACGGCGAGAAGGGCACCGGCCGCTTCCCCCGGGACGCGATCGACGCCTGCCTGCGGGCGGCCGGGGCGACGATGCGGGACGTCGAGGTCGTCGCGCACGGCTTCCGGTACGAACCCTCCACCGTCTGGCAGCTCGACCACCTCTCGACCCGGTGGTACCAGGAGGTGTACGCGTCTCGGATCCAGCGGGAGGTCTTCCGCGCCCACTACCCGGCCGCCGTCGGCGAGCCCCGGTTCACGCACGTCCGTCACCACGTGGCCCACGCCGCCAGCAGCTACTACCTCAGCGGCTTCGACGAGGCGCTGGTGGTCGTGGCCGACGGCATGGGCGAGCAGGAGTCGCTGTCGGTGTTCGAGGGGCGGGGCGCCTCGCTCGACCCGTGCGGCAGCTACCCGATCATGAGTTCGCTGGGGATCCTTTACAGCGTCTTCACGCACTACCTGGGCTTCCAGCCCGGCATGGACGAGTACAAGGTGATGGGCCTGGCGCCGTACGGCGTCCGGCAGCGCTACCGGGCCCCGTTCGACGAGTTCGTGCGGCTGGACCCCGACGGTGGGTTCGCCGTCCCGCTGCTGTCGGCGAACAAGTCCCCGATGGAACGCGAGACGCACCAGGGCGTGCTGCGCCGGCTGGAGGAGAGGCTCGGGCCGGCGCGCGCGCCGGACGCGGAGCTGACGCAGCACCACATGGACGTGGCCGCCGCCCTGCAGGACGCGCTGGAACGGACGCTGCTGCACGTCCTGCACGAGTACCGGCGCCGCACCGGGCTGCGCCGGCTGTGCCTGGCCGGCGGCGTCGCGCTCAACTGCTCCGCGAACGGGGTGATCCTGCGCAGCGGCCTCTTCGACGAGGTGTTCGTCCAGCCCGCCGCCGGTGACGACGGCAGCGCGCTGGGGGCGGCCCTGTTCGCGCTGCGCGAGGCGCGGCCGGCACCCCCGACCGGCATGCGGATGCCGTACTGGGGCGACGGATTCGCCGCCGCCGACGTCTCGGCGGCGCTGCGGGACCTCGGCCCGGGCTTCGCGGCGCACCGGTACGCCGAGGCGGACCTGGTCCGCGAGACCGTCGGGCTGATCGAGGGCGGTGCCACGGTGGCGCTGTTCCAGGGCCGGATGGAGTTCGGCCCGCGCGCCCTGGGCAACCGCAGCATCCTCGCCGACCCGCGCTCGCCGACGATGCGCGCCCACCTCAACACGGTGGTCAAGCAGCGCGAGGAGTTCCGCCCCTTCGCCCCGGCGGTGCCGGTGGAGGACGCCGCCACGTACTTCGACATCCCGCCGGGGGCGGAGGCGGCGTTCCGCCACATGCTGATGGTCACCGCCGTGCGGGCGCCCTACCGGGACCGGCTGCCCGCCGTGACCCACGTCGACGGGTCGGCCCGGGTGCAGGTGGTGCAGCGCGAGTCCGCGCCGCTGTTCTGGGGGCTGCTGCGGGAGATGGGCCGGCGGACCGGGCTGCCGGTGCTGGTCAACACGTCGTTCAACCTGCGGGGCCAGCCCATCGTCCGGACCCCCGCCGAGGCGGTTGCCACGTTCGCCCGGTCCACCCTGGACGCCCTCGTCATCGACGACCACCTGGTCCGCCGTGCCGACGCGGGGAGGACCGCGTGAGTGTCGACAACGAGCGGGCGGCGGCCGGCGCCCCGCCGTACGAGGACATCGTCCGCGCCGCCTTCCGCCAGGTGCTCCGGCGGGCGGAGGTCGACCCGGACGCCGACTTCTTCGACCTCGGCGGGCAGTCCCTGCAGGCCGTGGAGGTGGCCCTCGAACTGCGTCGGCGCATCGGCATCCCGGTCGACCTGGACCTGCTGTTCACCTGTCGGCGGCCGGTCGACGTGGTCGCGCACCTCGCCCGGCACGCGCCGTCGGTGCGGGAGACTCCGATGTCGCCGACCGAGGAGCGCCTGCTGTTCCTGGACCGGCTGCATCCGCGCTCGCCGCTGTACTGCGTGCCGGTGCGGTACCGGTTCAGCGGCGGCGAGGTCGCCGCCGAGGCCCTGCACGCCGCGTTGCAGGACCTCGTGGACCGGCACGAGGCGCTGCGGACCTGCTTCACGGCGGACGGCCGGCGGCTGGTCCGGACGGCCGCCACGCTGCCGTGGTCGGTCGTGGACCTGTCCGGGGAGGAACCCGCGCGGGCCGCCGCCGAGGCCCGGCGGTACGTCGACGCGGAGGCGCGCCGCCCGGTGCCCGTCGACGTGCCGCCGCTGGCGAGGGCCTGCCTGGTCATCGAGCCCGGTGACCGCGCGGTCCTGCTGCTCACCCTGCACCATCTGATCGCCGACCAGCACTCGCTGGACCTGCTCGACCGCCAGCTCCAGCAGTCGTACGGCGGGCACGTCGGCCTGGACCGGGACCTGCCGCCGCTGCGCCGCCGGGGACTGGCCGGCCGCCCCGACGAGGCGGCGTCGCTGGCCCACTGGCGAGGTCAGCTCGCCGGCCTGGGCGGCCGGATGGAGCTGCCGGCCGACCGGGCCCGGCCCGACGTGGTGGGTCCGGACGGCGAGGTGGTGACAGCGCCGCTGGACCCGGCGCTCGTGGCCCGCCTGACCGACCTGGCGGCGGCCTCCTCGGCCTCCGAGTTCATGGTGCTGCTCGCCGCCTGCACGGCCTTCCTCAGCCGGGTCGCCGCGCCCGAGGGCGAGGCCCACGCCCCGGACGTCGTGGTGGGCGCGCCGCTGGGCGGGCGGACGGCAGACGACGAACACACCGTCGGGATGTTCGTCAACGTCCTGCCGATCCGGGTCCGCATCGGCGCCGACACCACCTTCCGGCGGCTCATCGTCGAGGTGCGCGGGCAGGTCAGCGCGGCGCTGGCGCACCAGCGGACCCCGTTGCAGGAGCTGGTGGCGGAGGTGACCCCCGAGACCGGGCCGGGGGGGCACCCGCTGACCCAGGTCAGCATCTCGCACGTCGACAACCGCAACTGGCACTGGGCCCCCGCCGGGGCCACGGCGGTCCGGGACGTCCTGCCGACCGGCACCGCCAAGTACGAGTTGCTGTGGACCGTCACCACCGACGCGACCTCGGCGACGTCCACCCTGGAGGCCGCCGGAGACCTGTTCACCCGGGGCCGGGCCGAGCAGCTGCACGGCCGGCTGCTGGCGGACCTCGCCCGGCTCAGCGAGGCCCCGGACGTGCCGATCACGGTGGCGACGGCGACATCGGACGTGCCGGCAGCGGTGGCCCCGGGTCGCCCCGGCCCCCGGGCAGCAGGCGGGTACACCCGCCAGCCCGTCGACCGGCCGGTACACGAGCTGGTGGCGCTGCGGGCGCGGGCCCACCCGGAGGCGATCGCGGTCCGGCACGGCGACCGGAGCCTGAGCTACGGCGCGCTGGACGCCGCCGCCTCCGGGCTCGCGCGCCGCCTCGTCGAGGCGGGCGTACGACCGGGGGAGCGGGTCGCGGTCGCCGCCGAGCGGGGCGCGGACGCGGTGACCGCGTTCCTGGCCGTGCTGCGCGCCGGGGCGGCGTACGTGCCCGTCGACGTGGCCCAGCCGCCGGCCCGCAGCCGGACGATCGGGCGGGACAGCGGCGTGCGGCTCGCGCTGTGCGAGCGGGGCCACGAGGAGCACGTGCCGGCCGGGGTGCCGACGGTCGAGCTGAGCGCCGCGCTGGCCGGGGTCACCGACCCGCCCGCGCCGCCGCCGCAGGTCCCGGTGACGGTCCGGCACCCCGCGTACGTCATGTACACCTCCGGCTCCACCGGAGCGCCGAAAGGGGTGGTGATCCCGCACGAGGCGATCCTGCGGCTGGTGCCGCGCTCCAACTTCCTGCGGCTGCACCCGCAGGACGTCGTCGCACACCTGTCGAACATCGCCTTCGACGCGGCCACCCTGGAGATCTGGGGCGCGCTGTGCGCGGGCGCGACGCTGGCGGTGGTGCCCCGCGAGGTCGCCCTGTCGCCGCACCGGATGGGGCGGTTTCTCGCCGAGACCGGCGTGAGCGTCATGTTCACCACGAACGCGCTGCTCAACGCGATAGTCACGCACGTCGCCGACGCCTTCGCCGGCCTGCGGGTGCTACTCATCGGCGGCGACCAGTACGCGCTGGAGCAGGTGCGGCGGATGCTGGCCGCCGGGGCTCCCCGGCACCTCGTCAACGCGTACGGGCCGACGGAGAACACCACCTTCTCCGCCGCGCACGAGGTCGTCCCCGCCGACCTGGAACGGGGCGTCATCCCGATCGGCGGTGCCATCGACGGCACCTGCCTGCGGGTGCTCGACGACCGGCTGACCCCCGTCGCGCCGGGTGGCACCGGCGAGCTGTACGTCGGCGGCCAAGGGCTGGCCGACGGCTACGTGGGCGACGCGCGGCGCACCTGCGCGGCGTTCGTCGCGGACCCGTTCGCCGCCGAGCCCGGCCGGCGGCTCTACCGCACCGGGGACCTGGTGCGGCTGCTGCCCGACGGGGACGTCGTGTTCCTGGGCCGCCGCGACGACCAGGTCAAGATCAGCGGGTTCCGGGTCGAGACCGGCGAGGTGGAACGGGTCCTCGGCGACTGCCCGGGGGTGGGCGACTGCGTGGTGCTGGCGGTCACCGGTGCGGACCCCACGGAACTGGTCGCCGTGCTGACGGGCCCGGCCGACCCGGGCGAGGTGCGGGAGTTCCTGCGGGCCAACCTGCCGGCGTACATGGTGCCGTCGCGGTGTCACCGCGTGCGGCGGCTGCCGACGACGAACAACGGCAAGGTGGACCGGTCGGCGCTGCTGGCGGCGCTCGAACGCGACCCGGACCCGGACGCGCCCGCCCCGGCGGCCGGTGCGCCCGCGCCCGCCGGTCCGCCCGCGCCCGGCGCGGCGCTGCCGACGGACCCGGTCTCCGCCGGCCTCGCCGACATCTGGCGAGACCTGCTGGGAGCCGCCGACCTCGGCGCGGACAGCCACTTCTTCGCGCTGGGGGGTACCTCGATCAAGGCCCTGCACCTGGTCGGCGCCGTGCACCGACGATTCGGCGTCGACCTGCGGATCGTCACCGTGTTCCGGCGGCCGTCCTTCGCCGACCTGGCCGGAGAGATCACCGACCTGGTCCGGGCGGACGGCCGGACCGAGCGCAGAGGGAGCGACGATGGACCTGGGCGACCCTGACCTGTACCTCGGCCCCGGCCGGTTCGCCCGCTGGCGCCGGTACGCCGCCGCCGACGCCGTGCTGTGGAGCGAGGCCGGCGCGTCGCCGGGCGGTTTCTGGTCGGTGTTCTCGCTGGCGGGGTGCCGGGCGGTCCTGGCGCCGAAGGCGCCGTTCACCTCCGAGTACGGGATGATGATCGGGTTCGACCGCGACCACCCCGACAAGGCGGGCGGCGGGATGCTGGTGGTCGCCGACGGCCCCCGGCACAGCCGGCTGCGGAGCGTCATCATGCCGTTCCTGTCGAGGGCGATGGCCGAGTCCCTGGAGGACATCGTCCGGCAGGAGGTCCGCCGGCTCGTCGCGGACGCCGTGTCGGCCGGCGGCATCGACGTCGCCGCCTCGCTCGGGCCCGTGATCCCGGCGAGCGTCGTCTGCCGGATCCTGGGCGTGCCGGCGGCCGACCGCGACATGCTCATCGAGCTGACCAGCCACGCCTTCGGCGGCGCGGACAGCACCTTCGACCGGATGCCGCCGGAGGCGGCCCACTCGGAGATGATTCTCTACCTCGCCGACCTGGTGGCCGACCGGCGGCGCAACCCGGGCGACGACCTGATCAGCGCGCTGGCCGGCGACAGTCGCTTCGACCTGCGCGAGGTGCTCCTCAACTGCGACAACGTCCTCGTCGGCGGCAACGAGACGACACGGCACGCGATCGCCGGCTGCTTCCACGCGCTGGCCACGGCGTCCGGGACCCTCGACGGGCTGCGGGCCGATCCGGACCTCGTCGGACCGGTCGTCGAGGAGGTCATCCGGTGGACCTCACCCGCGATGCACGTGCTGCGGGTCGCCACCGGGGACGTCGACCTGCCCGGTCAGCGGGTGTCGACGGGCGAGGCGGTCGTGGCCTGGCTGCCGGCGGCCAACCGCGACCCGCGGCACTTCGAGGCCGCCGACGAGTTCCGCCCCGGCCGCCCGGCCAACCACCTGGGCTTCGGCTACGGCCCGCACCACTGTTTGGGAGCGGCGCTGGCCCGGCTGGAACTCCGGGCGCTGCTCCTCGCGCTGGCCGAGTTCGTGGGGTCGGTGGCCGTACTCGGGGAGCCGGTGCCGCTGCGGTCCAACCTGGTCCACGGCTATCGCCACCTGCAGGTGCGACTGGAACCCGTCGGCCGCGCCGCCAACCACCGAGAGGAGCTGAGTTGAGTGACCGCATTCAGGGACGGCCGGTTTCGGCGGCTGTACGTCGGCGACGCCCTGTCGGGCTTCGGGGACACCGCGCTGCTGCTGGCCCTCGGCGTCTGGGTCAAGGATCTCACCGGCAGCAACTCGGCGGCCGGTGCCGTGTTCCTGGCGATGGGCCTGCCGGTGCTGTTCGCCCCGCTGGCCGGGCGGCAGATCGACCGGGTTCGCCGCAAGCCGCTGCTGATGGTCACGAACGCGATCGCCGGGCTGGCGGTGCTGGCCCTGCTCCTGGTGCGCACCGCCGAGCACACCTGGATCATCTACGGCGTCGCCGTCGTGCACGGCTGCGTCGCCACGGTGCTCATGGCGGGACGAAACGCCCTGCTCAAGGACCTGTTGCCCGACCAGGACCTGGCCTCGGCCAACGCGGCGTTCGGCACGCTGTTCGGGTTCACGCGGATCCTCGCGCCGCTGGTCGGGTCCGGCATCTACGCCGCGTTCGGCGGCCGTCTGCTGGCGCTGTTCGACGCGCTGACCTTCCTCGCCGCCATCACCGCGCTCGCGACCGTGCGCATCGTCGAGTCGCCACCGGAACGCACCGGGGACCGGTTCGGCACCGAGCTGCTCGCCGGTCTCCGCTACATCCGGTCGGTCCCGCTGCTGTCCCAGGTCACCGTGGTGAGCGCCATCGCGTTCGGTGCCGTGGGCTTCCTGGAGCCGATCATCTTCGTGGTGGTCGAGGACGGGCTGCACCGGCCGGCGGCGTTCTTCGGCGTGATCGTCAGCGTCCAGGGCATCGGCGCCATCATCGCCGGATTCACCGGCGCGTGGCTGCTGCGCCGCGCCGGCGAGGCCCGGGCCATCGGCGGCGCGCTGATCGGGCTGGGGCTCGGCTGCGCCACCCTGGCCGTCGGCGCGACGCCGGTCGTGCTGGGTGGGGCGATCGGGATCGGGCTCGCGGTCACCTGGTTCTCGATCGGCTGGAACACCACGTTGCAGCGGCACACCCCCTCGCGGCTGCAGGGTCGGGTCTTCACCACGGCGGGGATGCTGGTGACGGTCCCGCAGACGGCGTCCATCGGGGTGGCCGCGGCCCTCATCGTCGTTGTGGACCACCGGCTCCTGCTGGCCGTCCTGTCGCTCGTGATCCTGCTTTCCGGGCTGCGACTGCTGACCCGTCCGAGGCCGGCGCCGGTGGCCACCGCACAGGCCGGCGACGCGGCGGCGGGCCGTGAACCGGTGCCGCAGGGCGCGGTGCCGGACGGCGGCGCGGTGCCGGACGGAGCGGTGCCCGGCCGCCGGGACTAGCCGGTCCCGTGGGAAGCCCGACCATCCAGACCTGGGGGTAGCCAGATGACCACAGCCGAGACGTCGATCGCCCGACGGACGGTGCGGGTGCCCTTCGCGGGGCGCCGCTCGGGCCGGTGGCCGATGCCCCACGGCCAGGGCAACGTCTTCGACTGGCTGCCGCACGAGGGCAGTGGGGCGGTGTTCGTCGTGCACGCCGACCTTCCCGCCGGGCACACCGTCGACGAGGTGCTCGAAGCGGTCGGCGTGCTGGTGTCCCGCCACGAGGGGCTGCGTACGGTGTACGAGGCGGGCCCCGCCGCCGAGCGGGCCCAGTCGGTGTCCCGGTCCGGCCACGTCGACGTGGTGCTCCTCGAACTCGGGCCCGAGGCGCGGGACCGGACCTGGATCAGCGACCCGCCCCGCCCGTTCGACCACGGTGCCGAGTTCCCCGTCCGGATGGCGGTGACCACGGACGCCGGGGTGCCCGTCCGGGCCGTCTTCGAGTTCTCCCACGCCGTCGCGGACCTGGTGGGCGCGAGCATCGTGCTGGACGAGTTCGTCGGGCTCGTCGCGTCGCCCGCCGCCCGCACGGTGGGCCCGCCGGTCTGGCAGCCCGCTGACCAGGCCGAGCACGAGCGGACGCCCGAGGCGCGGCGTCGGATGGCGAAGACGCTCAGCTACTGGCGGGACCAACTGCACACGCTTCCACCCTGCCTGCTCTCCGTCCCGGCCCGCCGGCAGGGGGCGCCGGAGTACCGGCTCGCGACGCTGCGGTCCGCGCCCGTCGCCGCGGCGCTCGGCGAGGTCGCCAAGCGGACCAGGGTCACTCCGACCAGCATCCTCGTCACCACCATGGCGACCCTGCTGTCCTGGTGGACCGACACCGACCTGGCGGCGTTGGAGAGCCTCTACAGCAACCGCGCGCTGCCCCGCATGCAGAACTTCGTCGGCAGCATCGCGCAGAGCGCGATGGTCCCGTTCGCCCCGGCCGCCTCGTTCGACGAGACCCTGCGGCGGACGCACCACGCGATCTTCAACGCCTACCAGTACGCCTACTTCGACGCGACTGCCGTGGAGGAGATGGTCCAGTCGGTCGGTGCCCAGCGGGGCTGCCAGCGGCACCGGGACCTGGTGATCAACGACATGAGCACCACCCGGGGCGGTGTCTTCGACGGGCGCGCGGGGGTGCCGGTGCGGGGGACCGAGGTGGAGAGCGGCCTGGACGCGACCACCACCGACCCGGTCCGGCTCACCATCCTGCACACGCGGCCCACCGTCGTGGTCGGTCTCACGCACGACGTGCGGCACGTGACCACCGACGAGGCGGCGGCGCTGCTGTGGTCGATGGAACGGGTCCTGCTGACGGCCGCCGAGCGGGACATCGACTTCGAGAAGCTCGGTGACCTCGTCGGACTCGACCGGGTGGAGCGCGGCGACGCCTGGGTGGAGATCGACTCCGCCTGGATCGACCTCGTCGCCAGCGAGCGGGTGCTCCGGGAGGCGGCCGGCGATCCGACGGCCCGGATCGTCCTGCGGGCCGGGCCGGGCGGCACCCGGTCGCTCGTCGGGTACGCCGCGCCGGCGGACCGGCGCGTCGGCCCGCGCGAGGTGCACGCGGCGGTCATGGCCGCGCTCGGCGGCCGGCACGGGGCGATGGCCCCGGACTCGTACGTCCTCTGTGCCCACCCGCCGTGCCGGCCGGAGGACCAGGCCGCGTGGCGGACGCAGCCGATCCGCGCGGCGGGCTCCGGCAGGTAACCGGGCCCGGACCAGGAGCAGGCACCCCGCGCCAAACGCTACCGCACCGGTGCCGAGTTGGCCGGGGCGTTCACCCGGCTGCACGAGGAGCAGATCGTGCCCGCGATCCCGGTCGGTCTCGCGGCCACCGTCTACACCCAGCTGTCCGACGTGGAGGACGAGCTGAACGGCCTGTTCAGTTACGACCGGCGGGTGCTCAAGCTGCCCGAGGAGGTCCTCCGGCGGGCCAACGGCCGGCTGCGGCTATGGACCCCTCGACCGGGCCGGCGGACGGTGCCGCCGGTCCGGCCGGCGCTACCAGCGGTTGCGCGCTTCCTCGGCCCAGCCGACCAGGCCGTCCAGGTCGACCCGCTCGCCGTCGTCGGCGGCCGCCCAACCGGTGAAGTGCCCGAAGCACTGGTGCGTCTCGTTGGCGAGTACACCGAAGTTGGTCCGGGCGATCTTCTCGTGGAAGGGGTGGAACTCCACCGCCACCCGTTCACCGGTGATTCGCCACGGTCGTAGCCAGTCGGCGCGGTCGTACTCCCAGCGCAGCTCGTCGCCGATCTTGTGCAGGCGGCCGTCCACGAAGAGGCCGTTCTCGGTCGAGCCGGTGCCGTCGGTCCACTTGCCGCCGAGCTGGATCGCCCGGCCCGGGCCGCTGCCGGCGGCCCAGTTCCAGCGGATCGCGTACGGCCACCTGCCGCGGCCGTGGTCGAGGACGGCGAAGGAGTCCGCCTCGGCGACCGGATGATCCACCCCGGCCACCCGCAGGGTGCCGCTCACCGGGCGGCCGACGTCCTTGACGGTGTACTGGAACCGGCGGGTGCTCCAGGGCACCACCACGCCGAGCGACTCGTGACCCGCCGGCAGCGGCACCACGAGATCGACCTCCAGACCGGGGGCGGTGGCGCGGATCGTGGTCCCCGACGGCCCCTGGTCGATGTCGATCGAGAGCCCGCCGCCGCGGGCGCGCACGGCACCTGCCCCGCTGACCGGCGGGAAGACCGTGCCCCGGGCGAAGGGGACCACCGCACCCCTGTCGATCTCGACCTTCGTCGCACGGTCGAGCACGTAGAGGCCGTGCACGCCCGCGTAGTCCAGCGACGAGGCGACCAGGCCGACGATGTGGGTCGGGGTGACGATGCCCCAGTACTCCCAGCGCTTGTTGCGGCCCCAGCCGCGCAGGTTCGCCCGGTGCACCGGGCGGCGGCTCCAGCCCACCGCTGCGGGCTGGAGCCGTCCGCCCGGAAGGCACAGGTCGGTCGGCTCGGTGATCTCGTTCTCGTGCGTCACGACGGCGAGGGTATCCGGCCGGTCGGGACCGGGTCGGCGACGGCGTGGCAGCATCGGCGCCGGCACAGCCGACCGTGGCCGGTCAGGTCCGACTCACGATTCGCGAGACAGAGCCGGGGGCGCGAGCCGGAGGTAGTCGAGGTTGAATCCCCAGGTCTCGCAGTACAGCGTGACGACCTGGTCGCCCGCCGGCAGCTCGACGGTCGCGTGCACCGACTGGTAGGCGGCCCAGCCGCCCGTGTCCGGTACCGAGACCGTGGCCAGCACATTGCCCGCGGCGTCGCGCAGCGACAGCGCGTCCGTGACCGCGGAGCCCATGCCGGTGGCGACCCTGACCTCGAGGTCGTACGTGCCGGCCCGGGCGACGTCGATGCGGTACTTCAGCCACTTGTCACCCTCGGTCCAGCCGACGTTCCTGCCGCCGCTGGCCGTGGGGTTGTCCTCGATGAAGTTGCTGCCCCCCTCGGTCCACCCATGTTGCTCGACGTAGGCCTCGGCCTCGATCCGTTCGCCGATCGGAGCGCCGTGCGGCCGAACGTTCACGTGGACGGTCACCGTGTCGTTCGCCATGCCGTCGGTGACGGTGAACGTCAGGTCCTGTTCGCCGGCGACGGTCGGGTGGAGCGTCACCACACCTGTGGCGGCGTCGACGCGGACGCCGTCCGGCAGGTCGGACGCGTAGTAGGCGAGCCGGTCGTGGTCGCGGTCGAACGCGGTCAGCGGCACCTGAACCGTGCTGTACTGGTCGGCGACCACGTCGGCGACGTCGCGCAGGATCGGGGCGTGGTTGCCGTGCGCCGACGGCAGCTCAGCCTTCCACCGGTAGGTGGCGAACGAACGCGCCGGCACCGTGACGACGAAGGACCTGGCGGCGAGCACGACGCGCGTCGTGGCGGGAGCGTCGTTGCTGTTTGCGAGGACGGCGACGAAATTGTCCCTGTCCCGGTAGACGACGTTGCTGACGCCGCCGCTGGTGGCGCTTGACTCCACCCGCACGTGCTCACGGCCCAGGTACCTCGAGAACTGCCCGAGCTGGTAGAGCTCGTCCCGGACGGTGAAGTCCCGGGTCGAGGTGTTCACCTTGACCATGCGGTTCGGCCACTTCGTCGTCCGGCCGACCTCCGCCCAGTCGATGTTGTTGTCGCGCGAGGGCGTCCAGTGCAGCGTCCCCCCGTCCTGGTCCGTGGTCTGTGCCCACATGACGTACGAACTCGCGTCGAGCCGGAAGTAGCTCAGCACCGTGGCCGGGGACAGGTCACTCGTCTCGGTCAGGTGCACCGGCTTGCCGGTCTGCTCGTACGCGTCGCGCATGACCCGCGGGTCGCCCCAGTAGGGATGGAAGGCGATGCCGTCGGTCGCGCGGCTGACCTGCTCACCGGTCACGGAGCCGTCCGGCGCGTCGTCGAGGATGCGGTGGTAGTTCTTCGTCCCGGCGCTGTTCGGATCGCGCCAGTCCCAGAAGTTGAAGTCGTGCACGTAGAGCTGGGTGCGCAGCCGGGCGGCGGCGAGCTCGCGCTCGATCGCGAGCGCCAGCTTCTGCTGCTGCGCCACGCTGATGTCCATGGCCGGGTAGACCACGTCCATGCCGGGCTCGTTCAGCAGCGTCAGCGCGTCGACGTGAATGCCCCGCTCCGCGTACGCCTGGACGAACTTCACGTAGTAGCGGGCGAACACGTCGATGCAGTCGTCGCGCAGCTTGCCGACCTGGTGGTAGTTGGTCGTGCTGCCCGGCTGGAGCGCGACCTCGCCGGTGAACCGGTTGTTCGTCTTCATCCACGCCGGGGCGCTCCAGGCCGAGGCGAAGAATGTGGCGCGCGGGTTGTAACGCTGGATCAGTTTGACGGTGTCGATGATGTGCAGGTCGATGTCGCGCTGGATGGAGAAGTGCTTGAGGCCGAAGTCCTCGGTGACCCCGGAGGGAAGGTCGTCCGCCGACCAGAACGGCAGATGCTCGATCAGGTCGGGGCTGCCGATCGTCAGGCGGAACCGGTCGAGACCCGCGCCGGTCAACGGGTCGACGAGCAGCCGGATGGCCTCCTCGCGCTTTGCCGGGGTGAGCTTCCACAGGTTGGAGACGCTGGTCTCGTCCAGGGAGAACCCGATGCCCTCGTAGCGCTGGCGGGTCCGACCGGGGTCGACCACGACGGTCGCGTCGACGGGTCGGCCGCTGTCGTCGCCGACGCGGACGGTCGGCAGCTGTTGCCATGCGTGTTCGGCGCCTGCGGAGTAGGTGCCGGTCACGAGCGCACCGCGTCCGGGGTGGCCGGCCGTGCCGGCTTCGGACGGCGTGCTCGTGAGCACGACCAGGGTCGTCGATGCGGCGACCAGCGCGGTCATGGTGGAACGCCTCATGGCGCCTCCTCGATATCGGGGACCGTTCTCGTGGCCGGCGCCATTCGACGGACCATGGGGATCGATGCGGGTCCTGTCCTGACCCGAGTGGGGTCCGCCGTGGGCTGACCGGGACAGGGCAGCCCACGGCGGACTCGGTACGGCTATCCGTTGAGGACCCAGGTCTGGTTGGGCTGGGCGTGGCAGTCCCAGATCTGCAGCCGGGCGCCGTTGGAGTTGTTGACGTCCACGACGTCCAGGCACCTGTTGGACTGCGGGTTGACCAGGGTGCCGGCGGTGGTGGCCGTCCAGCGCTGGGCGGCGGTGCCGTTGCAGGTCGTGATCTGAACCCTGGCACCGTTGTTCGTAGCCGCTCCGCTCACGTCGAGGCACTTCCCGAGCGATCGAAGTGTCCCGTCCCCGGGGCGTGACCACTGCTGGTTCGGTTCGCCGTGGCAGTCCCAGATCTGCACGGGCGTTCCGTCACCGCTCTGCTTGTCGACGACGTCGAGACACCGGCCGCCCAGACCCGTGACCGTCCCGGAACCGGTGGGCGGATTCGTGGTCGGCGGCGGCGTGGTCGGGGGCGGGGTCGTCGGGGGCGTCGTGGTCGCGGGCGGCGTCGTCGGTGGTGTCGCGCCGCCGCTCCAGGTGAAGGTGGCCGTGGTCCGCGCCGGCATCGTGTAGGTGAACGACTGGCCACCCGAGTTGACCTTGACGGGCTGGGCGTCGGCGGCGGGGTTGTGCACGATGAGCGCCTTGGATCCGTCGGTGTTGCGCCACGCGACGTTCTGCACGCCCCACGTCTGGGTGGAGTCGATCCGCTGCGCGCCGGGGCGGACGAACTTCGTCAGGTGGCCGGTCGTGTAGTACTCGACGGTGTAGTCGACCTGACCGGCCCGTGCTCCGCCTTCCTGCACGGTGATCAGGCCGGTGCAGGCGTCGCACCCGCCGTTGTGCGGGCCGTGGTTCTGGTTGAGCGCGAGGCTCCATTTGATCAGGCTGCTGCTGTAGTTGCGGGCGTAGTTGACGATGTCGCTGAGATCCTCGTTGTGCTGGTTGCTGATCCAGGTCCCGCCCGAGTGCTCCGTGCTGAACTGCCGCACATTCGGGAAGTCGTGGTGCACCACGGTGCCGATGTCGGGCTCGCCCCAGTAGCCGTGCCAGGCGATGCCGCCGAAGAGCGGGTCGTTCCGGATGGCCGGATCCTGCAGGAGGTTCTGGCCGAGGGTCCAGTAGTCGCCGTAGTTGAAGTCCTGCACCATCACCTTGGTGGTGAGGCCGGCGGCCCGCAGCGCGGGGTAGACGTGATTCTTGGTCAGGTCGATGAGCTGGTCGGGCGTCCAGGCCATACCCGGATAGTTCATCTCCGTGGGGTTGTCGGCCTTGCAGCAGTTGGGTTCGTTCTGCACGGAGATGTAGTTGATCGGCACGCCGGCGCGGGCGTACGACTGGATGTACTTCACCAGATACTGGGCGTAGAGCGCGTAGTACTGGGTCTTCAACGATCCCATCTGGTCCATCCGACCGTTGGTCTTCATCCACCCCGGCGCGCTCCACGGCACACCCTTGACCCGCAGCTCCGGGTTGAGTTGCTTCGCCTGCTGGGTGAGCAGGCGCACGTTGGTGTCATAGCCGTTCGTGCCGAAATCGGCCAGGTCGCAGCACGTGTCGTCGAGCGACGCGTTGCCCGGGCGGGACAGGTCGGAGGCGCCGATCGGGTTGCGCACGAACGACAGCCCGATGCCCGTGGTGGGACTGAACAGCGTGGCCATCACCGCATCGCGGGTCGCGGCGCTGACGACGCCGCCGCGAAGTAGGTGAGCGGTCGTGTCGGTGATCGACGCGCCGCCGCCTTCGAAGTTCTGGTAGCGGACCGAGTCGTCGACGGTGATGGTCTGGTCGGCGTTCGGGCTGCTGGCGGCGAACCCGACCGGTGTCTGCTGCTGCAGTCCGCGCGTGACCGTACGGCCGGCGGCGTCGGACGTGGTGGTGAGATGGACGCCGACAGAAACCGGCGCGGCGAAGGCGGATGGGGCAGTGGCCACGGCGATCCCGGCGGCTGCCGGCAGGCAGACGGCGAGCAGGGCGGTGGCCAACCTGCGGTGGCGTCGGGTAGCGGTGGGCGGGTGGTTGGGCGGCGGGTCGTGCGGCGGATTCCCGGACGGGGACAAGGAGGGACTCCTTCCACGGAAGCAAGGTACGCAGGGGCAAGCCGGCGGGACGGTCGACTCGACGCGGCGCGGTAACGGGGCGGGACGGACAGCCATCGACGCGACCCTTGCAGGAACATCAATGAGTGCTGATCAAAGCAACGTTCAATGGTTTAGTCAAGACGCAAAAAAAGCTGCCTGCGGCGGGTTTGATGCGATTCGTCTTCCCGACTTCAATGAATCGCGTCGGACGCGGATGCGGATCGGTCAACCGGATGTCCGTCCAGGTGCGGCCGGCGCCCGCCTCGACGCGGTCGTCCGACGTCGCCCCGGGATGGGCGGGGCGACTGCGGCCGGCCCCTCCGGTCCTTGGCGAAATGGGCGGGTCCGCCGAAGGGGGTATCGAGCTTTTTCCGGACAGATCGTTTCCGTTGCCGTTCCCCGAGATATAGGTTGCTGCCACTGTCTGACTACGGGGAGGCGTCGACCATGGCCGCGATGCGGGAATCTCAGTTGGTCCCAGGACCTCGTCAAGCTGCCGCCGGGCGGGACGGAACTTCCTGGAGGGGTTTCCTCCGGCTGGCCCGACTGCGCTTCCTGCTGTACAACGTCCTGCCGGTGGGCCTCGCCGTGGCGGTGTCGGTGCACCAGGGCCACCCGCTCGATCTCACCTGGTACGTCGTCGCGCAACTGTTCGCGTGGACGGTCCACGTCATGACCCACTACTGTAACGAGTACTTCGACCTGGAGGCCGACCGGGCGAACGTCTACTTCACCCCGTGGACGGGTGGCAGCCGGGCGCTCGTGGACGGGTCCGTCGCACCCATGGTGTCGCTCGGCGCCGCGTTCGTGCTGTTCAGCGCCTCGACTCTCATGGTGGCCGTCATGCCGTCCTGGCAGGCGCGCGTGCTCGCCACCGGGGCCGTGGTGCTGGCCTGGTTCTACACCGCCCCGCCACTGCGGCTGAACTACCGGGGCGCGGGAGAGCTGACGGTTGCCGCGATCCTCAACGGCCTGTGGCCCGCCGTCGCGGCAGTGCTCCAGGCCGGCACCGTGCCGATGCTGCTGCTGGCCGTGCTGGCGCCCACCGCGGTGCTGCAGGTGGTCCGAATGATGGTGATGAACCTGGGTGACCGCCGGTCGGATGCGATGGTCGGCAAGCGGACGCTGCCTGTCATCATCGGTTACCAGCCGGCGGTGCACGTGATCGTCGGCGCGCAGTTCGTCGCGTACGCGATGCTCACCGTCCTCGCGCTGCTCGGCTGGTTGCCGTGGCTGGTCTGGGCCGCGATGGCCGCCACCGCGCCGCTGTCGGTCTGGCTCGTCAGGCAGCTCCGGGGCGGCGCGATGCGTGACCTCGACCCCAGGCGCATGACGCCGGTGGTGTTCTGGGCGTCGAACCACGTGTCCCTGATCGTCGCGGCGGCGATGCTGGGCGTGATCCTGGACGCGGCGCGCCGCTCCGCCGACACCGGTGCGCTGGCGCTGCTCGGCGCGGTCCTCGCCGGCTACGGGATGCTGTTCGCCCACCGGCTGTGGTTGGCCCGCCGGCCCGCCGGGCAGGGGCAGGCCCGCGCCTGAGTCGCCCTGGCCGGAGCGAAGAACGGTGGAGGGCTGGTCGCTGGCCGGCCCTCCACCGTGCCGGCCTTGGCGCGGCGTTCGCTTCCCGCGCCGGTAGGTCGGGGTGATCTCGAATTGGACGCCGGTGTCCGGCTGTGTCGAGACCACGAACGTTCCCGCCCCCGACATCCCGATTCCGACACTCCCTGATCGGACGAAGCGCCGCGGGGAGGGTGGACGGCCGACCATGCCGCTCCGTCGTCCTCGGCGTCACCGCGTCGCCACGGATCCGTCCGGGGTGACCAGCACGTACCGCCCGGAGTTCCGCCGCAGGAGGCCGCCGTCGACGAGGAGCCGCCGCAGGTGGACGGCGTCGACCGCGCCACCCGCGCACCAGGGCCGCAGGCGGTCGGTGACGTCGCGTTCGTCGTACTCGTCACCAGGGACGAGGGCCGTCTCCGCGACGTGCCGCAGCACGGTTCGCCGGGCGTCGGCGTCCTCCTCCGGCAGGTGCACGAGGACGCCCCCGCGGACGAAGCCGCGCAGCTGCGGGTCGGGCTGCTCGGCGACGGCCCGCTCCTCCTGCCGGAGGGCGGCCACCGCCGCCACCGTGGCGAGGGTTTCCTCGTTCACCGCGAGGCGACCGGGCCCGTCGGACCTGAGCAACCCGGTCCGGAGGAGCTTCCCGATGGCCGGGGCGGCCTTCGACGCTTCGAGACCGGAGGCGGCGAGGATCTCCGTGGGGGTCGCCCCGCCCAGGTCGACCGCGCAGAACACCCGACGCGGGGTGGGTTCGCAGAGCAGGAGGGTGAGTTCTTCAGGGGTCATGAGACGGCTCGCGTCCTTTCGACGAGTGCCCGGCGGTCCGACGCGCCGGGGCGCGTACCGACAGGGTCAGCGTCCCCGCCGTCGGAGCATGTCCTCCAGGTCGCTGGAGACCGAGTGCAGGTCGCTGCTGTCCGCGCCGAGCTTGCGGACGGCGGCCGTTGCGGCCTCCTCCGCCTTCCCGAAGACGACTGCCTCGCTGTCGTCGGGGGTGACGGGTACGAGGCAGCGAAAGGTGAAGATGCGCAGGGGCCGTTCGTAGGTCACCGTGCCCTCGTCGGTGAACCTGGCCGCGAAGAGGTCGTGCTCGTCGGCCCGGGCGAGCAGCGAGGCGCGTTGCTCCTCGGTGAGCGGGGCGAACTTGCCACGGACGATGACCTTGTAGGTGTTGCTGCTCATGGCTGCGGGATCTCCACATCGGGGTGTAGGTGGTGGTGGTTCGACCGCCCGGGGCGGCCGGCGTCAGACGTCGGGAGTCGGGGCGGCACGTCCGCTCCCGGCGCTGCTGCCGGGTCAGCCGTAGCGGCGATGGCGGCCTCCTCCGACGCGTTCAAATACAGCATCATATCCTAATGCACTCCCGTATTCGAAGCGCCGGCCCCGGTCCGCGCCGGGTTCCCGCAGATCGCGACACAACCCGATATTCACCTGCCGTGGGCGAACGGGATCGCGCAGAATCGGCGAGGTGTTGATCCGTTACCTCCTCTCCCACGCCCTGTCGTTGCTGGGGAACTCCATCGCCGCGATCGCCCTGCCGTGGCTCGTGCTGGTCCGTACCGGGGACCCCGCCGCGGCCGGCTTGATCGCCGCGGTGAGCGCGCTCCCCATGCTCGTGGCGGCGGTGGCCGGAGGGCTGGTCATCGATCGGTTCGGCAGGCGCCGGACGTCGATCTGGGCGGACCTCGCCTCGGCGCTGGCGGTGGCCGCGGTGCCCTTCGTCGACCAGGTCTCGGGGCTCACCGTCGCCTGGTTCATGGTGCTCGGCGTCGCGGGCGCGCTGTTGGACGTACCCGGCATGACCGCCCGCGAGTCCCTGGCCCCGGACGTCGCCGCGGCGGCGGGGGTCGGTCTGGAGCGGCTGGCCGGCCTGCGCGAGGGCGTCAACGGCGTGGTCCTGGTCGTCGGCCCGGCCGCCGCGGGTGGGCTGCTCGTGCTCCTCGACCCGACCACGGTCCTCTGGATCACCGTGGCCTGCTCGTCGGCGGCAGCGTTGACCACGGCCACGCTTCCCGCGCGGCTGGGCCGGGGCTCGGGCGAGGCGGGCGGCGGCATCCGCATCGAGCTGCTCAAGGGCTTCCGCGTCCTCGGCGGCGACCGGGTGCTCGCCGCGATGACCTTCGTGGTGACGATCAGCGTCCTCGTCCTGGCACCGCTGCAGAACATCCTGCTTCCCGTGTACCTGGTCGCCCGCGATTCGCCCGGCGGGTTCGGCCTGGTGGTGGCCTTCCTCGCGGTGGGCGGCATCGGCGGGTCGATCGGGTACTCGATCGCCGGCGCGAGGCTCTCCCGGCGGGCGGTCTTCGTCGCTGCCCAGGTGGTTACCGCGTTCGGCACGGTCGGTCTGGCCCTGCTGCCGCCGACCCCCGTGCTGCTGGCCGCCGCCGCCCTAGCCGGGTTCGGCGCGGGCCCCATGCAGGCCCTCGCCCTGGTGCTGGTGACCGAGCGCATCCCGGAGCGTTACCGGGGCCGCGTCCTGGGGCTGCAGAACGCCGCCATCATGACTGCCGTGCCGGCGGGCACGCTGGTGGCGGGTCTGCTGATCGGCGGGATCGGCCTGCGCGAGACGGGCGTGCTGCTCGCCGTCGCCTGGGGCGTGGTCGCCGCGTTCGCACTGCTGGTTCCGGCCCTGCGTCGGCTGGAGCCGCCGACGGGCGAGCAGCCGGCCGAGGAGCCGCCCGTGCGCGAGCGGAATTCCGTTGTGGAGAGCGTCTCCGCCGCCGAGTGACGACAGGGCGGCGGACACCGGTTTCCGGACCGGAGGGTCCGTGGGCGACTGCCACGTTGTGCGAGTGGACAAACCCGGAGGCGGTCGACGCCGCCGGCGATCCCGAGGACCGTCGGGTCGGTGGCGGAGCAGGCGGGCCTGACCCGGAAGGCCGCGGCGAGCGGGTTCGGGGCGGCCGGCCACCGGTTCACGGGCGAGGTGTGTCGTTCCCGGGGTCGGGCGGGTCGGTGGGCTCGTTCGCACGGGTCCGGGCCAGGGCGGTCCAGGACCTGATCAGGAGATCCACCGCGTCCATGACGTCTCCGGCGGTGTCGTCGGGCGAGAGCGCGCGTTGGATGGACAGCCCGTCGTCCAGTGCGTGCACGATCAGGGCCAGCAGCTCCACCGGTGCGGGTGGCGTGACCGAGCGGGCGGCGAAGCCCTGCGCGAGCGCCTGGGTCATCGCCTCGCGGGAACGCCGCTCCCGATCGGCCAGCAGCGGCAGCATCTCCGGATCGCGCAGTCCGTAGAGCCAGAGTTCGGTACGCAGCGCCAGCCAGCTCGCGAAATTCCTGTCCCGCTCGCGGTGCCAGCCCCGTAGGTGCTCGATCGTCTCCTCGAACGAGCCCGCCCGCAGGGTGAGCGCCTGGACCTCCTTGAGCTCGTGCTCGGTCCGCTGTTCCAGCAGGGCCAGGACCAACTCGTGCTTGCCGTCGAAGTTGCCGTAGAACGCGCCTCGGGTGTAGCCGGCGCGCTCGACGATCTGCTCGACCGAGGTGCCGTTGACGCCGCACTCGGCGAACAGCTCGGCTGCTGCCCGCAGCAGCTCCTTACGGGTTATCTCGCGGCTTTCCTGCCGCGTCAGCCTCTTGTTGATGATGATCGACCCCCTCCGGGAACTCGGATACGCCATCGTATACTGATACAGTTCAGTATGTGAAATTCGGACCATCGGCCGTCAGTAGGGTGGAATTCTGTTGCAGAGAGTAATGGGAACGCAGTACCTGACTCCCCTGCGGGAGGGCGGTTCCCTGCCCGGGGTGGTGGAGGCGGACAACGACGGGACCTACGTCGTGAAGTTCCGCGGAGCGGGGCAGGGCAGCGCGGCACTGGTGGCGGAGGTCGTCGTCGGTGAGCTCGGCCGTCGGCTCGGCATCCGGGTGCCCGAGCTCGCCGTCGTCGGCGTCGACCCGGAGGTGGCGCGCCGTGAGCCGGACCAGGAGGTTCAGGAGTTGTTGCGGGCCAGCGCCGGGGAGAACCTCGGCATGGACTTCCTGCCGGGATCGGTGGGCTACGACGGTGTCGGGTGGGAGCCGCCGCCCGAGGAAGCAGCCCGGATCTACTGGCTGGACGCACTGACCGCCAACGTGGACCGGACCTGGTCCAACCCCAACCTGCTCATCTGGCACCGCCAGTTGTGGGCGATCGACCACGGCGCGGCGCTGCTGTTCCAGCACTCCTGGCCATCGGTGGCGGCCTGGGCCGACCGCCGGTACGACCTGTCCCAGCACGTGCTCGCGGATCTCGTGACGAAGCTGGGCCCCGCGTTCCTCGCGAAGCTGGACGCCGAGCTGGCGGCGATCGTGACCGCCGAGCTCCTGGCGGAGGTCGTCGCCCTGGTGCCCGACAGCTTCCTGGTGAGCCTGAACTCCGTGGCGGAGGCCGCCGACCCGGCGGAGCTGCGGCAGCGGTACGTCGATTACCTGCTGGCCCGGCGGATGGGCGAGCGTGGCTGGTGGCCGACGGAGGCGATCGCGTGACCGATCGCCCGATCCCCGCCCTGGGCTTCGACTACGCGTTGCTGCGGGCTGTTCCCCGGGTCGACCGCGGCGAGCAGGTGAATGTCGGGGCGCTGCTCTACTGCCCGGGTGCGGATTTCCTCGGCGCCGCCGTGCACGTCGACGTCGAGCGGCTGCGCGCGCTGGATCCCGGCGTCGACGTCGGCATGGTCTCCACGGCCCTCGACGCGATCCGCGCCGTGTGCGCGGGTGATCCCGGTGCGGGCCGCATCGCTGCCGGCACCCGGCGGGCACGGTTCGGCTGGCTCACCGCGCCGCGCAGCACGGTGATCCAGACCAGTCCGGTGCACGGGGGCCTCACCACGGATCCGGCCGCTGAGCTCAAGCGGCTGATGGGCCGGCTGGTGCACTGACGGCGCCGGCGGGAGGCGCGTCCAGGATCACGACCTGCGACCGGCGGGGGCCCGCGCACCCCTTCCATGTCCGAAATCAACTAACATGGGGGAGGTTTGCGGTCCGGTCGAGGCGACGTCCCCGACGTGTGCGCCCGGGGGTGCCGACGACAATGAGTAGCTCTCAACCCGCGCCGCCGGCACCGGACGGCCCGGCCCGGCCGGGGCCGGAGGATTCGTACCGCGAGTTCCGTCGCCCCGTCGCGGTGCTGGCGCTCTGCACCGGCACCGCGGGCTTCCTGGACGCCTTCGCGTTCCTGCGCTACGGCACGTTCGTCGCCAACCAGTCCGGCAACCTCATCTTCCTCGGTATCGGTCCGGCCGGATGGCACCCGGCCTGGCCGGCCGCGGGCGCTTCGCTGCTCGCGTTCGCCGCCGCGGCCGGCGTGGTCTCCTGGATCCGCTCCCTGCCGGGCCGCTGGTCGCCGGCCCTGCGGGGCCTGGGTGCCACGACGCTCGCCCTGGCGCTCTGGACGTTCCTCAACGTCCTGCTCCACCACGGGCAGGACGGTCCGGTGTCGCGGGCCGTCCTGGCCGCTGCCGGCGGGCTCGCCACGGGCGCTTTCACGACGCTGTTCGTCCGCACGGCGGGGGTGATGACCACCATCACGTACCAGTCGGGCACGGTCGCCAAGACCGGTGGGCACATCGTCCGGTGGATCGCCGCCCCCGGCACCGACCGGAGCCGGGCCAGGCAGGCATCGCTGCTCGGACTGCTCACACTCGTCTGCTACTCCATCGGGGGCGGCATCGGGGCCGTGGCGCAGCAGCGACCCCACTGGGTGCCGGCCTGGGGACTGCTCGCGCTGGTGCCGGTGGCGTTGCTGGTCCGCCGGGTCAGGGCCGGGACGTGAGAGCGGTGGACTCAGGCCCCCGCGCAGCGCCCGGGCACCGCCCTGCCGGCCCCCGGCAACCCGAACCGGTCAGTGTAGGTCCGTCGCGGGCCGGACGTCCTGCACGTAGCTCTCCGACCGGTCGGCGCCGTACCGGCTGAGCACGTCCAGCACCGCGGCCGTGGCTTCCTGCCCCACCAGCACCTCGACCCGTACCCGGTCGAGGAGATCCTGCTCCTGCCAGTATCCCCGGGGCAGCGCCAGGGCGGCCGGCGTGGCGGTGGAGACCGTGGCGTCGGAGACCACGATCGAGCCGGCTCCCGCGCTGAGCAGGGTGTCCCGCAGCTCCCGGGTGTCGGGCAGCAGAACCGGATCCAGCATCGCGATGACCAGCCTGTCCCGCTGGGCCGCCCCCCGGGTGGGCCGATCGGCGGACCGGCCCTGCCCGCGCCGGTTGCCGCGCTGGGCCGCCCCCGTTCCACTCAGTCCCGCGACGCTCCCGAGGTGGTACGCGTCGGTGTCCTGCTGGGTCCGGTCGAGGCTGTCCTGCGTGTCGGCCGGGGCGCGGAGCCCGACGACCGCCTGCACGGCGGCGGCGATCGCCCAGCTGAGCACGAAGGAGAAGACCACCACGGTCACCACGCCGACGATCTGGTGCCAGAGCAGGGACCCGCCGCCGCCGAGAAAGAGACCGTCCACGCCCAGCGGGTTGATGCCGCTGTCGCCGAAGAGGCCGAGCAGCAGTGAGCCGAGCATGCCGCCGACGAAGTGGACCGCGAGGACGTCCAGCGCGTCGTCGAGCCGGAGCAGGTACTTCAGCCGGAGTGCGGTGTGGCAGACGATGCCGGCGATGGCGCCGATGGCGATGGCGGAGAGCGTGTTGACGTAGCCGGCGGTGGGGGTGACCGTGGCCAGCCCCGCGACCGCACCGGTGACGCTGCCCACGACCGTGCAGTGGCCGTCCTTGAGCCGCTCCGCCACCAGCCAGACGAGCATGCCGGCCGCGGCTGCGACGTGGGTGTTGATGAGTGCCTGGGCGGCCACCCCGTTGGCTTGGAGCCCGTCGCCGGCGTTGAACCCGAACCAACCGAACCAGAGGATGCCCGCACCGACGATGGTCAACGGAATCGAGTTGGGCGGGGCGGCGGTGTGTGGCCAGTTACGGCGGCGGCCGACGACCAGCAGAATCCCCAGGACCGCGGCTCCCGCCGAGGAGTGGACCACCATCCCGCCGGCCCAGTCCTGGGTGCCGAACTTGGCCAACCAGCCGTCGGGATGCCAGAGCCAGTGCGCGACGGGCGCGTAGACCACGATGGACCACACCGCCAGGAACAAGGCCCAGCCGGCGAGCCTCAGCCGACCGGCCGTGGCTCCGGTGACGAGCGCGGGAGTGATCACCGCGAACATCATCTGGAAGGCGATGAACGCCAGGGTCGGAATGGTCACCTGGCCGGCGGCCACGTGCAGGCTGGGCGCGGGCGGAACCTTGAGGTCGGTCAGCCCGAGCAGCTCAAGGTTGCCGAAGAGGCCGGTGCCGGCGTCGTCGCCGAAGGCGATCGTGTACCCCACCAGCACCCAGGTCAGGCTGACGACCCCCAGCGCGATGATGTTCTGTTGCAGCATCGCGAGCACGTTGCGGGCGGGGACCATGCCACCGTAGAAGACGGCCAGGCCGGGGGTCATGAACAGCACCAGGCCGGCGCAGACCAGCACCCAGGCGGTGTCGCCCGGGTTCACCGCGTTCTGAGCGAGCACGGGACCTCACCTCTCCTTGTGCAAGGGTTGGATGGTGCGTCTTGCCGCGGAGTCGACGGTCTCCTTGACGCTTTCGTGGTCGGGCACCTGCCCGAAGTGCCGCTGGGGCAGCAAGAGCAGCCAGGTGGCGATGTTGAACGGCCCGGTCAGCACGGGGATGGCCAGCGGGGTGAGTACCGTCGCGAGAGCCACGTGCACGAAGAGCGTCAAGGCGATTCCGAAGAGGGTGTAGATCGTCACGAGCACACCGGGACGGTGCAGCACCGCGCCCACCGCGATCGCCGTCAACACCGCGTTGAAGCCGTACAGGCCCTTGTCGATCGACAGCCCGTCGGCCCCGAACCAGAGCGCCAGCAGGGTCGCGCCGGCACTGCCGACCAGTGCGAAGAGCGCCGACCAGCGAGAGTTGATCAGCAGGGCGACCAGGATGATCAGCCCGCTGACCCAACTGTTGGTCAGGTACACCTGGGAGATCCCACGGAACAGGATCGGGATGAGGTCCCAGTCGAAACGGCCGCCGGCCAGCGCCCCCTCGCCGGGGAACTTCGGCGTCATGTTGGTCAGGACGGTGAACCGGTTGAACTGGTACGCCCCCAGCAACAGCACCCAGGTGGTCAGCACGAACGGGAAGGTGAACGCGGTCAGCCCCCAGGTCTTGAAGACCCTGTTCAGGGCCAGGGTGACCACGGTGGTGGCCGCGGCGCCGAGCACCAGGTAGAGCCACATCAACGGCCGGTCGTCGAGGAACGTCGGGATGGCGATCCCGGTCAGCAGCGGGCTGAAGCCGAACAGTCCCTTCCGCAACGAGGGCCGGTCCACCTTGAGCATGATGGCGGTGGCCGTGCCCACCACGAGACCGAGGACCGCCCCGCCGATGATCCGAGGCTGCCCGTTCTCGAACGCACCCCAGGCGATCGCGACGAGGATGAGCAGGCCGGAGAGCGGATTGTTCTGGAAGACGACCTGCGCGGCGCCGCGCAGGCACGCGTCGACGAACTCGATCAGCGGATTGCGGTCGCTCAGACCGTTCCAGCCCCGCACGACCTGGGTCATGACCCTCTCCTTCGCCTCGTCATCGCCAGCTGAACGCCGGCGGGAAGGTCCGGCCCGTCACCTCTTCGCGGGCGGCCACGCAGAAGGCGCGTACCGCGGCGCGAACCGGCTCCGTCTCCCGCCCGAGGACCTTGAAGATGAGCCCGGCGTCGTTCGGCAGTCGGCTGACCGCGCTGGCCAGCGGCGTCTCGGTGTCCCAGACCGGCGTCGAGGTCCGGTCGAAGACCCGTGCGGCCCGCTCGGGGCTGGTGAGCAGCACGACGTTGCCGAAGATGTGGAAGTGGTCCATGACCCCGGTCCGGGCCACCTCGAACCGTTCGGGGCTGACCACGAACTTCTCGACGAACAAAGGCCGACCGTCGGGCCGTTCCGCGCGCAGCGTGGAGGAAAAGAGGTCGTAGGCGAAGAGTTCGCCGTCGCGGTAGTACTTCCGGCCCGGTTGCAGCACCTCGGCGTAGAGCATGGTGGCACTCTCGGGGAGCCGCACCCGACTGTCGGTGACGAAACGGCTGCCCCGATAGGGGATCACGGGCTCCGGGAGGAATTCGAGGTACGCGTCGTCGGCGAGGGTGAAGGTCTGGATCTGGGTGCCGTAGTTCGCGTCCATTTCCTGGATCTTGGTGGCGGCCTGGGTGACCAGGTGGGCCTGGCTGCCCGGCGCCATGTCGACGTCCATCCGCAGGCGGTCGCCCTGGAGCACGCCCCCGGAGGTGGTGAGGATCATGACGCAGGGCAGCTCCGGCATCTCCTCGTCCCAGTAGAGCGCCCGCTGCACCAGCAACGGCGACTGCCGATAGAGGTCGTCCAGGATCGTCCGGTCGCCGCGTCGCTCGAAACCCATCCGCAGCACGCCGACCTTGCCGTTGGACGCGGCGGGCAACTGGGCGGGTTGGTCCTGGTACGGCTCCAGTTCCCGGACGGTGTCCAGTGAGATCATGCGACCACTTCGGCGTCGAACAGCGCGTTGCGGCGGACCAGTGAGACCAGTTCGTCGATGCCGTCACCCGTCTTGCAGTTGGTGAAGACGACCGGCTTCCCGTTGCGCATCAGATCCGCGTCGTGCGCCATGACGTCGAGATCGGCGTCCACGTACGGTGCGAGGTCGGTCTTGTTGATCACGAGGATGTCGGACTTGGAGATCCCCGGGCCGTTCTTGCGCGGGATCTTGTCGCCGGCGGCGACGTCGATCACGTAGATGAAGTAGTCCACCAGGGCCGGGCTGAAGGTGAGCGTGAGATTGTCCCCGCCGCTCTCGATCAGCACCACGTCGCTGTCCGGGAAGCGGGCCTCCATGTCCTCCACGGCGGCCAGGTTCATGCTGGGGTCCTCGCGGACGGCGGTGTGCGGGCACGCCCCGGTCTCCACCCCGATGATCCGCTCCTCGACCAGGACCCCGGTCAGCGCGCGTCGCACGTGCTTCGCGTCCTCCGTGGTGACGACGTCGTTGGTGATGATCAGTACCCGCAGTCCGTTCTCCACGAGGCGGGGCACGACGGCTTCGATGATCGCGGTCTTGCCGCTGCCCACCGGGCCGCCCACTCCGATACGACTTGCCGACTTCATGACGTGACCTCTGCTTCTGGAAGGTTTCACCAATTTCGGGACCTGCTGATGCCGGAATCTCTCCGGGGGGCGGTCCGGAGGCCCGGCGGGTTGGGCCAGGGACGCTCAACTCATGAACATCCGTACGTGCACGTGCTGGTGCGCGGCCGCCAGAACGTCGATGTGGGGAGCGAAGTTCTGCATGTCGTCGAGGTTCGCCGCGCGCACCTCGCGGTAGTCGTCGGGGACCTTCTCGTTGACCGCGTAGAGGATCGACTGCGCGTCGAGGTGGTCGACCCGCATCAGCCGGAGCGCCGCGCCGAGCACCATCGAGGCCGCGCCGTACTGGTGGGCCGCGAAGGCGTCCTCCTCGCTCACCCCGAGTTCGGCGAAGAGCACTCCGAGCGCGACCGGATAGGTCACCGGCACCCCGTTCGCCGACTCGCTGATCCGCTTCTTGAGCAGCGACTCCCCGACGATCCGGGTCGAGGCCTCGGCCAGCTTCCGTCCCATGCGTACGGACATGGTCCGCATCTCTTCGTTGATCTTGCGCAGGCAGACGGCCTCGTCCGCGTGCCGGATCCGGTCGAGGTCGCCGGAGGCGGCGCCGCGGTGCCCGGCGAGCAAGGCGACGCCGTCCCCCGTGGCGGCGAGCCGGGTGACCGTCCGGACGAAGTCCTGCAGGGTCCTCCGGTCATGGACGACGCCGTGCTGGACGGCCATCTCCAGCCCGTTGGAGAAGGAGAAGGCGCCGACCGGGAAGACCGAGTCGCCGAACTGCAGCAGTTTCAGTGTCTCGACCATCGCGCGCACCGGCCGGCCTCCTCAGTTGAGGTCGGCGGGGAGGTGGGTGTGCGGCGTGGAGTCCGCGCCACCGAACAACCGCCGCGACTCGTGCGGCGCGAGGTAGGCGATGATCTCGGTGCCGGGGACGAACTCGTGGGTGATCCCGGTGAAGGCGTGGGTCCGCATCACGGAGTCCATGACCTTGCGGTCCACGGTGAGCGGGACGTACATCTTCGCGCCCTTGACCACGGCCGGCCAGTGCTGGTTGCCGATGGCGTGGCCGAGTTCGACGGCCGAGCGGATCACCAGGTCCGGTGATTCCCCGTGCAGCCCGTCGAGGTGCACGACCATCACGTCGCCGAGCCTGATCCGGGCCACCACCGCGGTCGCGGTCAGATCGTCCCAGGCCAGGATGTCCCCGTCGCGTAGCCTGACGCCACGGTTGAGCGAGACCGCCAGCTCGGCGCCGGAACTGGTCGTCTTGCGCAGGCGGCTCTTCTGGGCGTCCCACTGGTCGAGCACGAGATCGTCGATCCGTGCCTGGCTCAGCCGGGCGGTCCAGTTCGGCTCGCTCACATTGCCCAGCACCGTTTCGATGAGCACTGGTTTCTCCTTTCACGCGGGTGTGCCGGAACCCGGCACGACCGCGAAGACGTCCTGTGGGGTCAGCTGAAGAAGTAGAGCTGGCTCATCGGGAGATTCCTGGCCGGCGGCACGGTCGCGTGCACGCCGTCCATCTTCACCGCGAAGGTCTCCGGATCGACCTCGAGCTTCGGCATCCTGTCGTTGCGGACCATGTCCCGCTTGGTCAGGCCCCGTGTCCGGTAGACCGGGAGGATCTGTCGTTGCAGGCCGAGCTGCTCGCCGATCCCGTTCTCATGGGCGGCGCGGGACACGAAGGTCACGCAGCTCTTGGCGAGCTGGCTGCCGAAGGCGCCGAACATCGGGCGGTAGTAGACGGGCTGCGGCGTCGGCAGCGAGGCGTTCGGGTCGCCCATGACCGACCAGGCGATCAGCCCGCCCTTGAGGACGAGCTTCGGCTTCGTGCCGAAGAAGGCCGGCTCCCAGAGCACCAGGTCGGCCATCTTGCCCGGGGTCACCGACCCGAGCACATGCGAGATGCCCTGGGTGATGGCCGGGTTGATGGTCATCTTGGCGACGTAGCGCAGCACCCGGAAGTTGTCGTTGGCGGCCGAGTCCTCGGCGAGCTTGCCGCGGGCGATCTTCATCTGCCCGGCGAGCTGGATGGTCCGCAGCCAGGTCTCGCCGACCCGTCCCATGGCCTGCGAGTCGCTCTGCATCATCGAGATGACGCCCTCGTCCAGCAGCACGTCCTCGGCCGCGATGGTCTCCGTGCGGATCCGGCTCTCCACGAAGGCGACGTCGGAGGGGACCGCCGGGTTGAAGTTGTGGCAGACCATGATCATGTCGTAGAGCTCGGACTGGCTGTTGATGCCGTAGGGCACCGTCGGCGTGGTCGAGCTCGGCAGCACGTTCGGCTGGCCGGCGATCTTGATGATGTCCGGCGCGTGCCCACCACCGGCGCCCTCGGTGTGAAAGGTGTGGATGGTCCGTCCCTCGAGCGCGGCGATGCTGTCCTCGATGTAGCCGCTCTCGTTGAGGGTGTCGGTGTGGATGCTGACCTGCACGTCGTACTCGTCGGCGACGGCCAGGCAGGATCGGATCACGGCGGGCGGCGCACCCCAGTCCTCGTGGATCTTGAAGCTGGGCGCGCCGGCCATGATCTGCTCCACCAGGGGCGCACGGCCGCTGCTGTTGCCCTTGGCCATGATGCCGATGTTGATCGGGATGTTCTCGAAGGACCGCATCATCGCCTGGATGTTCCACGGGCCGGGGGTGATGGTCACGCCGTTGGTGCTGTCGGTGGGCCCGGTGCCGCCGCCCCACAGCGTCGTCACACCGTTGCTGAGCGCCGCGTACGCCTGTTGCGGCGCCACCAGGTGCACGTGCGCGTCGATGCCACCCGCGGTTAGGATGAGGTGCTCGCCGGAGATGGCGTCGGTGCCCGGTCCGGTCACCAGTTCGGGGGTGACCCCGTCCATCACGCGCGGGTTGCCCGCCTTGCCGATGCCAGCGATCTTGCCGTCCTTGACACCGACGTCCGCCTTGACCACTCCGAGCGTCGCGTCGACGATGGTCACGTTCGTGATGACGAGGTCGAGGGCGCCGGCGGCGTTGGTGTACTGATTGTCGACGCCCATGCCGTCGCGCAGCGTCTTGCCGCCGCCGTACATGACCTCGTCGCCGAGAACGCGGAGGTCCTTCTCGATCTCGATGTGGAGGTCGGTGTCCCCCAGCCTGATCTGGTCGCCCGTGGTGGGGCCGTACATTCCGGCATATTCTTTGCGTGAAATCTGACTCATCGAAGTCTCTCCCGTGCCCGAGGTCGGGCAGCCCGCGAAATAGTGGATCTACTGTTTCTTGCTCTTGGTGTCTTCCTGCGTTTCCGGGCTGGTTTTGAAGCCCCGGGTCTTGGCGTTGTGGATCGCCTCGGACCGGTCGGGACGGTAGCCGGGGATGGGGCCGGAGCCGGTCCAGCCCTGGACCAACCCGTTGAACCCGTAGACCCGTTGTGTGCCGCCGAAGGGAATGAGCTGTACCGTCTTCTTGTCGCCCGGCTCGAAGCGGATCGACGTCGTCGCCGGGATGTTCAACCGCTTGCCGAAGGCCGCTTCGCGGTCGAACGCCAGCATCCGGTTGGCCTCGAAGAAGTGGAAGTGCGAGCCGACCTGGATCGGTCGGTCGCCGGTGTTCTGCACGACCACTTCAGTGACCGGTCGACCCGCGTTGAGCTCCAGCGGCTGGTCGCTGAGCAGGTATCCGCCGATGGGTCGAAGGTGCTTCGAATTGGGCCCGGGATGTTGTTTGGCCATGTCGCCACCGCTTTCCTGGAGAACACGTCTCCGCTTGTACCCCTATCGGATGGGTGAGTGGACGGTGACCAGGCGCGAGCCGTCGGTGAAGACCGCCTCCACCTGAATCATGGGCAACATGTCCCCCACGCCCGGCATCACGTCGTCCGCACTGAGAACGTTGCGCGTGTCGTTCATTACCTCCTCGACGGTCTTGCCGTCGCGGGCCCCCTCCATCGCGGCGGCGCAAATCACCGCGACGGCCTCGGGGTGGTTCAGCTTCACTCCTCTGGCCCGTCGGGCATTGGCCACCACAGCCATCGAGAGAATCGTGAGCTTGTCGAATTCCTTCGGTGTCAGATGCACTGTCCTGATCCTTCGCGACTGTCGATCGAGAGAGCCGCCGGTCAGTCCGGGTGGGCGTGGCGGCCGGCCTGGTGCGGCTGCGGGCACCTCGGGCGAGACCGGGGTATTTACCCCGTTACGACTGGTTTGCCCCGGTCGCTTCCCGGAGGTTACCAGTCGCGTCCGGTCCCGGAGGTCGGAAGCCGAAACCTCGCAGCGACCTCCGGGGCCCTGGATTCAGGGGCGCGTTTCACGCCGATAGCGGCAGGTAGCAGCTAGTATCCCGACTTGTTCCTTTTAACCCATACGTGGAGGTTTCATGAGATCCAAGCTCTTCGCGGCCGGCCTGGCCGGCTCGGCGCTCGTCCTCGGGTTCGCCTCGCCGGCCACGGCGGACACTGCGGACACCATCGTGACGCTGACCGTGACGGCCGAGGACGGTCTCTCGATCAGCGCTCCGGCGACGGCGAACATCGGCAGCGGCAACCCGGGCGACACGGTGTCCGGACAGATCGGGCCGGTTGCCGTGACCGACGAGCGCGCCGCCCTGAACGCCAACTGGAACGCCACGGCCATCGCCACCGACTTCACCACCGGTGGGGCGACCGGGCCGGAGACCATCCCCAACATCAACGTCCTCTACTGGTCCGGCGGGGCGACCGCGACCACCGGCAGCGGTACCTTCACCCCTGGCCAGGCGGGTGCGGGGGACGCGGTGATCATCAACGTGCCGCGCGACGCGTTCACCCACACCGGAGGCAGCGGCGACAACTCCGCCACCTGGAACCCGACCCTCGTGGTCAACGTCCCCGAGGGCGTCGTCGCCGGGGTCTACACGGGCACGGTGACCCACACTGTCCTGTGACCGCCCGCGCCGGCTGGTGATGCTGGCATCGGCCGCCGTCCTGGCGTGCCTGGTGCCCGCAGCGCCGGCCGGCGCCGGGGCAGCGCGTGAGCCGGCCGGGGACGACGCGAGGATCGGCATCCGGCTCGTGGACATTCCGGTCGCGCGGCTGACGGACCCGCGCGCCCGGAACTACATCATCGACCATCTCAAGCCCGGCGCCACGATCGACCGCCGGATCGAGGTGCACAACGCCTCACCCGAATCACAGCACGTCGAGTTCTACCCCGTCGGCGCCACCGTCGAGAACAACACCTTCACTGCCCTCGACGGCCGCGGCGGCAACGAGCTGAGCGGCTGGGTGAGCGCGGCGGTGAACAGCATCGACCTGCCACCAGGTGCCAAGAAGGTGGTAAAGGTCAAGATCGCCGTGCCGGGAACCGCCTCCGCGGGCGAGCGGTACGCCGCCGTCCTCGCCCAGGTCGCCCGCCCGCCGACCGACCGTGGCAACGTCGGCCAGGTCCACCGCGTCGGTGTGCGCATCTACCTGAACATCGGCCCGGGCGGGGAACCGCCCACCGACTTCAGCATCGGGGACATCGCGGTGGGCCCCGGCCCCGGGCAGTGGCCGGTCGTCACCGCGCAGGTCCGCAACACGGGTCGACGGGCGATCGACATGAGCGGAAACCTGTCCCTGTCCCGCGAGTCCGGCTCGTCCAAGGCCGGGCCCTTCAGAATCGCCGCCGGCGTCACGGTCCTGCCCGGCCAGGTCGGCCAGGTCAGCACCGAACTGAACGAGCCACTGTCCGTCGGCAGGTGGCATGTCCAGCTCGAACTGACCAGCGGGACGGTGCGACGCACAGCGGAAGGCACGATCACCCTTCCCGTACCGGTCAAGGCGGTGGTGGCCAGGAGCGCCGGGGGCACCCGGACAGCGGTCCCTGTCGTTGTCGGAGCGGCACTCGTGGGCGCTCTCCTTGCTTTCCTCGCCTACCGCCGCCATCGGCGGAGCGGCCACTACCGCCGCTCCGGTCGAGCCTTGTCATGATCGGGACTGTGGTCGAACGGACGGTTCCACACAGCGCCTGTGGCGCCCGGTGGGCGTCGCGGAGTCACGGGCCGCAGTAGAGCAGGCGGTTCGGGGTGCCGGCGACGACGCCGGTGACGACTCCGGCGGTCGACCGGCTGGCCAGGTAGCCGGCGACCTGGGCCGGGGTCCAGCCCGGGTTGGCCGACAGGGCCAGCGCGGCGCAGCCGGCCACGTGGGCCGAGGCCGCCGAGCCGCCGCTGATCGTGGCGGTCGCTGCGTCGCCGGTGTGCCACGTGGACGGGATGTTCGCCCCCGGGGCGAACAGGTCGATGCAGGCGCCGTAGTTGCCGTTCGGCATCCGGGCGTCGGTGGACGAGGTGCCGACCACGGTCAACGCGGCCGGCACCCGGCCGGGCGAGTTGTTGCAGGCGTTCCCGCCCGAGCTGCCCCCGGCGGTGACGTAGGTGATCCCCCGATTGATCGAGTTGGTCACCGCCGTGTCCAGGGTGGTGGTGGCCGGGCCGCCGATGGCCAGCTCCACCACCGCCGGCCGGAGGGCGTTCGCGCTGATCCAGTCGATCCCGGCGATCACCGTGGCGGTGGTGCCGCTGCCGGTGCAGTCGAGCACCCGGACCGGGTGGATCTGGACCTCCTTGGCCACCCCGTAGCGGGTGCCGCCGATCGTGCCGGCCAGGTGGGTGCCGTGGCCGTTGCAGTCGTCCGCGGGAAGGGCGCCGTCGACGAGGTCGATCCCGCCGCTGACCCGGCCGGCGAAGTCCGTGTGGGTGGCCCGGACGCCGGTGTCGGCGACGTACACGTGCACGTTGTGCGCGGTGTTCGGGTAGGCGTACCGGCCGTCGAGCGGAAGGTTCCGCTGATCGATCCGGTCCAGTCCCCACGACGGCGGGTTGGTCTGCACGCCGGGGCCGATCAGCGGCGTGACCCGGTTCTGCTCGACGTACGACACCGTCGGGTCGGCGGCGAGGCGGCGAGCGGCCCGCTCCGTGAGTCGTACCTCGAATCCGGCCACGGCGCTGCCGTAGACGTGGCCGACGGTGCCCCCGTAGCGGGCCCGCAGCCGGTCGGCCGCTCGGCTGACCTCAGCGGCGGCGGCGCCCACCGACGTCCGGAGCGGGGCCTCCCGGAGCACGACGAGGTAGCTGCCCGGTACGGCGTCGGCGGTGCCGGCGTAGCGGATGGTTCCCTCGGCGGCAGTCCCGGCGGCCGCCTGTCCACCCGGGAGCAGCGCGGCGCTCAGTGCGGTCGCCAGGGCGAAGGCGAGCACCCGACCCCGCACGCGTGAACTGGTCATCGCTTCTCCTCACCGGATGGGACCGGCCCAGGGCGGGACCGCCTCGGAGCCGGTGGAACGACGGTGCTGATCAGAAGGGGGGAGCCAGGTGCGGCAGGTGCTTCGGCGAACCCGTTCCCGGGCTGGTGATCACGCCGGTCGTGGCGTGGCTGACCAGACACGAGTGTACTGATCGAAATGAATCGATGGTAGACGTTGAGTGACCGGACGGCGGCGGCGGTGAGCAGTTCGAGCTGTCCACGACCGGTCTCGATGACGTGCTCGGGGCGGGCGGCGTGGAGGCAGCCGACATTCGGCGACTGGTCCGGAGTCGGGTAAGCTGCACGTAGGGCCAGTCCTGATCATCAAGACGCGGCCGAGTGGTACGTCCAGGTGCTCCTTGAGGGCTTGCACCCTGCCGCTCCCGCCGAGGGACATCGCGAAAGTCCCGGGGGAAACGGACCGCAGGCTGACCTCATGCCGGATGAGGCGTACGGTTGCCGAGTCGTCCGGGTCCCCGGTGGCCCCGCCAGTTCCGCCGCCGCCAACCCCTGACGGGCAGTGAGCAACGCTCAGCTCCGTCGCGACAGCGACGGCACCCTGACTGCCGGCCCCTCGGTCAACCTGGAGATTTGCGGGCCCGCAGAGTCGGGCCCGGCACCTGCACACCGCTACCTCCTCCGAGCCGGGAGGAGGCCACACCCGTACCCACGGTTCAACAGAGGGAGCGCAGACGATGAGGATCGCACGGCACCGGATTGTCGACGCCCTTCGCGGGCGGGACCAGCACGCCAGAGCCGACTGGGTCGAGCGTGAGCTGCCGGAGTGGGTGGACCCCGCCAAGCACACCGGGCTGCTCTCGACGCTGCGTCTCGATCCGGCCGACCTCGCCGAGGCGTTGTCCCCATGAGGGTGGCTCTGCTCGGACCGGTGGCGTGGCGGACACCGCCGCACCACTACGGCCCTTGGGAACAGGTGACGGGCCTGCTGGCCGAAGGGCTGACCACCCGCGGGGTGGACGTGACGCTCTTCGCGACGCTGGACTCGGTCACCTCCGCCGCCCTCGACGGCGTCTGCCCGCGGGGGTACGCCGACGAGCCGTCGATGGACGGGCGGGTGTGGGAGGCGATGCACGTCTCGCACGCGTTCGCCCGCTCGGCGGAGTTCGACCTGGTGCACAACCACCTCGACTGGCTGCCGCTGGCCTTCGCCGAGCACTGCCGCGCTCCGCTGCTCACCACCGTCCACGGCTTCTCCGGCGCCGGTATCCTGCCCGCGTACGCCAAGGCCCGGTCGTCCTACGTGTCGATCTCCGACGCCGACCGGGTCGCCGGGCTCGACTACGTCGCCACGGTGCACCACGGCGTGGACATGACCGGGCTGCCGTTCACCCCGGAGGCCGGCCCCGGCCTGGTCGCCTTCGGGCGGATCCACCCCGACAAGGGCACCCACACCGCCATCGAGATCGCCCGGCTCGCCGGTCGGCCCCTGACGATCTGCGGCATCGTGCAGGACGAGCGGTACTTCACCGAGATGGTGGCGCCGCACATCGACGGCGAACGGGTCATCTTCCTCGGCTCGGTGGGCCCCCGACGGCGCGCGGAAATCCTGGGCGCCAGCGCCGCCCTGTTGCACCCGATCGCCTTCGACGAGCCGTTCGGCCTGTCGGTGGTGGAGTCGATGGCGTGCGGCACGCCGGTCGTCGCGTACGCGCGCGGATCCATGTCGGAAGTCGTCGACGAGGGGGTGACCGGCCTGCTCGTGAACACCGTCGAGCAGGCCGTCGACGCCGTCACCACGGTCGCGAAGATCGACCGGGCCGGGTGCCGGGAGCGGGCGCGGCAGCGCTTCGACGCGGACCGGATGGTCGACGACTACCTCACCGTCTACGACGACCTCATCGGCCGCTCACAGCGCTGAACCCGCGCAACGACCGACACGACCCTGACGAACCGGACCCCGCACCCGCGGCGGCCGGACCCGGGCCCCTTCCGCCGGCCACCCACGCCGTCCGCGTGCGGTGTCACCCGCGCGGGGCACGCCCCCTGTTCCTCGGGCGGCGGCCCACAACCGAAAGGCCCAAGCCATGCCCAGCTACGGTTTCCTCAGCACCCACCCGCCGACCCGGTGCGGACTGGCCAGCTTCAACTCCCTCCTGGCCGCACACCTGACCGCCGGCGGCGCCCAGGGGGGCGTCGTACGGCTCACCGACAGGGGTGACGACCAGCGTGCCCTGCCCGACGTCGTGCACACCTGGGCGGCGGACGCCACGGCGGGCTGGCGGCAGGCCGCCGCCGCCCTGAACGCCTTCGACGTGGCGATCATCCAGCACGAGTACGGGATCTACCCCGGCGCCGACGGCCGGGAGGTTCTGCCGCTGCTGCGCCAACTCACCGTGCCGAGCATCGTGGTCCTGCACACCGTGCTCAGCAACCCCACCGCCGGGCAGAAGTCCCTGCTGGAGCAGGTCGTCGCCGAGGCCGGTGCAGTCGTCACGATGACCGAAACGGCCCGCGACCGGCTTCTCGTCGGTTACCGCGTGGAACCGGCGAAGGTCACGGTCATCCCGCACGGCGCCGATGATCACGCCGGCCTCTCCGCCCCCCGCCGTACCCGTCCGCACCTGCTCACCTGGGGGCTGCTCGGCCCCGGCAAGGGCATCGAGTGGTCGTTGCGGGCCCTCGCCCGGTTGCAGGACCTCGACCCGACCCCCACCTTCACCGTCGCCGGCCGGACCCACCCGAAGGTGATCGAGCACCACGGGGAGGCGTACCGGGCAGGACTGCACCAGCTCGGTGCGCAGCTGGGTGTCGCGCACACCGTGGACTACCAGTCGGAGTACCACGACCCGGCCGCGCTCGGCGCGCTGATCCGCTCCGCCGACGTGGTCCTGCTGCCGTACGACTCCCGTGAGCAGGTCACCTCCGGGGTCCTCGTCGAAGCGGTGGCCGCCGGGGTGCCCGTCGTGGCCACGCCGTTCCCGCACGCCGTCGAGTTGCTCACCCACGGGCCCGGCCTGCTCGTACCCCATGGCAATCCGGTGGCGCTGGCCAAGGCGATCCGGCGGATCCTGACCGAGCCCGGCCTGGCCGCCCGGCTGGCCGGCCGCGTCCGGCCGGCGGCCGCGGAGCTGCGCTGGCCGGCGGTGGCGGCCCGGTACGACGCCCTCGCGGAACGGCTCACCACCGCCCGCCCGCCGGTGGTCAGCGCGGCGGCGGCGTGACCCTGACCGGAGGCCGTCCCGCGACGAGGGCCGGCAGCCAGCCGCCCGCCCGCCGCCTGAGCGCGCCCGAGCCGAGCTTCGCCCATCTGGCCCGGTTGAGCGACGACACCGGCCTGTTCGAACACGCCCGGCACGCCATCGTCCGCCGGGAACACGGCTACTGCACCGACGACGTCGCCCGGGGTCTGCTCGTCACGAGCCGGGAGCCGGAGCCGACCGGCGCGGTGCTCCGGCTCGCGGAGTGCTACCTCGGCTTCCTGACCCACGCGCAGGACACCCGCGGCGCCTTCCACAACCGGCTCGGTCACGACCGGCGCTGGGCCGACCGGCCCGGGCTCGGCGACTGGTGGGGACGGGCCCTGTGGGGCCTGGGTACCGCCGCCGCCCGCAGCCCCGCGGCCTGGATCCGGGAGGAGGCGCTCGTCGCCTTCAGCGCGGGTGCCGTGCGGCGCAGCCCCGCCCCGCACGCGATGGCCTTCGCCGGGCTCGGCGCCGTCGAGGTGCTGCGCCGTCACCCCACCCATGCCGCCGCGGCAGCGCTGCTGGCCGATGCGGCAGCCGCGATCGGCACCCCGTCGGCGGAGCCGGGATGGCCCTGGCCCCAGCCGCGCCTGACCTACGCCAGCGCGGCCCTCGCGGAGGTCGTCATCGCCGCCAGCCAACTGCGCCACGACGGCCCCCTGCTCGACGGCGGCCTGCGGATGCTGGCCTGGCTGCGCGACGTCCAACTGCGCGACGGGCGGCTGTCGGTCGTGCCGGCCGCGGGTTGGGAGCGGGGTGCGGCGCGGCTCCGCCACGACCAGCAGCCGATCGAGGTGGCCGCCTTCGCCGATGCCTGCGCCACGGCCGGCACGGTCACCGGCGACCCGGTCTGGGACGTCGGGGTGCGGCAGGCCGTGGGCTGGTTCCTCGGCGACAACGACGTCGGCACGCCGATGTGGGATCCGGCCACCGGTGGCGGCTACGACGGGTTGACCCCACACGGACCCAACCTCAACCAGGGCGCCGAGTCCACCCTCGCGCTGATCTCCACCCTGCAGCACGCGCGGCGGTGGTCGTGACCCGGGACCTGGCCGTCCGGCAGAACCTCACCCTGAGTCCGGACCCCAGCCGGGTCGTCGTCAAGCTCTTCGTGCCCGGCGAGGACGCCGCCGTGGCCCGTACCCGCGCGCAGGCGCTCATCGACCGCGTCGCCCGGCTCGACGACGAGGAGACCGGCCGGCTGCTGCGGGACACCCTCGACCGATTCGGTGGCCGGCACCGTGACCTGTCCGGCACGTTCCACCACCACTACGACCTCGTCCGGCACCGGGCACCCCGGGCCCGGGACCTTTCCCCCACCACCCGTCTCCTGGTCGGCGCCTACTTCAGCCACGAGTACGCGGTCGAGTCCGCCGCGCTGTGCAACCCGTCGATGGTGGTCCACCCCGATCAGGACGGCCTGGAACCGGGACAGCTGCGGGTCGCGATCAGTCTGCGCCAGATCGGCGAGGGGCACCTGTCCTCGATCGGGTTCGCCAGCGCCGTGCTCGGACCCGGTGACCGTCTCGCCGTCGCCGGTCGCCCCGGTCCGCTCGTCGTCGGGCAGCAGATCGCCGTCCGGCACCGCCGGGACCTGCTCGCCGCCGGCCTGGCCGAGGACGACTGCGACAACGAGGTCTCCGCCACCGTGCTGGACTCCCTGCCCGAACGCTACGACGAGGCCACCTTCGAGCGGACCCTCGCCGGCCTCCCGCCCGACCTGCTCTCCCGCGGCAGCGCGCCCCACACGGTCGAACAGGTGCGACGCACCAACGCCGCCAGCTACGCCGTGACCTTCCCCGCCGACACCAGTCTGCAGCAACGGGTGCTCTGGCCGGCCACCCCGGCGGAGAGCAACGGCATGGAGGACGCCCGGTTCGTCAGGTTCACCGACGAGTCCGGACCGGTGTACCGGGCCACCTACACGGCCTACGACGGCCGGCGTATCGCCACCCGGGCGCTGGCCAGCCCCGACCTGCGGCGCTTCGAGATCACCCCGATGCGCGGCCCGGGCGCCCGCAACAAGGGCGTCGCGTTGTTCCCCCGTACCGTCGGCGGTCGCCACCTCGCACTGTGCCGCGCCGACGGCGAGACCATCGGGCTGACCTGCCTGGACGGCGACAACCGGTGGCAGGCGCCGGTGCTGCTGCACGCCCCGGGCCGCAGCTGGGAACTGATCCAGGTCGGCAACTGCGGGTCACCCATCGAAACCGACGCCGGGTGGCTCGTGCTCACCCACGGCGTCGGCCCGATGCGCCGGTACGCCATCGGCGCCCTCCTGCTCGACCTGAACCGACCGGAACGGGTCCTCGCCGAGCTCCCCGGCGCGCTCCTGGCGCCGGACGAGTCCGAACGCGACGGGTATGTGCCCAACGTCGTCTACTCCTGCGGAGGGCTCGTCCACTCCGGCCTGCTGTGGCTGCCGTACGGGGCCAGCGACGCCCGGGTCGGTTTCGCCACCGTGCCGGTGGACGCGCTCGTCGCGGCGATGGTCGAACTCCCACCACCGCCCGACGGACGGCGGGGGAGCCCCGCTCAGCAGCCGCCCGGGGGCGGCGCCCACGCGTAGTGGCCGCAGCGGCTGCGACGTCCCTCTACGGGGTACGCGATCCGACGTCGTGCAGGTGGCGCAGTGCCTCCGCCCAGGAGCGGCCCAGGGTGGTCTCGTGGTAGGCGATGTCGTGCTCGGCGCAGAATCGCATGATCAACGGCCGGGCGCGGCGCAGGTTGGGGCACGGCATGCTCGGGAACAGGTGATGCTCGATCTGGTAGTTCAGGCCGCCGAGCAGGGTGTCGAGGAACGCCCCGCCGCGGACGTTGCGGGAGGTGAGGACCTGCCGCCGCAGGTAGTCGAGATCGTCCTCGGCGCTCAGGATCGGCATGCCCTTGTGGTTCGGGGCGAAGGAACAGCCGAGGTACAGGCCGAGCAGGCCCTGGTTGACGAGGACGAATGCGACCGCCTGGGCCGGGCTCAGGACAAGGAGGACGGCGGTGAGGTAGCCGCCGAAGTGCAGGGCCAACAGCCCGGCTTCGACGGGTCGACGCGCGATGCGGCGCCCGCCGAGGACCGCCCGGACGCTGGCGGCGTGCAGGTGCAGGCCCTCCAGCAGGAGCAGCGGGAAGAACAGGTACGCCTGGTGACGGACGGCCAGTGCGCCGAGGCCGCGCCGCCGCCGGGCCTGGCCGGTGGTGAAGGACAGGGCCGCCAAGGTGATGTCGGGATCTCTGCCCTCGGTGTTCGGGTGGGCGTGGTGCCGGTTGTGCTTGTCCACCCACCAGCCGAAGCTGATCCCGGTCAGGAGGTTTCCGAGCACGAGGCCGATCAGGTCGTTCACCCGGCGCGAGTGGGCTATCTGCCGGTGCCCGGCGTCGTGGCCGACGAACCCGGCCTGCGCGAGAACCACCGCGAGGGCCACCGCGACGCCCAGTTGCCACCACGATTCACCCAACCGACCGAACAGGGCCCACAGCCCGGCGAAGCAACCGACGACGAGACCGATGCGTACCGCGTAGTAGCCTCGCCGCCGCCCGAGCAGGCCCTCCGCACGGACCTGCCGGGACAGGTCGGCGTAGTCGCTGCCCCGCTGACGGTCGGTGCCAAGGCTGGTGTCGCTCATGATGGCTGCTCCCGCTGGTCCCTGTCCGCCGGCCGGCTCAGCGGCGCCGGCCCGACCGACCGGTCAGGCGGGCCACCAACTGTTGAAGCTTCTGCTGAGTGCCGGGTTTGGCCGCCTGGTGGCGGCCACGCCGCATCCAATCACGCCCTCTGGGGCTGTTGAGCAGATCCTTGATCCGTCGGCTCATCGATCCCGATGTCACGGTGTGCTCCCTCCCGGCCCTTCACCAGCTGATTCTCGTGCCTCTGCACCTCCAGTGTCGTCCGATCGGTGAGCCGGCCAGGGCGGTTTGGGCTTTGTTGCGCAACCGGGACGGGCTCAGCGCGCGACGGCCGCCACGCTGGCGGCCACCAGGTCCGCGACGCGGTCGAACTCGCCGGCCGCGATCGCCGCACGGGGCACCATCCAGCTACCGCCCACGGCGAGGACCGACGGCAGCGCGAGGTAGTCGGCGGCCGAGTCGGCGTCGATGCCGCCGGTCGGCACGAAGGAGACCTGACGGAACGGCGCGGACAGGGCGGACACCGCCGCGGCCCCGCCGGAGCTGCCGGCGGGGAAGAACTTGAGCACCGTGACCCCCGCTTCGAGGGCCGTCATGACCTCCGTCGCGGTGCTCGCGCCCGGCAGCACGAAGATCCCGTGCTCCTGGCACCTGCGGACGACGGCCGCGCTGAACCCGGGCGACACGACGAACCGCGCACCGGCCCGCACCGCCGCGTCCACCTGGTCGGGGGTGGTGACCGTGCCGGCGCCGACCGTGACGCCGCCATGGGCGGCCATCCTGGCGATCGCCTCGGCCGCCGCCGGGGTGCGGAAGGTGACCTCGGCGATCGGCAGGCCCCCGGTCGCCAGCGCGTCGGCCAGCGGTTCGGCCGACGCGGCGTCGTCGAGGACGACGACCGGAACCAGGCGGTGCGTTCGCAGCAACTCAGGCGTGTTCATGGTTTCCTCCGGGGGGTTCGGCGGTGGTCAGGTGCACCGGGACGTCGGCCCGGCCGGTGACACCGAACTGGGCGAGAACGGCGACGCCGAGAACGGTCGCCTCGGGCTCGTCCACGAATCTCAGTCGACGGCGGGTGGCCTCCTGGCGCAACCGGCGCCACGTCTGCCAGCCGGCGGCCACCCCTCCGACGGTGACGTCGGTGATCTCGACGGCGCTGAGCCGGCCCAGCCGCGCGGTCGTCGCCTCGGCCTCCACCGCGAGTCCCTTCAACAGGCTGGCCATCACGTGAGCGCGGGTGACGTCCACCGGCATGGCGGCCAGGCGGGCGCGACGCAGGTCGGCCTCGACCACCGCCGGGTCGACCTGGTCGACGACGCGGGCCAGTTCCTCCCACATCGTCGCGTCGGGGACGCCGGTGTAGAGCATGTCGTGCCAGGCCTGGTAGTACCGGCCGGACGGGGTGGCGCGGTGCACGAAACGTAGGCCGCCCGCCACGAAGATCCCCGTGTCGAGGCCCGGTCCGACCCTGTCGGGCAGTTCGTCGACCAGCAGCACCTGCGCCTCCGAGGTGCCGACCGACACGTAGACGTCGCCGGCGGTGCGGACGCCGGTGCCGAAGGCACCGCACATGTGGTCATGGCCGCCGGCGACCACGGGGACACCCGCCGGCAGCACGCCGCCGCCCGACGTACGACCCACCACGGTGGCGCTGTCGACCAGGTCGGGCAGCGCCGGCGTGGCCGCACCGAGGTCCGGCAGCACGTCCGTACGCAGCAGGCCCGCGCGGATGTCGAGCAGCCCGGTACGCGAGGCGTGCGAGACGTTGAGGAACACCGGGGCCGTTCGGTCGGCGAGCAGGTCCCGGGCGACGAAGTCGGCGAGCGAGGTGAAGGTGCGCGCCGCCGCCAGCTCGCCGGGCAGGTGCTCCGCCAGCCAGCGCAGCTTGAACACCGAGAAGGTCTCGTCCGTGCCGGCCCAGCCGCTGTCACTGCCCAGGGCCGCCTTGGCCTGCTGGCCGTGCCCGGCGAACCAGGCGAGCACCGGCGCGGTGACGGTGCCGTCGGCGGAGAGCAGGACGACCTCCTCCCCGACCGACCCGACGCTGATCCCGGCGAGGTGGTCGGGCCGTACCGCCGGGTCGGCCAGCAGCTTCGTCAGCAGGTCGCCGACCGCCGCCGCGAGTCGCGTGGCGTCCCGCCGACCGCCCCACGGGTCGGGGTCGACGACGGTGGGCGCGTGCCGGAGCGCGACGAGCCGGCCCGCGTCGGTGTCGTAGCAACCGACCTTCGTCCGCGTGGTGCCGATGTCGACGCCGATGAACTGGCTCATCCGTGGGCCGCCCGTCCGGCCGTTCCCCTGGTCACCGTCACCCTCTCCCGCAGCCGCCCGACCAGCGCCGGGTCGACGTCCGGTGCGAGCGAGGCGGCGTTCGCGGCCCCCATCGCGGAGGCCAGGGTCAGGGCCGACGCCGGGCTCTCGCCCCGGCCGAGGGCGACCGCGAGGCCGGCCAGGAACGAGTCACCGGAGCCGGTCGCGTTGACCGTCTCGACCGTCGGCGTGTCCACCGCCAGGTCCTCGGCGCCGTCGGTCCAGACCGCCCCGGCGGTGCCGAGGGTCACCACGAAGGTGGCGCCGGTCTGCGCGTGCAGCTCGCGTACGGCGGCCGTGGTGGCGGCCCGGTCCGGCAGCGGACGGCCCAGCACGCCGGCCAGTTCCTCCGCGTTGGGTTTGACCACGAGCCGGCCCTCGGGCCGGGTTCCCCGGGCGTCGTCGACGACCCGGGCGAGGGGCTCGCCGTGCGCGTCGACGAGCGCTGTCGCCCCCCGGGCGAGTGCCAGCCGGGCGACCCGGGAGTGCAGGTCGATGGTGCAGCCCGGCGGCAGACTGCCTGTGGAGACCACGACGTCCCCCGGGCGCACCGTCGCGTCGAGTCCGGCGAGCAGCTCTTCCTGTTCACCGGCGGTGACCTGTGGGCCACGCTCGTTGAGCACCGTCGAGCGACCGGTGCTCCGGTCGATGACGACCGGCGTCACCCGGGTCTCCCCGGCGATCCCGACGTGCCGGTCGAGCACGCCGAGGTCGCCGCAGCCGTCACGGATCACCTGGCCGACGGCGCCACCGACGAAGCCGTGCGCCGCGACGCCCGCGCCGAGGCGACGGGCGCCCCGACAGACGATCAGGCCCTTGCCGCCGGCCAGAGCGCGTACCTCGACCACCCGGTTGACCTCGAACGGCCGGAACCGTTCCACCACCTGGAGCCGGTCGAGGGCCGGGTTGGGACACACGACGTGCAGCGTGAACGCCGGCATCGGACTACTCGGAGTCGATCTGGTAGAGGGCGTAGAGCTCCTCGTCGCTCGCGCCCAGCACCTCGTCCTCGCGCTCGCGGAACGTCCGCACGGTGTCGCGGACCAGCTCGTCGAGCCGCTCGGGCTGCGGCGGCAGGTTCATCGCGGCGTAGGGGTTTCCGCCGGCGCCGAGGGGCTCCGCCGAGCAGTAGTTGTCGCCCCGCTGGTAGCCGATGGCGTACAGCGCCATGAGCACCACGTCGAGGTCGAGCAGTCCGTGGCCGAGGGCCCGCCGGTTGGTGTCGGCCAGGTGCAGGTTGATCATGCGGTCGCCGTGGTCGAGGATCGTGGCGCCGATGTGCAGCTCGCCGCTGAGCATGTGGTAGAGATCGCCGTTGACGTGCGCGATCGCCGGGTGGTCCACCAGGTCGAGCAGCCGCAGGGCCTGCGCGAAGGTGTGCACCACGCTGGTCTCCTCGGGCCGGATGGGCTCGACCGCGCCCCGGATGCCGGCGGCGGCGAAGTCGTCGGCCACGAGCCGCATGGTCCGGGCGGAACGCTCCAGCTCGTAGGAGTCCAGCACCGTGGGCCGGCCGACCGAACCGGCGCCGAAGAGCAGGTACGAGCCGCCGACCGCCTGGGTGAACGTCGCCTGGCGGCGGAAGTACTCGATGGCGCGGGCCCGCACGTGCGGCAGGTTGTGGGCGAACTCCTGGTCGGGGGTGACCATGCCGCAGACGCCGGAGACGGTGATGCCGTGCTCGCCGAGCACCCGCAGCGTCTCGTCGGGCCGGTACCCGAGGTCGGGGGAGTAGAGGTTGCCGTGCAGCTCGATGTACCGCACGTCGTTCTTCTCCAGCCGTGCCGCGGTCGCGGCCAACTCCTCGGTGCCGAACCCCCAGTTGCTCCAGCCGAACTTCAGCCGCGGCTCCGTCGGGGTGTGCCCCCGACGGGCCTCGACGAACGCCCGGACGACCCGCTGGTCGTGGAGGCGGAAAGGTTGAGGCTTCATGGTGCGGATCCTTTCGCGGAAGCGGAGGTCAGGCCCTGCGACGGACGAGCTGCTGACGGAGGTTGCGCGGGTGCAGGTGCCCCAGGTTGCCCTGACGCCACTGGTCGAACACCGCCGCCAGGACGATGACCAGACCGATGCTGAGCTGCTGGAGGAACGGCGACAGGGCCAGCAGGATGAACGCGTTGCGCAGGACGCCCAACAGACAGGCGCCCAGGAAGGCGCCGATGATCGAGCCCCGGCCGCCGGAGAGGCTGGCACCCCCGATGACGGCCGCCGCGATGACGTCCAGTTCGTAGCCCATCCCGGCCTGGGCCTCGGCCACGCCGACCTGGGTGGAGAAGACGATGCCGGCGATGCCGGCGAGCGTGCCGATCAGGACGAAGGTGAGCACCCGGGTCCATGCCACCGGGATGCCACCGGTGCGGGCGGCGGCGTCGTTGTCACCGATCGCGGTGACCCGCAGGCCGAAGACGGTGCGGGTGAGCAGGAGCTGGCCGATCAGGACCAGCACCAGGAAGATGATGACGCTGACCGGGATGCCGCCGAAGACCCGGCCCTGACCGATGAAGGACAGCTCGCTCGGCATCGCCTGTGGCAGGCCGCCGGTGATGAGCTGGGTCAGGCCACGCGCGATGGAGAGCATGCCGAGGGTCACGATGAACGAGCTGACCCGGCCGAGCACGACGACGGAGCCGACGGCGAAACCGCACAGCGCGCCGACGCCGACGCCCACGGCCGCGGCCACCCACGGGTTGGCCCCGCTGCCGTAGACCGACCCGGCGGTGACCGCCGATAGGGCCAGCACCGAGCCGACCGAGAGGTCGATCTCCTTGGAGATCAGGACGAACGTCTGCCCGACGGCGATGATGCCGACCACGACCACCGTCTGCAGGACGTTGTACAGGTTGTCCTTGCGCAGGAAGTTCTCGTTCGCCACGCTGACGATCAGGGCCAGCACGATGATCACGCCAAGCAGCCCGGTCTCCTGGCGCTTGACGAGTGACAGGACGCCCTCCTTCCAGGAGCGCTCCTGCCTCTGGGGGGCGAGAGTGGCACTCATGTTGATCCTTCGGTCGCGCCCATGGCCGCGGCGACGATGGGCTGGGGTCCGGCGTTGTTCGGGGCATCGAGGGTCACGCGTCCACCACGGACGACGACCACGCGGTCGGCCAGCTCGACGACCTCCTCGAGTTCGGACGAGATGAACCACACCGCCAGGCCCTCGTCGTGGGCCAGCGCGCGCAGCGTCGCGTAGATCTCGGCCTTGGTGCCGACGTCGACGCCCCGCGTCGGCTCGTCGAGGATCAGCACCTTCGGCCGGGCCGCGAGGGCCCGCGCGAGCAGCACCTTCTGCTGGTTGCCGCCGGACAGCGAGGTGATGGGCGCCTCGCTGGAGGCGGCCTTGACGCCGAAGCGCCTGGTCAGTTCGCGCGCCTTCGCGCTGGTGCGGCGTGGGGAGACCCAGCCGAGCCGACCCAGGGTCGACAGCACCCGGACGGTGAGGTTGTAGCCGACGCTCTGGGCGTGGAAGACCTCGGTGCGGCGTTCCTCCGCGACGTAGGCGAGGCCGAGTCGCTGGGCCGCGCCGGGTCCGGGGATCCGCACGGGCCGGCCGGCGACGCTGAGGCCACCGCCGGTCAGGCGGCGCAGCCCGATCACGGCCTCGGCGATCTCGGAACGGCCCGCGCCGACCAGCCCGGACATCCCGACGATCTCACCGCGGCGTACCGCGAAGCTGACGTCGGTGAAGCCGTCGGCGGTCAGGCCGCGCAGTTCGAGCGCCACCTCGGCCTGTTCGATCGCCTCGCTGCGGTCGGCCATGACCTCCGCCACGACGGCCCGCTTGCGTTCGCCGGCCATCAGCGCGACGGCGCGCTGCTGGTGGAGCTCGCCGGGCGGGCCGGCGGCGATGAACGCGCCGTCGCGCAGCACGATCACGTTGTCCACGATCGAGTAGACCTCGGCCAGCCGGTGGCTGACGAGGACGACCGCCACGCCCTCGTCGCGCAGCCGGGCCATCACCGCGAAGAGCCGCTCGGACTCCTCGTGCGTCAGGCTGGAGTTGGGCTCGTCGAGGAAGAGGACCTTGGGCTGGCGGGAGAGCGCCCGGACGATGTCGACCATCTGCCGGGACGCCGCCGACAGGTTGCGGCACAGCGTCGACGGATCGGGCAGGTAGTCGGCCATCTCCAGCCGGTCGAGCAGCTCGCGGGCCCGTTGGACGTTAGCCCCGCGCCGGGCCAGCCCGAACCCGGAGCGCTCACCGAGGTCGTAGAGGAACAGGTTGTCGGCAATGGTCAGTTCGCCGATGAGCAACGGTTCCTGGTTAACGACCACCACTCCGGCGGCGATCGCCTCCAGCGGGCTCGCGAAGGAGACGTCCTCGCCGTTGAGGGTGAGCCGGCCGGCGTCGGGCTGCATCTGACCGGAGCACAGGCGGATGAGGGTGGACTTGCCGGCGCCGTTCTCACCGAGCAGTCCGGTGACCTGGCCGGCCGGGAACTCCAGCGACACGTCGCGCAGTGCCCTGACCGCGCCGAACGACTTCGTCAGGCCGGCGGCCGCGAGGGCCGCCGGCCTGACGTCGCCCACATGGTTGGTTGGTTCCATGAGGTGGTGGCTTCTCCGATCAGGAGGCGCCCGGGGCGCCGAGCGGCTTCACCGAGGGGTCGTGCTCTGCCAGGTTGGCCTTCGTGACGAAGGGGGCGGTGGCCTCCTGCTTCACCTCGGCGGGCTGCTGGCCGGTCACGGCGGCGTTGAACAGTTCGACCGCGACGTTGTAGCCCTGACCGAACGCGTCCTGACCGATCACGCCGTGCATCGAGCCGTCCTTGACTGCCGCGATGTTCTCGGTGGTGATGTCGAAACCGATGACCTTGACGGTGTCCTGCTTCTTGGCGGCGGCGACGGCCTGGGCCGCGCCGAACGGTCCGCCGGCGGTGGCGTAGATGCCGACGAGGTCGGCGGTGGACTGCAGGTAGTTCTGCGCCGCCGCGAAGGTGTTGGACGCGGAGTCCTTGGCCTCGACGCCCTGGCTGACCGGGGTCAGCTTCGAGCCCTTGAGCCCGTCGACGAAGCCCTGTCGGCGCTGCTCCGAGCCGGGGGCGGTGAACTGGCTGACGATGATGCCGACCTTGCCGGCCTTGTCGCCGGCGGCCTTGATCATCTCCTGGGCCGCGGTCTGACCGGCCTTGTACTGCTCCTGCGCGTAGTTGATGGTGCCGCCGGAGGTTCCCACGCAGTCGAAGAGCGTGTTGTAGACGCCCATCTTGATGCCCTTGGCGGACAGGCTCTTGATGTCGGCGCAGTTGCCCTCGCCGGCGATGAAGAACCCGACGCCCTTGTAGCCCTGGGCGTCGGCGGCGCGGATGGCGCTGGAGACCGTCTGCACGTCGATGTTCTCGCCCGCGACGATCCAGTCCACCTTGCCCTTGTTGGAGCCCAGCACCCGGTTGGCGTAGTCGGCGCCGGCCTTCACCGAGACCCAGTACGGGTTGTTGGCGAAGCCGATCATGGCGATCTTGACCTCGGAGTCCGGAGCCTGGTCGGTCGGCGCGGGACGTCCGGCGATCGGGTCGGCCGGCTCGCCACCGCTTGAGTCGTCGGCCCCGCAGGCCGTGGTGGCCAGGGTGACGGCCAGCAGTGCGGCGACGCCCCGGGCGAGCGTCTTGCCGCGTGTCCGGTTGGACATCTTTCCTCCAGGGTTGGTGGGGGTGGGACGTTCCCCGTGCGTTCTTCGAGGAGTCAGTGGCCCGCCAAGAGGGCGCCGCCCGGGTGACCCGGGACGGATCCTTTCGGCGTTCGCTGTGGCCTCTGCACGTGTGCCGTGTGCGGAGGCCCACACTTACGGAGCAACACTACATTTGACCGTCCGGATGTCAACGCGGTGTTTCCAGAACGTTAGCCGAGGGTGCCGCGAGTTGGTAGCTGCGCTACCGCTGTAAGTCCGCTTTATCCGTGAAGTTCAGTTATGGCACCCCCAACCATTCCGCCAACTGAGTGAAATCAGGATGCTTTCGCTACAAACAGCACCTCGGGGCCGCCCGGGTGGGTGACATCGTGATGTAACTTTGCTACAAAGTGAGCCGAGGGCGTGCCGTACGGGTCCGCCGCCTGGAGCAGGAGGAGCACGGTGACCGCACCGCAACAGGGACCGGGCCTGGTCATCACCCCGAGGGGGATGGCCGGACGCACCGGTCGCTACGAGAAGAGGCTGGCCGACCTCGGCGGGCTCTTCGCCGACGAGGCGGCGTTCACCGCGCGCCTGGCGACCGAGGCCGACCGGGTCATCTACCACGTCGACGAGTTCCGCCCGTCGACCGAGGCGGGCGACCTGATCACCGGGATCTCCACCCTGTCGCCCGGCCGGGTCGGCGCCGAGTTCCACATGACCCGGGGCCACATCCACGCCCAACAGGACCGCACCGAGATCTACCACTGCCTGTCCGGCCACGGACTGATGCTGATGGAGACCCTCGACGGCCGTACCGTCGTGACCGAGCTGAGCCCCGGCGTCGTCGCGTACGTGCCGCCGGTGCACATCCACCGCAGCGTCAACCTGGGCGACACCGACCTGGTCACGCTCTTCTGCTACCCGGCCGACGCCGGCCAGGACTACGGCATCATCGCCCGCTCCGGCGGCATGCGGCACCGGGCCGTCGCCGACGGCGACGGATGGCGCCTTGAGGAGAACCGCTCCTATGTCGCCCGTTGAGATCACCGGCCACGCGTTGGCCCGCATGGTCGACATCAGCGCCGTGCAGGCCCAGCACGGCCGCGTGGACGTCGAGGAACTCGCCGGCCACGCCCTGGCCGGAGACTTCGTCGCCGCTCACGTGCTGCCCTCCTGGCTGCCCGTGCTGCGCCCGCTGCTCGACGGATCGAACACCAACGCCGGCTCCCCGGTCGGCTTCCCGTCCGGCGGCACGGCCACCCCGGTCAAGGTGACCGAGGCGCGCTGGCTCCTCGACGCGGGAGTGCAGGAGATGGACGTCGTGATGAACGTCGGGCTGGTCCGCTCCGGCGAACTGGCCGCCGCCACCCGCGACGTCGCCGCCGTGCTGGAGGCCGTCGACGGACGGGTACCCGTCAAGGTCATCCTCGAGGTCGGCCTGCTCGACGAGAGCCAGCTGCGCGACGCGGCACGGGCCGCGGTCGACGCCGGGGCCGCGTCGCTGAAGACCGGCACCGGCTGGCAGCCCCGGCCGACCACGCCCGAGCACGTCCGCGTGATCCGCGAGATCGCCGGGGCGGACCGGGAGATCAAGGCGTCCGGCGGCATCCGCTCGTTGGCCCAGCTCCACACCCTGCTCGACGCCGGGGCGACCCGGTTCGGCATCAACACCGCGTACGCCGTGCGGCTGGTCGCGGAGGTGACGCCGTGACCCCCGACGACCTGCGGCCGGCCACCCGGCCCACCATGTACTTCATCGGCGTCAGCACCGCGTCGTCGGCGATCCACCGCGTCTTCGCGGCGTGGCGTCCCCTCCTCGGCCTGGACGGGGTCGACCTCGTCGGCATCGACGTGCCGGTCGGCGCGGAGCCCGCGGTCTACCGACGGGTCGTCGAGCACCTGCGCGACGACGAGCTCTCCCGCGGCGCCCTGGTGACCACCCACAAGCTCGACCTCTACGCGTCCGGCCACGACCTGCTGCGGCAGGTCAACGACGACGCCGCGCGGCTGCGCGAGACCAGCGCGCTGGTGGCCCGGGACGGCTGGATCGACGGCCTGGCCCTGGACACCGTCACGAGCCAGATGGCCCTGCGGTCCATCGTCGCGGACATGGCGGGCCGGGACGTGCTGGTCATGGGAGCCGGCGGTGCCGCCCTCGCCCTCTGCGACCACTTCGCCCACCGGGCCGGCGACGACGCACCCGGGCGGGTCGTCGTCACCGACGTCGCCGACCAGCGACTCGCCGCCCTCACCGCCGACATCGCCACCGGCGACCCGGCGATCACCTGGCGGACCCACCGCCTCGACCGCGGCGAGGCGCACGACGAACTGCTGGCGGGCCTGGCCCCGGGCGCGCTCGTGGTCAACGCCACCGGCATGGGCAAGGACCGGCCCGGGTCACCGCTCAGCGACGACGCCACCTTCCCGCACGGCGGGTACGCCTGGGAGTTCAACTACCGCGGGGAACTCGGCTTCCTGCGCCAGGCGCGGGCCCGGGCCGAGGCCGACGCGCTCACCGTCGCCGACGGCTGGCGGTACTTCGTCCACGGCTGGACCAGGGCGATCGACGCCGTGTTCGACCTCGGGATCCCCACCAGCGGCCCGGACTTCGAGCGGCTGTACGACGCGGCCCAGGAGGTGCGATGACGGTACGCGCACGGTGGCTCGGACAGGCCGGCTTCTGGCTCACCACCGCCGGCCCCGACGGCGACGCGCACCTGCTCGTCGACCCGTACCTGTCGGACTCCCTGGCCCGCAAGTACGCCGGCACGACGTTCCCGCACCTCCGGATGCTCCCGCCGCCGGTGAGCGCGACCGGCCTGCCGCCGCTGCGCGCGGTGCTCTGCTCGCACGCGCACACCGACCACATGGACCCGGACACCCTCGTACCGCTGATGGCCGCCCAGTCGGAACTCCGGCTGTCCTGCCCCCGCGCGGTCCTCGGCGAGGCGCTGCGCCGCTCCCGCGCGCCCCGGTCCCGGCTGGACGCCCTCGCGGACGGCGACCGGGTCGACTACGGGCCCTTCACGGTCACGGCGCTGCCCGCCGCCCACGAGGAACGCCTCCTGGACAGCCGCGGCGACGACCACTTCCTGGGCTACGTCGTCGAGGCCGCCGGCACCCGGATCTACCACTCCGGTGACTGCGTGCCGTGGGACGGGCAGGTCGAACGGCTCGGCGAGCTGGGCATCGACGTGGCGCTGCTACCGGTCAACGGACGCGACGCGCACCGGCTCGCCCACGGCGTACCCGGCAACTTCGACTTCGCCGAGGCCGTCGAGCTCTGCGCGGCTGCCGGCATCCCCACCCTGGTGCCACATCATTGGGGAATGTTTGACTTCAACACCGTCGATCCGGCCACCTTCGACCTCGACGCCGCCGCGCGCCGCGGCGTCACGGTGCGCCTACCCCACCACGGCGACACGCTCGACCTGGGGGCTGCCCGATGAACGCCGGGACCGTGCTGGAGCGCATCAACAAAAGCCTGGAGACACTGCGTCGTTCCGAGCGCAAGGTCGCCGACGTCGTCCTCGCCGATCCCCACGGGGTCGTCCGGATGACGCTGGCCGAACTCGCCGAGACGGTCGGGGTCAGCCAGCCGACCATCGTCCGGTTCGCCAACGCGATCGGCTGCGACGGGTTCCACGACTTCCGCATCCAGCTCGCGCAGAGCGTCGCGCTCGGCATCCCCGCGACGCAGTCGGTGATCGAGGCCGAGGACGGCACGGCCACCCTGGTCAGCAAGATCTTCGACTTCTCGATCACCTCGCTCGACCACGTACGACGCCACCTGGACCCCCAGGCCCTCGACCGGGCGGTGGGAGCCATCACCGCCGCCGGCCGGGTCGTCTTCATCGGGCTCGGCGCCTCGGGCATCGTGGCCATGGACGCGGAGCAGAAGTTCCCGCTGCTCGGGGTGCCGTGCTCGGCGCCGATCGACACGCACCAGCAGTTCCTCGCGGCGGCCACCAGCACACCGTCGACGGTCCTGGTGGCCATCTCGCACACCGGTCGCACCGTGTCGATCCTGGACACCGTACGCGTCGCCCGGGACCGGGGGGCGACCGTCGTCGGCATCACCGGCGGCCCGTCGCCGCTGGCCGAGCTGAGCGACATCGCGCTGATCGTCGAGTCCCTCGACAACACCGACGTCTACACGCCGACGATCTCGCGGCTGGCCCAGCTCGTCGTCATCGACACCATCGCCACCATGATCCTGCTGCGCCGGGGCGAGTCGGCGCTCGGCGACGTCCGCGAGATGAAGACCCGACTGGCGCAGATGCGTACCGGGTTGCCGTACCAGGGCAGCGCGGACCGGCGGGAGGAGACATGAGCGACGTCGCGCTCGCCTTCGACCTGGGCACCGGCGGCTGCAAGGCGGCCCTCGTCGACCTGGCCGCACAGGTCGTCGGCACCGCGTTCGCCCCCTACCCCACGGCCTATCCGGCACCGGGACGGCACGAACAGCGCCCGGCGGACTGGTGGGCGGCGGTCGTCGGCTCGTCGCGGGAACTGCTGGCCGCCGACGCCGGCCGGCACCGTGTCGTCGCGGTGGGGCTGTCCGGGCACAGCCTGGCGATGGTGCCGGTCGACGCGGACGGTGCGCCCCTGCTGGACTCGGTGCCGATCTGGTCCGACACCCGCGGGGAGGACGCGGCGGCGGCGTACTTCGCCGACACCGACGAGACCGACTGGTACGCGCGCACCGGCAACGGCTTCCCGCGCGGCATGTACACGGTGTTCAAGGCCGCGTGGCTGCGCTCCGCGCACCCGGACGTCGCCGCCCGCACGACGCGGATCCTCGGCAGCAAGGACTGGGTCAACGCCCGGCTCACCGGTGTCCAGCGCACCGACCCGAGCTACGCCTCGGGCAGCGGCGCCTACGACCTCCGTACCCGCCGGATGTTGCCCGACGTGCTGGCCGCCCTCGGGCTGCCGGCCGGCTGGTGGCCACCCATCGTGCCGTCCACCGAGTTCGTCGGCCGGCTCACCGCGGCCGCCGCGGCGGCCACCGGCCTACCGGTCGGGACACCCGTGGTGGCCGGTGGGGTCGACAACTCGTGCATGGCGCTCGGGGCGGGCCTCGACCACGCCGGTGAGGCGTACGTGTCGCTGGGCTCCTCCAACTGGGTCACGGTGGCCGCGGCCGACCCGGTGCTCGACCCGGTCGGCCGGCCGTTCGTGTTCGACCACGTCCTGCCGGACCTGTACGTCTCGGCCCTGTCGACCTTCGGCGGCGGCAGCAGCCTGAGCTGGCTGGCCGCCGCACTCGGCCGCGACGACGACCTCGACGCCCTGCTCGACGAGGCCGCCGCCGTGCCGGTCGGCGCGGACGGGCTGACCTGCGTGCCGACCCTCGCCGGCGGCACCGTCGCCGAGGGCGGCGTGGGCGTGCGCGGCGCGTACCTGGGGCTGGACCTCGGGCACACGCACGGCCACCTGGCCCGCGCCCTGGTCGAGGGCATCGGCTTCAGCCTGGCCGACGCGGCGCGCCCGATGCTCGCCGCCGTGCCCGCCGCCCCGGAGATCGCCGCGACCGGCGGCGGCGCCCGCGGCCGGCTGATGCTCCAGGTCCTCGCCGACCTCGTCGGCCGGCCGATCAGCCGCCCGGACGCCGCGCGGCACGGCGCCGCGCTCGGCGCCGCGACCCTCGCGCTGCTCGGCACGGGCGCCTGGACGGACACCGCGATCCTGCGGGCGGCCCGGCGCGCGGCGCTGCGCGTCGAACCGCGACCGGACCTCGCCGCCTACGCGCTGCCCCGCGCCCGGTTCGACGCCGCCCGCGCGGCGACCCGCGCCCACGCCGCCGCCGCGGCGACCGACCACCACCGCACCACGACATAGGAGAAGCCGCCATGCCCCTCGCCGACCCTCGCCCACTCCTCGCCGCCGCCCGCAAGGCGCGGCACGGCGTCGGGGCGTTCAACGCCACCCTGCTGGAGCACGCCGAGGCGCTGGTCACCGGCGCCGAGGCGGCCCGCGCGCCGCTGGTGTTGCAGATCAGCGAGAACGCGGTCCGCTACCACGGCGGCCTGCGCCCCCTCGCGCTGGCCGCGCGGGCGCTCGCCGAGGCGGCGACCGTCCCCGTCGTGCTGCACCTCGACCACGCCGAGGACGTCGACCTCGTCCACCAGGCGGTGGATCTCGGCTTCACCTCCGTCATGTTCGACGGCTCCCGGCTGCCCGACGACGAGAACCGGGCCGCCACCCGCCGGATCGTCGCGCACTGCCACGCCCGCGACGTCGCGGTCGAGGCGGAACTCGGTGAGGTCGGCGGCAAGGACGGCGTGCACGCCCCGGGGGTGCGGACCGACCCTGGCGAGGCCCGCAGGTTCTGCGAGGAGACCGGCGTCGACTCGCTCGCCGTCGCGGTCGGCACCTCCCACGCGATGGCGTCCCGCGACGCGGTGGTCGACCTGGAACTGGTCGCCGCGATCTCCGAGCTGGTGCCGGTGCCCCTGGTGCTGCACGGTTCCTCCGGCGTCGACGACGCGACCCTGCGGGCCGTGGTGACCCGGGGGATGACGAAGGTCAACATCGCCACCCATCTCAACAAGGTGTTCACCCGGGTGGTGCGCGAGCGGCTCGACGCGGACCCCAGGCTGCTGGACGCGCGCAAGTACGTCGCGCCGGCCCGCGACGCGATGGCGTCCGAGGTGGAGCGCCTGATCACGCTGCTCGGCCCGCAGACACCGCAGGTGCTGTCGTGACCGCGCCCCGGATCCTCGTCACCCCCCGGTCGATGTCGGCACCGGGCTCGGCCGCCGTCGACCGGCTCCGGGCCGCCGGCTTCACCGTCGTGGCACCCGCCCCGGGGCGGCAGCCCACCGGCGCGGAACTCGCCGCCGCGCTGCCCGGCGTCGTCGGCTGGATCGCCGGCGTCGAGACGATCGACGCGGGCGTCCTGGCCCACGCCGACGCCCTGCGGGTGATCAGCCGCAACGGCGCCGGCCGCGACGCCATCGACGGTACGGCCGCCGACGCGGCCGGCGTCCAGGTGCTCACCGCCCGGGGCGCCAACGCCCAGGGCGTCGCCGAACTCGCCCTCGCGCTCGCCCTCATGGGCCTGCGCGGCCTGCCCGAGGCCAGCGCCGCCCTGCGCGCCGGCCACTGGCGGCGCGGCACCGGGCGGGAGGCCGCCGGGCGTACCCTCGGCGTGGTCGGTCTCGGCGCGATCGGGCGCCGCCTCGCCCACCTGGCGGGCGGCCTCGGCATGCGGGTCGTGGCGCACGATCCGTTCGTCAGCGACGGCGGCGACGTGGCGCTGCTGCCGCTGGAGGCGCTGCTGCGCACCAGTGAGGTCGTGTCGCTGCACGTCCCGCCGTCACCGGCCGGGCCGCTGCTCGGCTCCGCCGAACTCGCCCTGCTCCGCGACGACGCCGTCCTGCTCAACACCGCACGCTCGACCCTGGTCGACGAGGTGGCCCTGCTGGCGGAGCTGGAGTCCGGCCGGATCGCGCTGTACTCGGTCGACGCGTTCGACCGCGAACCGCCGGAGCCGTCGGCCCTGCTCGCCCATCCCCGGGTGGTGCCGACGCCACACCTCGGCGCTTCGACGACCGAGAGCGTCCGCCGGGCGTCGGACGCCGCGGTGGAGAATCTGCTCGCCGCCCTCGGCGTCGCCGCTGAACCGCCGCACGGGCCGGAGGGTCAGGCGTAGTCCTCGGCGAGCTGGCCGCGCAGCTGGGCGAGCGCTCGGGTGATGAGCCGGGAGACGTGCATCTGTGAGACGCCGATCCGGCCGGCGATCTGGGCCTGGGTCAGGTTGCCGTGGAAACGCATGCTCAGGATCCTGCGTTCGCGTTCCGGCAGCGTGGCGAGGGCCGGGCCGAGGGCGACGCGGATCTCGGCCAGGTCGAGGCCGTGGTCGTTGACGCCCAGGGTGTCGCCGAGTTCCCTGCTGCCGTCGGCCCCGATCGGGGTGGACAGCGAGGTGGCCCGGTAGGCCCGGGCCCCTTCCAGTCCTTCCAGGACCGTCTCCTCGGTCAGGTCGAGGTAGGTCGCGATGTCGGCCACGGTCGGCGAGCGCCTCAACGTCTGGGTGAGGGTGCTGTTCGCCTCGCTGATCGTCAGGCGTAGTTCCTGCAGGCGGCGGGGCACCCGCACGGCCCAGGTGCGGTCACGGAAGTACCGCTTGATCTCGCCGATGATGGTGGGGATGGCGTATCCGGTGAAGTCGACGCCCCGGGTGGGGTCGAAGTTGTCGACGGCCTTGATGAGCCCGACCGCGGCGGTCTGGGCCAGGTCCTCGTCGTGTGCGCCGCGTCCGGCGTAGCGGCGTGCCAGGTGGCGGGCGAGTGGCAACCACGCCTCGATGGCGCGTTCCCGCAGGGCCGGTCGGCGGGGGTCGTCGGCCGGGGTGGCGGCCATCGAGGCCAGAAGGTTGTCGGCGCTGTCGGCGTTCTGCGCGCTGCTTCGTCGGCCGAGGCGGGTGCTGGTCGACGGTTCGAGGGTGGTGGACATGGGGTGGTCCTTCCGCACGTGCCCGTGGATCGGATCGACCGGAAGATCTCCGAACCGGCTGTCGCCGGAGCACACGTACGGGCGGGTGCGCTGTCGCAAGGCCACGATCACGGGCCTCGCCACCGCGTCATGTCGTCCAGTTGATGCCGCGAACACTACCCGAAGGATTGGCTAATTACTAGCCGAACGGACGATGCGGGATGGATGTGCCCTTCGCCCGGTCAGGTGTCGGATCTCGGGCAACGAGGGTTGGCGGGGCCTGGCCGGCGGCGCTCCGCCGATCGGTGTCCAACTCGTGCCCGCTTCGTGATCATCGGCGGCTCTGCCGGAGTGTGCGGGGCCGTGCCAGGATGTGGCGGTGTCGTACCCTCCTCATCCGTCGTACCCACCCATGCCCGGCGCCGTCACGCCGCTGATGGCCTACCCACACCCGATTTCGCCGCCCCCGGGCCACGCGGTGCTGGCCGTCTCGGTCAACCGCGGGCCGTACATCGTGCCCGCCCCGACCACCAGCAAATTCAAGATCGACCGCCAGGCGGTGCCGATCCCCGGTGAGGGCACCTGGTACGTGGCCGTCCCGGCGGGGCCGCACGACGTCCGCTACACCGACTTCATGGGCATCCCCGTCATGACCACCGCGCTCGTCGCCCACCCCGGGGCCCTGCACGCCCTGTCGTTCCGCTTCGGCGGTTGGCGCAACCGCGTCCACGACGGGAACGGCACCGACGTGACGAAGTTCGGCATGTGGTCGAACTACAGCGTCCTGCTCGTCACGCTGGTCGTGTTCGGGCTGCTCTGCTGCGGCGGCGCCGGGCTCGTCGCCTCGCTCTCCACCTCGCCCTGACCACCTCGCCGCCGGCCACTGAGGACAGCTTTCGTCCGAACCGGGCGCCGTCCTCGGTGGCCGGCCCGGATCTTTCGCGGATCAGCTTCGGCGAAAGGCCGGCCGACTGTGCGGGAGTCCGGGCCGTCGAGCCGGTTGCGCAATCTGGAAGAGGACCGGCGCGCCTCGGTCGCCTACCGTCTCGACCATGGGCCGCGCAGGCAACGCCGTGGTACTGGGTGCCAGCATGGGCGGGCTGATCGCCGCCCGGGTGCTCAGCGACGCGTACGACACCGTCACGATCGTCGACCGCGACATCCTGCCCGAGGCGCCGGCGCCGCGGCGCGGGGTGCCCCAGTCGCGTCAGCTGCACGTTCTGCTGGCCCGCGGGCGGCAGGCGCTCGACGAGCTGTTCGACGGTCTCAGCGACGAGCTGCACGCGGCCGGCGCACCCCTCGTCGACCTCAACGGGCAGGTGCACTGGTGCAACGACGGCTACCCGATGCGCCGCTCCCCGTCCCAGCTCATCGGCGTGGGGGTCAGCCGCCCCCTGCTGGAGCGCACGGTGCGGGCCCGGGTGGAGAAGCTGGGGAACGTCCGTTTCCAGCCTCCTGCGGAGGCGACCGGTCTGCTGAGCACCGACGACCGTCGCCGGATCACCGGTGTCCTGGTGACGCCGCGCGACGGGGCGGCCTACCGGCTCGACGCCGATCTGGTGGTCGACGCCTGCGGCCGGGCGTCGCGTACCCCGGGGTGGCTGACCGCGCTCGGCTGCCCGGCCCCGCAAGAACAGCGGGTCGCGGTCGACGTCACCTATGTCACCCGCAACTACGAGCGCGACCCCCGCCACCTCGACGGCCTCCTCGGCGCGCTGACCAACGCCGTTCCGGGGCGTCCGCGCACCGGCATCGTCGCCGCCCAGGAGAATGGCCGCTTCGGGGTGGCCCTCGCCGGGGTGCTCGGCGAGCAGCCGCCGCTGGACGACGAGGGCTACGCACGGTTCGCCGAGTCGCTGGGTCTGCCGCTGATCAGCCGGTTGGTGCGCGAGGCCACCCCCGTCGGCGAACCGGCCCTGATGCGCTATCCGGCGAGCGTCCGGCGGCGCTACGAGCGGCTGCGCCGCTTTCCGCTCGGCTACCTGGTGTTCGGGGACGCCCTGTGCAGCTTCAACCCCGTCTACGGTCAGGGAATGACGGTCGCGGCCACCGAGGGCCTGCTGCTGCGGACCCTGCTGGCGGGCGACCGGGACCGGCTGTGGCGGCGGTTCTTCCGCGGGGCCAGCAAGCTCATCGACGGCCCGTGGTCCATCGCGGTCGGCACGGATCTGCGCTTCCCCGAGGTGGACGGGCGCCGGACGGTGCGGGTGCGGCTCGTCAACGCGTACGTGCACCGGCTCCATGCCGCCGCCCGCACCGACGCGGTGCTCGGCACCGCCTTCCTGCGGGTCCTCAACCTCGTCGACCCGCCGCACCGGCTGCTGCGTCCGGCGATCGTGCGTCGGGTGCTGCGGGGCGGGGCCTCGCGGTCCGCGCGGGGTGCCCGGCCCGCAGCCGCCCCGGGGACCTGATCCCGGCCGCGACCGTCCGTAGGGTGCCCGGCCCGTCGGCCGGGATGGTCCCGGCCGACGGTGCGGGGCCCTACGGGCTGGTCGCGGAGGCTGCCGCCCGGACGAGCGTGACCTCGCCGCGGCGCGCGACCGGGACGATCAGCGCCGACGCGGCCAACGCGGCCACCGCGATGCCGAGCCAGCCCCAGAAGCCGAAGGCGATGACCAGGCCGGACAGCACGGCCGGGCCGATGATGTTCTGCGTGATCACGTGTAGGTCGAACGCGCCGAGGTACTCGCCCTGGGCGTGCTCCGGGGCGAGCCCGAAGGCGAGGCCCCACCCCGAGGCTGCCTGCATCACCTCGGCCACCGACAGGATCAGCACCGCGGCGACGATCGCGACGGACACCAGCACGACGTCGTCGTTGAGGGCGGTCACCGCGATGACGGCGCATCCGCCGGCCAGCCAGTAGCCGGAGCGCCGGGCGAGCCTGCCGGCACCGTCCACGGTGTCCGCGCCACGGCTGGCCCGCACCTGGAACAGGATGACGAACACCGTGTTGAAGATGAGCAGCAGCGGGATCAGGAAGTGCGGCAGCGAGGTGCGGTTGAGTGCCCACAGCGGCATCGTGACCAGGATGACGGTGACGTGGGAGGCGAGCACCGTCGAGACGCCGACGACGGAGAGGAAGCGCGGGTCGCGTACGGCGGCGAAGCGCTTGAAGCCCACCGGAACGGGACGCGACGGCGTGTCGGGCAGGCGGGTGACCAGCAGCGCGGCGCTGGCCATCAGCGCGGCGGTGGTGAGCGGGATCAGCACGAGCAGCCGCTGGCTGAGCGCGGCGACGGCAGCCACGCCGATGCCGATGCTGAAACCGATGTTGAACACCGACCGCATCATGGCCTTGAGCTTGACCCGTTCCTCGGCGGGCACGAGGTTGCCGACGAGCGCCCCGTTGGTCGGGCCGGTGCCGTACTCGATGAAGCCGACGGCGACCACCAGGGCGAAGAAGTGGACCGCGTTGTCCACCAGGGCGTAGAGCCCGAATCCCACCGCCAGCGCGGCGAACAGCATGACGAGCAGCCGGCGCGCGCCCACCCGGTCGGCGATCACGCCGAACAGGACCGATGAGATGAAGGCGGACATGCCCGCCGCGGACAGGCCCAGACCGACCTGCTTGGGGTCGAGTCCGACGCGGAGCGTGAAGTAGACGACACTGCCGCTGAGAAAGACTCCCTTGCCGATCGATTCGGCCAGCCGGATCGCGATCAGTTTCCTGCGTAGCGGATCGGTCGGTACCAAACGGGTTCCGGAATCAATCAATCGCGAAAAGGGCATATTCGCACATCCTGGTGTGGGGGAGCGGTCGGCGTCAATCATCGCGGTGGCGGGGCAGGGCGGGACAGGGCGTTCGGTGGGCCGGGGGTGGGACGAATTCCTGGGTCGATCGGGACAGCTGCCCGTGGACGCCCGGAGCTCGGTGGGCTAGTCGTGCGGCCCGACCAGGGCGGGCGTCCTGGGTCGTGCGAGGCGTTGAGCAGGGGGCCCTGGGTTTCGTCCCGGCCCTCCGGTCCGTTGTGGGCCGTTTCGTCGTCGAGAAGCTTCCTTCGATCGCTCATATTGATTTGATCGCTGCAATTGCGTCAGAAGATGGACATGGATACCGTACGGCTAAGTACGCGTGTTCTTCTGTTGGTGGTCATCAAATGTTCACGCCGATGCGGAGTCGGCTATTCCGCGACGCCTCCACCGAAGGGAGGCGTCGCGGGCCAGTTAGGACGGGTGAGGTGTTGTGATGGTCAGCGTGGGCTCGACCACCGAACTGGCTCCTACGATGAGGCGGGAGCCAGGAGGTGTCGCGTACGAGGCAGTATCCCGTGCTGTGACAGTTGTGCTGGCCGATGCCCAGCCGGTGGTGCGCAAGGGCCTGCGTGCCCTGCTGTCCTCCTCGGCCGAGGTCGCCGTGGTCGCCGAGGCGGGTACCGCGCGGGAGGCGATGAAAGGGGCGGCGGCGCTGCGCCCCGACGTGCTCGTGCTCGACATCGAGCTGCCGGACTTCCAGGCGGGCGTGACGCTGCAGGAGATCGCCCGGCTCTCGCCCTCGACCGCGGTGCTGGTCTTCACCGCGGTCGAGGACGAGGGGTCGGTCTTCGCGGCCATGCGCGCCGGCGCGCGGGGCTACGTGCTCAAGAGCTGCCCGGGCGACGGCATCGTGCGGACGATCCGGGGCCTCGCGACGGGCGAGGTGATCCTTGGACCCAGGGTGGCCGATCAACTCATCGCGAAGCTCGGCCGGGAGCCCCGCAACCAGCAGCTCTTCCCGGAGCTGACGACGCGCGAGCGCCAGGTGCTGGAGCTGATCGCTTCGGGCATGCGCAACGGGGCGATCGCCACGCAGCTGCACCTGTCGCCCAAGACGGTCAGCAACCACATCTCGACCATCTTCAACAAATTGAACGTGTCGGACCGGTACGAGGCGATCGAGGTCGCCCGAAAGGCCAGGCTGGAGCGCCCCGCGCCGAGTCCCGACCGGGTGTCCGGTGGCAGCGTCCCGCTGGCCCACAGGTGGGGCGCCGCGCCCCTGCCGAAGGTGGGCGACTCCGCCGCGTACGCCGACGCGCGATCGACGGAGAGGTGAGTGGGATGGTCCTTGATCTGGAAGCGATCACGAATCGACTGGAGCCGAGGTTCGGCAAGGCGGCGCACCGCTGGGTCGGCACGTTGCCCCGGCGGCTGGACGAACTCGTCGAGCAGTGGGGGCTCGACCTCGGCGACCAGCTCAAGTCCGGCAACTCCTCGGTGGTGTTCCGGTGCCGGGGCCCGCAGGGCGACGCGGTGCTGAAGCTGTCACCCGACAGCTACGCCGTGCGGGAGGAGGTCGACATGCTGCGCCAGTTCGCGGCCAGCGGGCGGGTGCCGGCGGTGCTGGCGACGGCCAAGGGCGCGGTGCTGCTCGAATCGATCCACCCGGGCACGTTGGTGGAGAAGATGCCGCAGCCGCCCTCGCCGGCGGAGTACGCCGCGTTCCTCAACGACCTGCACGGCGTCGGGGACCCGGCGGCCTCGCCGCGGCGGCTGGAGGACTGGATCGACGTGCTGTTCAACTCGGCGGTGCGGCGGGGCGCCGACCTCACCGGGTCGAAGCGGCTGCGCGACGACCTGTTCGCGGCACCCACCGACACCGTGCTGCTGCACGGCGACCTGCACCTGGGCAACGTGCTCAGCGGCGGTGCGAAGGGCCTGGTGGCCATCGACCCGATGGCCTGCGCCGGTGACCCCTGCTTCGACGCGGTCGACTACGTGCTGGAGGGTCTGGACCGTGCGGAGATGGTGCGCCGGCGTGACGAGTTGGCCGCGGCGGCCGGCATCGACGTGGAGCGGCTCGACATGTGGTGCCGGGTGACCGCCCCGATCGGGGCGACGTACGTCAGCAACCCGGGGCACTCCGCGGAGCTGGCCGCCTTCGGCCGCGGCGAGTACTAGCGACGTTCCCCGGCGGTGCGCGCATCCCGACCGGCCCCCGGTCCGACGGCTGACCCCGTCGGGCCGGGGGCCGGGCCGCATCCGGCGGAGGCATCGAGGTGCCCGGAACGCGACCCGGGAGGATTTCCCCGGGCAGCGGGGAACGATGCTCTGTCGGGTGGGAGGTCCGGCGGACCACGCTCGATCCATGGTTCGTACCGGTCCTGCTTCCTTCGCTCAGGAACGACTCTATTTCCTCAACCAGCTCCAGCCCGGCAACCCGGCGTACGTGGTGGCCTTCGCGGTCCACCTGCACGGCGCGCTGCGGCCCGAGGTGCTGCGCGGGGCGCTGACGCGCGTCGTCGCCCGGCACGACGCGCTGCGCACCACGTTCGCGTTGGTCGACGGTGTGCTCACCCAGCGGGTGTCGCCCACCCCGCACGCGGACATCGACATCCAGGTAAGCGGGTGGGCCGACCGGGACACCCAGGAGACCTTCCTGCACACCCTGGTCGCCGAGCAGGCCCGCCGTCCCTTCGGGCTCGGCGACGGGCCGGTGCTGCGCGCCTTCCTGCGTTCCTGGGGCCCGGACGAGCACACGCTCGCGGTGTTGGTGCACCACATCGCCTGCGACGGCTGGTCGGTGGGCCTGCTGCTGCGGGACCTCGCCGCCGAGTACAACGCCGCGTTGTCCGGACCCGGTGCCGCCGAGTACGCCGAACCGCCGCAGTCCCACCTGACGTACGCGCGGCGGCAGCGCGAGTCCTGGGAGCGCGACAGCTCCGGGCTGGACTTCTGGCGAGCCCGGCTGCGTGACGTCCCGCAGCTCGCGCTGCCCACCGACTTCCCCCGGCCGAGCGTGCTCAGCGCCGACGGCGCGGTGCTCCGCCGCCCCGTCGAGCCCGCGCTGGTCGAGCGGCTCACCGACTGGGCCAGGGCGCGGGGTGCAACGCTGTTCGCGGTGACGCTGGCCGCGTACGCCTCGGTGCTGTCGCGGTACGCGCGCCAGGACGAGGTGGTGATCGGCGTGCCGGTGGCCAACCGGATGGACGAGGCCGAGGAGCGCCTCGTCGGCTGCCTGGTCAACACGCTGCCGATCCGCCTCGACGTGTCCGGCCGGCCGAGCTTCGCCGAACTGGTCGACCGGGCCCGCGGGGCCAGCATGGCCGCGTTCGCCAACCAGGACGTGCCGTTCGAGCAGATCGTGCGGGCCACCGTGGGGGAGCGGCAGCTCAGCCACGCCCCGCTGTTCCAGACCTCCCTGACGGTGCAGAACTTCCCGTTCGCGTTCCCCGAGTTCGACGGGGTGAAGCTGACCGAGGTCGACGTCGAGATCGACGTCACCAAGTTCGACCTGGGCCTGACCCTCGACGTCTCCACCGCCACGCCGTTCCTGCGTGCCGAGTACAGCACCGAACTGTTCACCCCGGCGACCGTCGAGACGCTGCTCAACCACTACCTGACCTTCCTGAGGTCGGTCGTCGACGAGCCGGACGACGAGCCGTCCATGGTGACGGAGGCCGAGCGGCTGCTGCTGACCGAGGGGGTGAATCCGCCGGTCCCGCAGCGGCCGGTCGAGCACCCGTCGGTGCTGCGCCGGTTCGCCGAGCACGTGGCGCACACCCCGGACGCGGTGGCGGTGCGCCACCGGGACGTGGAGGTCACCTACGCCGAGCTGGACCGGTGGGCCGGGCGGATCGCGGCGGGCCTGGCCGATCGGGGCGTACGGCGCGGCGACCGGGTCGGGCTGCTGCTGCGCCGCTCGCCCGCGATCGTCGCGGCGATCCTGGGCGTGTGGAAGCTCGGCGGCGTCTACGTGCCACTGGACCCCGAGTACCCGCAGCAGCGCCTCGAACTGATCACGGCCAACGCCGCGATGCCGTTCATGTTGGTGGAGGCCAGCACCGCCGACACCGCCGGGGCGCTGGCGCAGGACCGCGACATCCGGCTGGCCGACGCGCACACCCTCAACGGGACGTCCGTGGTCGCGGAGACGTTCCCCGGTCCGGACGACCAGGCGTACATCATCTACACCTCGGGCTCCACCGGTGTGCCCAAGGGCGTCATGGTCGGACACGGCGGCCTGGACGCCCTGCACAGCCCGACCCCGGCCGGCCTCGACGTCACCGCCGCCGACGTGTGGCTGGCGGCGAGCTCGTTCTCGTTCGACGCCTCGGTGTGGGAGATGTGGGGCGCGCTGACCACCGGCGGCCGGCTGGTCGTCGCCGACCAGGCCGACCTGGTGGACCGGCAGCGGCTCGCCGCGCTGGTACGGCGCGAGGCCGTCACGGTGGTCTTCCAGACCCCGGGTGCGCTCTACCGGCTGCTGCCCCCGTACCTGCGGCTGCTGGGCGCGCACGAGGTCTCCAGCATCCGCTACGTGGTTCTCGGCGGCGAGGCGCTGAGCTGGTCGCGGGTCACGTCGCTGGTCGCCGGCGCGCCGGGCATGCGCGCGGTGTTCGTCAACATGTACGGCATCACCGAGGGCACCATCCACGTCACGATCTTCGCGGCGCCCGCCGCGGACCTGGCCCGGGTCGGGGAGGGCAACGTCGGTGTGCCGTTGCCGTCGGGGCGCTGCTACGTCCTCGACGACGACCTGCGGCCGACCGGTCTCAACGTGCCCGGCGAGCTGTACTGCGGCGGCGTGCTCGTCGCGCACGGCTACGTGGACAACCCGGAGCTGACCGAGGCGCGCTTCCTGCCCGACCCGTACGGCAGGGGCGTGATGTACCGGACCGGCGACGTGGTCAAGTGGGGCGTCGACGGGAACCTGGTGTACCTCGGCCGCAACGACAACCAGGTGCAGCTGCGCGGCTACCGCGTCGAGCTGGCCGAGGTCGAGGGCGCGTTCCTGACCCACCCGGCGGTGCGTTCGTGCGCCGTGGCGGCGGAGAACGACGAACTGGCCGCCTTCGTCGTCGGCGAGTTCGGCCCGGACGCCGAACGCGAGTTGCGGGCCTACGTGCGGGGGACGCTGCCGGCGTACATGGTGCCGTCGCGGATCCTGACCGTCGCGGCGATCCCGCTGACCACGCACGGCAAGGTGGACACCGCGCGGCTGCTGGCCGACAGCCGCGCCGCGCGCACGGCCGCAGCCCCCGCGGCGCGGCGCGACCTCACCGCCGGCACCGGCCTGGAGGAGCGCATCCGGGCCTGCTGGGGCGAGGTGCTGGACCGGGTCGACATCGGGCTGCACGACAACTTCTTCGACCTGGGCGGGCACAGCTTCACGCTGATCGCGCTGCAACAGCGGCTCTCCGAGGAGGGCCTGGACGTCTCCGTGACGGACCTGTTCCGCTCCGGCACGGTCGCCGGCTGCGCCGCGCACCTGCAACAGGAGGCCCCGGTGCTCGCCGACGCGAAGGCGGCGCAGCGCCGTCAGGGTCGCGCCCTGCTCGCCGACCGGCGCCGCACCGGAGGCGGCCGTGGCTGAACTCGACGACAGCGCGGCGGTGGCGGTGGTCGGCATGGCCGTACGGGCCCCGGGCGCCGAACGCGACCTGGACCTGTTCTGGCACCACGTGGTCGACGGGGTCGACGCGGTCACCTTCTTCACACCCGAGCAGCTCGTCGGCTGGGGCGTGCCGAAGGACGTGGTGGAGCGGCCCGACTTCGTGCCCGCCCGGGCGGTGCTCAGTGGCGCGGACCGCTTCGACCACCGGCTGTTCAGCTACTCGCCGTCGGACAGCGCGCTGATGGATCCACAGCAGCGGATCCTGCTGGAGTGCGCCTGGACCGCGCTGGAGCACGCCGGCTACCCGCCCGTCGCGGCCGACGGCAACCGGATCGGCGTGTACGTCGGCACCGGCCTGAACGTCTACCTGCTCGACAACGTGTGGCCCAACGAACGCGCGGTCGAGGCGGCCGGCGGCCTGGGGCTGATCATCGGCAGCGACAAGGATTTCGCGGCCACCCGGATCGCGTACAAGCTCAACCTGCAGGGTCCGGCGCTGGCCGTGCAGACCGCCTGCTCGACGTCGCTGGTCGCGGTGCACCAGGCGGCACAGGCGTTGCTGACCTACGACGCCGACGTGGCGCTGGCCGGTGCCGCCACGGTTGCCCCGCCGACGCGGCGCGGGCACCTGTACGAGCCCGGCGGGATCTTCTCCGCCGACGGCAGGTGCCGGGCCTTCGACGCCGCGGCCGACGGCACCGTGCCCGGCGACGGCGCGGGCGTGGTGGTGCTCAAGCGGCTCGGGGACGCGCTGCGCGACGGCGACACCGTGCACGCCGTGATCCGCGGCTCCGCGGTCAACAACGACGGCTCCCGCAAGGCGGGCTTCACCGCGCCCGGTCCCACCGGCCAGAGCGGCGTGATCTCGGCGGCGCTGAGCGTGGCCGACGTCGACCCGGATACCGTCGGCCTGATCGAGACCCACGGCACCGGCACCGCGCTCGGCGACCCGATCGAGGTGGCGGCGCTGCGGCAGGTCTTCGACAGCGTTCGGCCCGACCGGCGGCCCTGCGCTCTCGGCGCGGCCAAGTCGGTCGTCGGGCACCTGGACACCGCCGCCGGGGTGATCGGCCTGATCAAGACGGTGCTGGCGCTGAAGCACCGGGTGATCCCGCCGATCGCCCACCTGCGCACGCCCAACCCGGCGGTCGAACTGGACGGTTCGGTGTTCGAGCTGCCGGCGACGGCCCGGCCCTGGGAGCCGATCGACGGCGTACGCCGGGCCGGGGTGAGCGCCTTCGGCATCGGCGGCACCAACGCCCACGTCGTGCTGCAGGAGGCCCCGGCCGTCCGGTCCCGGCCTCGCCGCCACGTCACCGAGCTGGTTCTGGTCTCCGCCAAGACCGCCGCCGTGGCGCAGGACAGCCTGGACCACGCCGTGGCCCACGTGGCCGGGACGACGCCCGGCGAACTGGCCGACCTCGCGTACACGCTGCGGACCGGCCGGGCCGAGCTGCCGTGGCGGGCCGCGTTCCTGACCGGAGCACACGGCTCGCCGGCGACGGTCCGGCAGGCCGGCGCGAAGGGGCGGGCGCGCGGGGTGGCGCTGCACCTCACCGGGGCCGGCGAGCTGACCGGCAACCGGCCCAACTACGACGCCGACCCGGTGTACCGCCGGGTCGTCGACGAGGGCGTGGCGCTGCTGCGCGGTCACGACCTCGACGAGGCCGTCCGGGAGCGCTGCGACCGGCTGCTGGCCTGTGTCGGCCTGGCGCGGTCGCTGCGCAGCCGGGGGCTGGCCCCGCGCGCCGTGGCCGGCGCCGGCATCGGCGCGGTGGCCTGCGCGGTCGTGGCCGGGATCATGTCCGTCGCGGACGCGCTGGGGCTGATCCGCGGCACCGGCGTCGACGGCGTCCGGCTCGGCCCGGCCGACCTGCCCGTCCACGCCTTCGACGGGCAGCCGCTGACCGGCGGCGGCGACCTCGCGTACTGGCGGGCGCGGGCGGCCGAACCGCCCGCGTCGGCGACGCTGCCCGTCGACCTCGACCCGGTGTTCTGGATCGAGGTCGGCACGAGCGTCACCCCACACCTGGGCCCGGACCAGCCCGTGCTGCCCGCCGACCGGCACGCCCGGCTGCTCGCGACCGTCGGCGCGCTGTGGCAACTGGGTGTCATCGGCGCCTGGGACGGCGTGCACGACACCGGACGGCGTCGGCTGCCCGCCCCCACCTACCCCTTCGCGGCCACCCGGCACTACCTGGACGCCCCCGCGACCCACCTGGACACAGAGAGGCACCACTGATGCGCGACGTACACGACCGGACCTGGGTGGCCGAGTTCGAGGAGCTGTGGATGGAGGTGCTCGGCGTCGACACGGTCGACGACGACGACGACTTCTTCGACCTCGGCGGCCACTCGCTCAGCGCCCTGCGGCTGAGCACGCTGATCCGTCAGGAGCTCAACCTCGCGGTGATGTTCGGCCACGTCCTGGAGAACCCCCGCCTCGCCGACCTGCGTGACGTCGCGAGCCAGGTGTCGCCGGACAGGCCCGTGGCGGAGAGCGTGTGATGGCCGCCCGCGACCTCACCACCTGGACGCCGCTCGCCGCACGGGTGCTCGGCCTCACGCCCGAGCACCTGCGCGACGCGGCCGGCACGGAGTCGTTCGTCGCCCTCGGCGGCACCTCGCTACAGGCCATCGCGCTGGTCTCGCTGGGTCAGCGTGAGCTGCGGGCGCACGTGGACAGCGCCCGGCTGCTGTCTGCGCTGCCGCTGGCGCGGGCGCTGGCCGGCGCGGTGGACTACGTGGACACCGCGCCGCCGGTGGCCGCGCGGCGGCCCGCCGAGCTGGAACTGCTGCCCGGCCAGCGGTCCATGCTGGCCGCGCACCTGCTCGACCAGGACGCGCCCTACCACCTGATGTTCACGCTGGAGGCGGACGGGCCGCTCGACGGGGCCCGGACCCGTTCGGCGCTGCGCGAGTTGGCGACCCGGCACGAGGCCCTGCGCACCCGGTTCGTCCGGGACCCGCGTCAGGCCCGGATCGTGCTGCCCGCGCCGTACGAGCCGAGGCTGCTGCACCAGACGCTGCCCGGCGACGACGCGGTACGCGCCGTGCACGAGCTCTACGGCCGGTCGGCCGCGCGGTTGCTGCGCCCCTTCGAACAGCCGCCGGTCGTCTTCGTGCTGACCCGTGCCGGGCGGCGCGACCTGCTCACCATGCTGGTGCACCACACGATCAGCGACGGCTGGAGCGTCGGCGTGCTGTGGCGCGAGTTCGCCGAGCTCTACGCCGGAAACGGCCCGCTGGGCGCCGCGCCGTCGCCGGACTGGGTCGGCTCGCGGCTGGCCGCGCAGGAGGCCTCCGGGGCGCTGGACGGCGCGCTGGCCCGGACGGCGGCCCGGCTGGACGGCGCGCCGTTCACGGTGACGCTGCCCACCGACCTGCCGCCGGTCGTCGAGGCCGACGGTCACGGCGCGCGGCTGCACCTGTACCTCGACGCCGAGGCGGCGCGGGCCGCGACCGAGCTGGCCCGGCACTGCCGGGTGACGGTGACGTCGGTGGCCATGGCGGCGTGGGCACTGGCCGTGTCCCGCCGCGCGGGCCTGACCGACCTGGTGCTCGGGGTGCCGGCGGCGGGCCGGTTCGAGGCGGGCATGGACGACATCGTGGGCCTGTGCACCCGGGTCGTCCCGGTGCGCTGCGGCGCGGCCGACGACGTCGACGTGCGGGACTACGTACGCGGCGTGGCGGCGGCGCTGGCCGAGGCCGCCGCCGACGCCGACGTGCCGTTCGAGCGGGTCGTCTCCGGGCTCGGCGTCGACACCGACCCGGGCCGCAACCCGCTGGCGCAGGTCGGCTTCGCCGCCCACCACGAGCTGGTGCCCGACGAGCTGGCCGCCGGTGGCCGCACCTGGCGGGTGCACGAGGGTCACTGCCACGGCGCGGTGTTCGACGCGCTGCTCTACCTCCAGTCGTGGTCGGGTCGTCCCCGGTTCGCCCTGGAGTACGCGACGTCGGCGCTCACCGCCGCCGACGCCGGGGAGCTGGCCGAGTCGTTCGGGGCGGCGCTGCTGGAGCTGGCCGCCGGTCCGGGCGCGGCCCTGCGCGACGTCACGACCCTGTCGGCTGGGCAGCACGCCCGGCTGCGGGAGCTGGGCGCGGGCGGCTCGTACGACACCTCCGGCGACGTGTGGAGCCGGTTCGCGGCGCACGCGGAGTCGGCGGGCGAGCGGATCGCGCTGGTCGACGCGCACGCCGGGCTCACGCTGACCTACCGTGAGCTGCACGACCATGCCGTCGAGCAGTCGCGGCTGCTGCACGCGCACGGCGTGCGCGCCGGTGACGCGGTGATCCTGGAGCTGCCGCGCTCGGCCGCCGAGGCCGTCGCGGTGCTGGGTGTGCTGCGGCTGGGCGCGTACTACGTCGCGGTCGACCACCTCGCCACCGACGAGTGGCGGGCACACCTGGCCGCAGCCGTCGCGCCACGGGCCCGCCTCGGCGCGGGCCCGCCCGGCCCGCAGTGGTCGGGCGTGGGCGACTGCGCCCCGGCCTGCCTGCGCACGCCGCCGCGGGCCGGGGACGACGCGATCGGGGCCGCCCCGGCCGGCCCGACGCGGGCCGCGTACGTCTCCTTCACCTCGGGCTCGACGGGCGTGCCCAAGGGCGTGGTCGTGCCGCACCGGGCGGTGCTGCGGCTGGCCGACGATCCGCGGCTGTTCGCCGACCGGTCGGGCATGCGGATGATGCGGCTGTCCCCGCTGGCGTTCGACGCGTCCACGCTGGAGCTGCTGGTGCCGCTGGTCAACGGCGACACGGTGGTGGTGTTCCCGCCCGGGGAGCCGACGCCGAGCGGCCTGGCCGAGTTCCTGCCCACCGCCGGGATCACCCACGCCTGGCTCACCTCGGGCGTGTTCCACCTGGTCGCCGACCACCGCCCGGACGGGTTCGCCGGGCTGCGGCAGCTGTTCACCGGGGGCGGCGTGGTCTCACCGGCGCACGTGCGCCGGATGCTGCGGGCCTGCCCGGGGCTGCGGGTCACCAACGGCTACGGCCCCACCGAGAACACCACGTTCACCACGACGTACTCGGTCGACCACGCCGACGCGACGCCGGACCCGCTGCCGATCGGCGCGGCGGTGCACGGCACCGACCTGTACGTCGTCGACCCGTCCGGACGCCTTGTCCCGCCGGGCGCCGTCGGCGAGTTGCAGGCGGCGGGCACCGGGCTCGCCGACGGCTACCTCAACGACGCCGCGCGCACGGACGCGTCGTTCGTGCGGCACGCCGGCCTGGGGGCGCGCCTGTACCGCACCGGGGATCTGGTGCGCTGGGGCGCGGACGGGCAGCTGCGCTTCCTCGGCCGCAACGACCGCCAGGTGAAGATCGCCGGGCACCGGGTGGAGCTGGTCGACGTCGAGCGCAGGCTGCGGGCGCAGCCCGGGGTGCGGGACGCGGTGGTGTTCACCACCGGGGATCCGGCGACCGGCGTACGCCTGTGCGCCGCGCTCAAGCCCGCACCCGACGGACTGGTGGTGGCCGGCGTGCGCCGTGCGGTGGAGGCCGAGCTGCCACCCTACGCCCGGCCGCAGCAGTGGGTGACCGTGGCCGAGTTCCCGCTCGACCGCAACGGCAAGGTCGACCTCAGGGCCCTGGGCGTGCTGGCCGCGGTGCCGCAGCCCGCCGCCGTCACGCCCACAGCAGCGGCGGCGGGGCGGCCGGCGTCGATCCCCGCCCCGAGCTCGGCGTCGGTGGCCGAGTTCGAGGAACTGGTGACGGGGGTTTGGGTGGAGGCGCTGGGCACCGACGACTTCGACGTCGACGAGGCGTTCTTCGACGTCGGCGGGGAGTCGCTGCGGTTGGCGATCGTGCGCCGGCTGCTGCAGGAGCGACTGGCCGGCCGGGCCGTCCCGCTGACCGACCTCTACCGCTTCCCGACCGTCCAGACGCTGGCCAGGCACCTGCACGCACAGACCGAAGGAGTAGGCGCATCCTCATGAACGGCGACATCGCGATCGTAGGCATGGCGGGCCGGTTCCCCGGCGCTGCCGACGTCTGGCAGTACTGGTCCAACGTGGTCGCCGGGACGATCACGATCAGCGAGCTGACCCGCGGCGAGCTGCTGGCCGCGGGCGTGTCCGCCGACCGGCTCGACGACCCGGCGTACGTGCCGGCGCGGGGCGTGCTGGCCGACCCGGACCTGTTCGACGCCGCCTTCTTCGGCATTACGCCACGGGAGGCCGAGACCATGGATCCGCAGCACCGGCTGCTGATGCAGACGGCGTGGGCCGCGTTGGAGTCCGCCGGGCTGGCCGGCCAGCAACCGTTCGGGCGGGTCGGCGTGTTCGCCGGGGCCGGCTTCAACTACTACGCGCTGCACCACGTGTTCACGCAGCCCGGCCTGGTCGAGACCCAGGGGCTGCTGTCGGTCGTGCTGGGCAACGAGAAGGACCATCTGGCGGCGAAGATCGCGTACCGGCTGGACCTGGGCGGCCCGGCGGTCACCGTGCAGACCGCCTGCTCGACGTCGCTGGTGGCGGTGCACCTGGCCTGCCAGAGCCTGCGCACCGGCGACTCGGACGTCGCGCTCGCCGGCGGAGTCTGTGTGGCCGTGCCGCAGCAGGCCGGCTACCTCTACGAGACGAAGGGCATCATGTCGCCCGACGGCACGTGCCGGCCCTTCGACGCCTCGGCCGACGGGACGGTCCCCGGCAACGGCGTCGCCATGGTGGCGCTCAAACGCGCCGAGGACGCCCGCCGCGACGGGGACACCGTGTACGCCCTGATCAAGGGGTCGGCGGTGAACAACGACGGGGGCCTGAAGGTCGGCTACACCGCGCCCGGCGTCGCCGGGCAGATCGACGTGCTGAACCGCGCGTACGCCGCCGCCGGCGTCGACCCCGCGAGCGTCGGTTACCTGGAGGCGCACGGCACCGCCACCGAGGTCGGCGACGCGATCGAGCTGGCGGCGTTGACCGAGGTGTTCCGTCGGGGCGAGCGGCCGTGCTCGATCGGCTCGGTCAAGGCCAACGTCGGACACCTCGACGCGGCGGCCGGTGTCGCGGGCCTCATCAAGGCCACGCTGGCGCTGCACTTCCGGCAGATCCCGCCGCTGGCCGGCCTCAAGCAGGCCCGGCCCGAGCTGCTCGACGGGTCGACCCCGTTCACCGCGGACAGCGTGGCCCGACAGTGGGACACCGCCGGCGGGCCGCGTCGGGCGGCGGTCAGCTCCTTCGGCCTGGGCGGCACCAACGCCCACGTGGTGCTGGAGGAGGCCGACGGGCCGGCCGTGCCCGGTTCCTCCACGGCCGACGGCGACGCCGAGCTGATCGTGCTGTCCGGGCGCAGCCCGGAGGCGGTCCGGGCGGGCGCCGAGCAGCTGAGCGAACACCTGCGGCAGCGCCCCGACCTGGCCGTCGGCGATGTCGCGCTGACGTCGCAGACGTACCGCAGGCACTTCCCGCACCGGCTCGCGGTCGCCGCGCGGGACGTCCCGGCGGCGCTGACCCGGCTGCGCAGGGCACCGGTCCGCGAGGCGGCCCGCCGGCCCAGCGTGGTGTTCCTGTTCCCGGGCCAGGGCGCGGAGTTCCCCGCCATGTCGCGGGGCCTCTACGACCGTTACCCGTCCTTCCGTGCCGACCTCGACCACGGGGCGGGGCTGCTGGCCCCGGACCTGGGGCTGGACCTGCGCGACGTGCTGGTCGACGTCGACCCGCACGGCGTCGTGCACCGCACCGACGTCACCCAGCCCGCGCTGGCGCTGCACGAGCTCGCGCTCGGCAGGCTGCTGGTGTCGTGGGGCGTACGCCCGGCGGCGCTGATCGGCCACTCGATCGGCGAGTTCGCGGCTGCGGCGCTGGCCGGCGAGATGGCCGCCGAGGACATGCTGCGCCTGGTCGTGACCCGCGGCAGGCTGATGCAGGACGCGCCTGAGGGCGGCATGCTGGCCGTGCTCGCGCCGGTGCCCGACCTGGAGGAGCACCTGGCGGGCCTGGACGACCTCGACGTGGCCGCGCGCAACGGCCCCGAGGTCACCGTGGTGGCCGGGCCGGTGGCACAGCTCGCCGCGTTCCGGGAGCGCCTGGCGGCGGCCGAGATCCGCTGCCGGACGTTGCCCGCGCAGCGCGCCTTCCACTCGCGGATGATGGCCGGGGCGGCCCGGCTGCTCGGCGTCGAGGCGGATCGCATCGCCCAGCGACCCCGCACCATCCCGGTGGTCAGCAGCATCGACGGCGGGTTGCTCGGCAAGGGGCTGCCGCGCGCCGAGGGCTACTGGGCCGCGCAACTGCGCAGCCCGGTGCGCTACCACGACGCGCTGCTGACCGGGCTGGGCCTGCCCGATCCGGTCCTGGTCGAGGTCGGGCCGGGCACCGCGCTGACCGGCGCGGCCCGGGAGGCGCCGCAGGACGGGCGGCGGGTACCCGGGTTCGCCCTGCAGCCCCGGCCGACGGAGCGGGCCGACGCCGGTGACGTGCTCGCCGGACTCGGCGGGCTGTGGACCGCCGGCGCGGCCGTGGACTGGGCAGCGGTGCGCGGCGACAGCAGGGCGCGGCGGGTCGCGCTGCCCACGTACCCCTTCGCCCGCACCCGGCACTGGCTCGACGCCGCACCGGCGCGACCGGCCGAGGACCCTCCGCAACCGGCGGCGGACCCCGCCGGTGCCGGCGGGGACGAGGTGCTGAAGGAGATCATTGAGCTGTGGGGCCGGATGCTCGGCTCTCCCGAGATCGGGCCGGACGCGAACTTCTTCACGCTCGGCGGTGAGTCGCTGCTGTTCATCCGCATGATCAGCCAGGTGCAGCGCAGGTTCGGGGTGCGCGTGCAGACGGAGGCGCTGTCCGCCGATCCCACGCCGCGCGTGCTGGCCGGGCTGGTGACGGCATGACCGGCCGTGTCGATCCGACCCTGGCCGCGGCGGTGGCGGCCGTGCTCTGCCACCGCCTGTCGGCCGCGACCTCGGTCGCCGTGCACGGCCCGTGGGGCGACAGCCTGGTGCGGGTCCTCCCGGACAGCACCCTGACCCAGGTACGCGAGCGGACGCGCGGCCCGCAGCCGGGTCCCGCCGTCGTGGTCCCCGCGTCGGACGAGCCCCCGGCGTCCGTGGCGGTGGGCGTCGGGCCGGCGGCGCCCACGACGGGCGGCGCCGGGGCGTCGGCGGTGCTGGGCGGAACACCGGTGTGGTTCGCCCGCGGCCACGGCGATCCCGCACACCTGCAGGAGCGCCTGGACACCCTGCACGCCTGGCTCGCCGCCCACCCGGACCGGCCGGTGCGGGAAGCCGCCCTGGTCGGCCCGGGGGAGCGCAGGACGCTGCTCGGCTTCAACGCCGCGCCGACCCCCGCGCCGCGTACGCCCGTGCACGAGACGATCTGCCGCCAGGCGCAGCTCACCCCCGATGCCGTCGCGCTGCGCGGCGGCGGACGCGACCGCACCTATCGCGAGTTCCTGGACGAGGCGGCGGCGCTGGCGGGGCGGCTGCGCGCCGAGGGCGTGGGACCCGGGTCGGTGGTCGGCCTGTGCACCGAGCGAAGCCCCGAGATGGTGGTCGCGGTGCTCGGCGTCCTGCTGGCCGGCGGGGCGTACCTGCCGCTGGATCCGTCCCACCCGCGCCCCCGGCTGGACCTCATGCTCCGCACGGCCGACGCGGCGCTGGTGCTGGCCGACGACGAGGGGCGGGCCGCGCTGGGCTCCGGCGGGGAGCCGTCCGTGCCCGTACGGCCGCTGGCGGGCGGCGACCTGCCCGCCGCGCCGGTCGACTGGCGCGGCTACCGGGCGCCGGAGGAGGTGGTGCGGGGGCTGTCGTACGTCATCTTCACCTCCGGCTCCACGGGAGCGCCCAAGGGCGTGCAGATGACGCACCTGTCACTGGCCAACCGGCTGGTGTGGATGTGCGACGAGTACCCCATCGGCCCGGGCGACCGGGTGCTGCAGAAGACGCCGTACACCTTCGACGTGTCGGTGTGGGAGCTGTTGTGGGCGTTCATGACCGGCGCGACCCTGGTCACGGCCGAGGCGCAGGCGCACCGCGACCCGCAGGAGATGGTCGAGGTCGTCGCCCGCGAGTCGGTGACCACGGTGCACTTCGTGCCGTCCATGCTCGCCCTGTTCGTCGAGGAGCGCGGGCTGGGCCGGTGCACCGGCCTGCGCCGGGTGATCTGCAGCGGGGAGGCGCTGCCGCCGAAGCTGGTCAACAAGCTCACCACCGCTCTGCCGCAGGTCGAGGTGCACAACCTGTACGGGCCGACCGAGGCGGCGATCGACGTCACCGCCTGGCCGTGTCGGCGGCCCGAACCGGGCGACACGGTCCCCATCGGCCGGCCGATCACGAACGTCGCCGCGTACGTCCTCGACGAGCGCGGCGAACTCGCGCCGCTGGGCGTGCCCGGGGAACTGGTCCTCGGCGGGGACTGCCTGGCCCGGGGGTACGCCGGGCGGCCCGACCTGACCGCGGAGCGGTTCGTCGAGGTCGACGTCGCCGGGTGGCCGCAGCGGGTGTACCGCACCGGTGACCTGGCCTGGTGGTCGCCGAGCGGGCACCTCAACTACGGCGGGCGCATCGACACGCAGGTGAAGATCCGCGGGCAGCGGGTGGAACTCGGCGAGATCGAGTCGGTGCTCAACCGGCACCCGCTCGTCGCCAACAGTGTCGTGCTGCTCCGCGGCGACCTGGGCGCCGCCGCGACCCTGGTGGCGTACCTGGTGGCCGAGCGCGACGCCGACCCACGGCGCCTGGCCGAGCCCGCGCTGCGCGCCCTCATGGCGCAGCAGTTGCCCGACTACATGGTGCCCCTGCGGTACGTGGTCCTCCCGGAGCTGCCGGCGACCGCGAACGGCAAGGTCGACCGGGGTGCCCTGCCCGCCCCGCCGGCCCGGGTTCGCCGGCCGGTCGTGACCGTCGACGCCGCTGTCGGCCTGTCGGACGCCGGGCGTCGATGACCGGACCGTGCAGGCGTCGCGGCCCGCCGCCGCGCCGCCGCGCCGCCGCCCCCGTCGGGCACCGCGACTGTGCGGGTCCTCCCCGGGGGCGGTGCCCGGAAGCCGATCAGCGTGGCGCGCCCGTCGGCGTGGCACGGCCGGCGCGGAACGTGTGGCGGTAGGTCGTCGGCGGCACGCCGATCGCGGCGGTCAGGTGCTGGCGCAGCGAGGCGGCGGTTCCGAACCCGGCCTCGCCGGCGACCCGGTCCACCGGTAGATCGGTCGACTCCAGCAGGCGGCGCGCGTGTGCGACGCGTTGCTGGGTCAACCACTGGCCGGGGGTCGTCCCGACCTCGTCGCGGAAGCGCCGGGAGAACGTTCGCACGCTCATCCGCGCGTGGTCGGCCAGCTCGGACAGGGTCAGCGGTCGATGGAGCCGGTCGAGTGCCCAGTCGCGGGTCATGGACGTGGTGGCCGTCGAGGGCTCGGGCACCGGACGTTCGATGAACTGCGCCTGGCCGCCCTCGCGCCAGGGCGGCACGACGCACAGCCGAGCCACCCGGTTGGCGACCTCGCTGCCGTGGTCGCGGCGAAGGAGGTGCATGCACAGGTCGACCCCGGCGGCGACCCCCGCCGCCGTGAGCACGTCTCCGTCGTCGACGAACAGCACACCGGGATCGACCTTGATCCGGGGGAACATCCGTTGGAAACGGTCGGCCTCGTTCCAGTGCGTCGTCGCGGCGCGGCCGTCCAGGAGGCCGGCGGCGGCGAGGACGTACGACGCGGTGCAGATCGATACGATACGGGCACCCCGCCGGAGACGGGTGAATGCCTCGGCCAGCTCGTCGGGAAGCAGGTTCCGGTCCTCCGGGGGACCGCACACGAACGGGGGGATCACCAGGGTGTCCGCCGTCTCGAAGACCTCGACCCCGTGCCGCACCGCGACGACGAAGTCCGCGCTCGTCGCGACCGGAGCGCCGTCGAGGCTACAGGTGATCACTTCGTAGAGCGGGTCGCCGTCCTCGCCCGTCGCGGTGCCGAAGATCCGCACCGGGATGCTCAACTCGAACGGATAGACACCCTCAAGAGCCAGGACGACGACACGATGCATGGCCAGATCCTGTCACATGTTGGCGATCTGGCCACTCGAAGCGCGTACCCGTCTCCCGCAGTGTTGGCCGTACGCCGATCGGCGACTCGTACGGGAGCAAAGGAAAGATCATGCGTGCTGTCAGTCAGGACTCGCTCGGGGGCCCCGAGGTGTTGAAGGTGGTCGAGGTGGACCGCCCGGAGCCGGGGATCTCGGAGGTGCTCGTCCGGGTCCACGCGGCCGGCGTCAACCCGACCGACTGGTGGCACCGGGCCACCGGGGGGCTGCTGGGCGAGACGCCGGTCAGGCTGGGGTGGGACGTGTCCGGCGTGATCGAGGCGGTCGGGCTCGGTGTGACGATGTTCAGGCCCGGCGACGAGGTGTTCGGCATGCCGCGCCTACCGCAACCGGCGGGCACGTACGCGGAGTACGTGACCTCCCCGGCTCGGCACCTCACCCGTAAGCCGGCCGCGCTCTCCCACGTGGAGGCCGCCGCGCTCCCGGTGGCGGCGCTCACCGCGTACCAGTCGCTGGTCGACAGCGCCGAGGTGCGCCCGGGTCAGCGGGTGCTGGTCCATGCCGCGGCGGGTGGCGTCGGCCACCTCGCCGTCCAGATCGCCAAGGCACACGGCGCGTACGTCATCGGCACCGCCCGCTCGGCCAAGCACGCCTTCGTGTACGGCCTCGGTGCCGACGAGGTCATCGACTACACGCGGGTCGACTTCGCGTCGGCGGTGAGCGACGTCGACATCGTGATCGACACCATCGGGGGCGACTACGGGCCGCGCTCACTCCGGACGCTGCGCGACGGCGGCATCGTGGTGTCGCTCGCTGCGCCGGCGGAGGCCGATCTGGCGGCGAAGGCGCGCGAGCGCGGCGTACGGGCCGGCTTCACGATCGTCGAACCCGATCATGCGGGGATGAGGGCGATCGCCTCGCTCGTCGAGACGGGGCGGCTGCGCCCCGAGATCGAGGTGGTCCTGCCGCTTGAGCAGGTGGCCAGGGCGCACGAGATCGGCGAGACCGGCCGCACGACTGGCAAGATCGTCCTTGCCGTCATCGACTGATCGGGGTCGGGTCCGGGGCGGTCCTCGCCCCGGCCCTCCGGCCCGCTGGTGTCGGGGCCGTTGCAGTCGTCCGCGGGATTCGAGGAGTCGATCACCGCCGACCGGCTCGCATACGCCCGCGAACTCCTCATCGACCTCACCAACCGCAACGCTCCGTGACACGATCCCGGGCCGCCGGCGGGCGTACGCTGCCGCGATGAGCGCACCATCTCGCATCCTGGTCTACGGGGTGTACGGCGCGGGCAAGTCCACCCTCGCGGCGCGGCTGGCCGAGCGCCTCGGGGTGCCGTGGTACCCGGTCGACGACCTGCTCTGGCAACCCGGCTGGGTCGAGGTGCCGGTCGCGCAGCAGCGCAGCCGGATCGAGGAGATCTGCCGACGGGACCGCTGGATCCTCGACGGGGCGTACCACGGGTGGCGGGATGTGCCGCTGGCTCGCGCCGACCTGGTGGTCGGCCTGGACTACCCGCGTCGGTGCTCCTCGTGGCGGCTGCTGCGCCGTACCGTGCGCCGGCTGGTGACGGGGGAGGAGATCTGCAACGGCAACCGCGAGTCGCTGGGCAGCGTGCTGTCCCGGGACTCGATCCTGGTGTGGCACGTCACCGCGTTCGGCCGGGATCGCCGGCGGATGCGGGCCTGGCAGACGGATCCGTCCGGGCCGCCGGTGTTGCTGTTCCGCTCCCCGGCGGCCCTGGACCGCTGGCTGGCCGATCTGCCCGGCCGATGAAGAACGAAGGCCTGCTCCACACGGCGGGCAAGTTCGGCACGGGGGCATCGGTGTCAGTCCCTCTCTGCCGTTGACTCGGCCAGAAGGAGTTCCGAGCAACGGTGCGACCGCAGGTGGCCAGGATTCCGGCGGCGACGAGTCCGATGCGCAGCCGAGGTACGGCTTCCCCGTCGAGGACGGTACGGGCGAGTGAGCCGAGATGTCCCGTCGGGTTCAGCCGGTGGCGGTGACATCTGTGTGGACCAGGCCGGTGAGCACCTTGTCGACGAGGGCCATGGTCGTCCCGTCGAGGCGTACGCCGCTCCCGCCGACGTTCTCCGTCAGTTGCTCCGGCCCGGAGGCGCCGACGACCGCCGCGCGGACGCCGGGGCGGTTGAGCACCCAGGCGATCGCGAGCTGGGCGGTGGTGAGCCCACGCCGGGCGGCCAGCCTGCCGAGGAGCTCGACCCGGTCCAGCACCGCGTCGTGCATCAGCGCCGACATGGTCTGCCGGCCGAGGTCGGTCGCGCCCCGGCTCTGTGCCGGGGCCGGTCGTCCGGGTCGGTACTTGCCGGTGAGGATGCCCTGGGCCAGCGGCCAGAACGCGACCAGACCGAGTCCGAACCGCTGGCACGTCGGCACGACCTCACCCTCCGGGACGCGCCACACCACGTTGTACTGGGGCTGGTTGCTCACCGGTCGCGGAGCGCCGATCTCCTCGGCGACCCGGCAGGCCTCGCTGATCTGCGCGGCGGTCCACTCGCTGACGCCGTAGTGTCTGATTGCGCCGGCGGCGACGAGTTCGGCGAAGGCCCCGATCGTCTCGGGCAGCGGAACCGAGTCGTCGAACCGGTGGGCGCTGAGCAGGTCCAGATGGTCCACCCCGAGCTGCCGCAGGCTGCGCCGGGCACTGGACAGGATGTGGTCCCGGGACAACCCGCCGCTGCCACCCGGGTACGGGTAGTACACCTTTGTCGAGATCACGTAGTCGTCACGGGGCACGCCACGAAGCGCGCCGCCCAGCGCCTCCTGCGCGCCGTCGTACGAGTCGGCCGTGTCGAAGAGGTTGACACCCAGGTCCAACGCCGCACGCACCAGGGCGTCGACCCGCTGCTGCCGGTCCCGGCCGATGGTCAGCCAGCTACCGAGGCCGACCTCGCTCACCGACAACGTCCCCAGCTCGCGGTACCTCACCTGGCCTCCTCCCCGGACCGGCCGGGCTGTCGCGTTCGCCGCACCGGTCCCCTCGGGGCGCCGGCAGTGGGTGGGGCGGGTCGCCGGCCGGGATCTGCCTCCTGGCACGGAGGTGCCGTGGCGGAGGAGCATCCCCGGGATGATCCTCCGCCACGTCCGTCACCGGCCGGATCTACCGGCCCCCGGTGGACTCAGCCCCCGGTCGGCCTCAGCGGCCGACGAGCTCGGTCGGCGTCTCGACCGAGTCGATCGCCTTGCGGAACTCGCGCAGCGCGGCCACCGGGTCGCCGTCGGCGAAGAGGCACGAGTTCACCAGGATGGAGGAGAAGCCCTGCTCGGCGGCGGCGACGGCGTGCTCGACGGAGCCGACACCACCATCGAGCATGACCGGCACCGTGGCGGTGGCCAACAGCGCCTCGGTCGCCGTCCGCCACTGCGGGTCGATGCCCCGCCGGGCGCCGATCGGGGAGCCCATCACCCGGACCATGGTGCTGCCCAGCTCGACGCAGTCGGCGAAGACCGCCGCGTCCGGGGTGATCAGCGGCCACACCTCGAAACCCTCGGCCACCAGGACAGCCGCGGCCTCCACGACAGCGGCGTTCTGGCTGACGTGGTAGCCCTCGTCGAGCACCTCCAGCTTGATGATCCGAAGTCCGGTCATCTCGACCGCCCGGCGCGTCCGGTCGATGGCCTCGGCCGCCGTGGTGGGGTGGTTGATGTTGAGCACCGGCAGCACCGGGGAGCCCTCACCGAGGGAGTCCCGGACCGAGCCCAGAGTCGCGCTCGAGTAGCCGATCGGCAGGTCGTCGCCCCGTGTGACCTGGTCGATCGAGTGGGTGTTGACCGCCAGATAGCGGCAGCCGCTGGCGTCGAGCATGGCGACGGCCTGGCGGGTGTCCACCCGGTGCTCTGGCCGGGCACCGAAACAGTGGAAAAGTTCCACGAGTGTTCCTCCTCAGATACGGGCAGCTTGGTGGGGTTCGGACGTACGGGTGAGCCAGCCCAGATCACGGAAACGTCGCCCGCGGACGGCGTCACGGAAGGCCTCCGCGACAGCACGGAACACCGGACCACGCGGGTCGGTCCCGTGCCCGTCGATTTCGGTGGCCGGCACGAGCTCAGCGGCCGTGCCGGTCAGGAACACCTCCTGCGCCTGGTACAGGTCGGTCAGCTCGACCGGCCCCTCGGCGACGTCGATGCCGAGCTGTCGGGCCAGCACCAGCACGGTGTCCCGGGTGATGCCCGCCAGCAGGCTGTCGGAGAGCCACGGCGTCAGCAGCCGGCCGCCGCGTACCAGGAAGACGTTCGCGACCGTGGACTCGGCCACCCGGCCGGAGACCGGATCGAGCTGGATCGCGTCGTCGAATCCCCGCGCCGCGGCAGCGGTACGGGCCAGCGCCGACACGGCGTACGTTCCGGTCGCCTTCACCTGCGGGGGGAACGAGGTGGCGGCCGGACGACGCCAGGGTGACACCGTCAACCGGACGCCCGGCGGGAGTGCGCCCGTCCCGGTGTCGGCCGGCGCCATCGAGTAGACCTCGACCGCGAGGACGAACCGGAACCGGCCCAGGTCTACGCCGAGCTGACTGTCGGGCGTGTAGAGAACCGGGCGCAGATACGACTCGTCCGATCCGCCGGTGTCCGCCGCGGCCAGCACCCGCTCGCGCAGCCGGGGAAGGTCGTAGTCGTGCGGGATGCCCAGCTGGTGGGCGGAACCGAGCAGCCGTCGCAGGTGGTCGTCGAGGCGGAAGATCGCCGGGCCCTGCGCCGTCGGATAGCACCGGATCCCCTCGAACACCGCCGTGCCGTGCTGCATGCTGTTGCTGCCGAACGGCAGGCCGTCCGGCCCGGCCGGGTCCCACACCGTCCGCAGCGCGCTGCCCCGGACGCTCATCGCGGCGTCCGCGTTTCGAGATCGGCGGCTTCGACCAACAACTCCAGCAACACGCGGTGGTCCTCCAGTACCGCGCCGTGCCCACCGGGCACCGCCACCGACCGTGACCCGGGCCCGCCGACCTGCTGCCAGGCCGCCAGGTGTTCCGCGCCGACCAGGGGATCCTCGCTGCCGGCCACCGCCAGCACCGGGCAGTCCAGCCGCACCCGGGCCCGCGGATGGCTCTCCACCACCGCACAGTCCGCCCGCCAGATCGGCAGCATCAGGGCCCGCAGCTCGGCCTCGGGCAGCGCCGTCCGGACCATCATCCCGTGCGTGGCCAGGGCCTCGACGAACTCGTCGTCGGGCAGGTGACCGACCCGGGCGTCCGCGTCGATCAGGTGCGGGGGCGGCGAACCGGCGACGACCAGGCCACGGCAGCCGATTCCCTGGTCGGACAGCCGGGCCGCCAGTTCGGTCGCCAGCAGCGCGCCCATGCTGAACCCGAAGAGGACCAGCTCACGGGGATCGCCGCCGGCGTCCAACTCGACCCGCAGCTGCCGCCACAGATCGTCGGCGAGCGACCCGAAGGTGCGGCAGGCGGGCTCGCCGTACCGGCCGTCCCGGCCGGGCAGCGTCGGCACGTGGCAGCCCGCCGCCCGGCGCAGCTCCTGAAGCACCGGCAGGTAGGTTCCCCTGCCCCCGCCCAGGTGCGGGTACACGCTGAACCAGGCGGTCAACGCAGGTCCCCCGCGCGGTCACGTACCTCTTCCTGCAACCGGCCGAGCTGCCGGACGCACTCGAAGACCTGCTCGTCCGGCAGGCCGAAGTCGACCAGACAACCCAGCTCGGTCACCCCGGCCGCGACCAGGCGGTCGACCATCGGCAGGCAGCTCTGCACGCTGCCGAACAGGCCGGACTGCCGCAGGTACCGCTGGAGCCCGTGCTCCAGCAGCAGGGCCCGGTCGGCCTCGGTCACGTCCTCCGGGCGGACCCCGACGTCCTGGGTCGCGGCGAACTTCTCGAACAGGTTCAGGTGCGCCGAGAGGTATCGGCCCAGGGGCTCGCGCACCCGGGGGACGACGTCCTCCGCCCGCTCCGCGAGATGGGTGTGCAGCATGCAGGTGACCTGCCGGTCCGCGCTGACGTGTCCGGCCTCCGCGCGGGCCTTCCGGTACAGCGTCACCTTCTCGGCGATGTCGTCGACGGTCTGTTCCAGCATCGCGGTCAGCACGTGCAGGTCGAGCTCCCCGGCGGTCTGCCAGGTCTGCGGGTTGCTGGAGCTGGTCAGCCAGGTCTCCAGCGGCCGGGCCGGCCGCGGGTAGGTCCGCGTCTCGATCGTCCGACCCTGCGGTCCGGCGCGCAGGCTGCTGCCGCCCTCCCAGAGGGTGCGCAGGACCGCCAGGCGTTCGGTCAGCACCTCCTTGCGGCGCTCGTACGAGTCGGGGTCGAGGACGAAGTCGTCGGCGTGCCAGCCCGACGCGAGCGACAGCGCGACCCGACCCCGGCTGATCGCGTCGAGCACGCCCCACTCCTCGGCCACCAGGAGCGGATCGTGCAGCGGCAGCACCACGCTGCCGGCCCGCAGTCCGATCCGCCGGGTCCGGCTGGCGATCGCCGCCAACAACACCGCCGGAGCGGGGTACGGCGCCCCGAACGGGTTGAAGTGCCGCTCGGGCACCCACACCGCGTGCAGGCCCAACTCGTCGGCGAGTTCGGCGCAGCGCAGCACGAGGTCGTACTTGTCGGCCGGCGCGTCGTCGAGGTCGGCGGAGAAGAAGAACAGGCTGACCGCGAGCGCCGGCCGCCGGCCGGGCGGCGCGGCCGGCTCGGCGGACCGCGCCGGCGTGGACGGCGTCGACGGCGCGGCGCCCCCCGCCTGGCGCTGCCGCAGCAGGCGCTCGACCAACTCCCGACGTTGCGGGGAGAGCCGGTCCAGGTCGATCCCGTCGATCGGCGCGCTCATCGGTCGGCCGCCACGTTCAGCTCGGCCAGCCGGGCCGCGACCTCGTCCTCGGAGAGCGCGTCGACCTCGGCGAGGAGCGCGGCCAACTCGTCGGCCGACCCGTCGGTCGCCGCGTCGGGCTGCCCCGCCTCCGGACGGGCAGCCCCGGCCGTGGCCGGGGCCTGCGGCCCGTCCGGCGGGACGAAGCCGCTGACCTCCAGGTGCGCGGCCAGCCCGGCGACGGTGGGCGACTCGAACAACGCGGTCATCTCCAGGTCGGCCGCGCCGTCGCGGCGGACCTGGGTGACCATCTGCATCGCCAGCAGCGAGTTGCCGTCCAGGTCGAAGAAGCTGTCGTTGAGTCCGACCCGGTCCGTGCCCAGCAGTTGCTTCCACAGGGCGACGAGGTAGCGCTGGGTCCGGGTGAAACCGGCGTCCGCGGCCGGCGCCGCCGGCGCAGCGACCGGTCCGGCCGGCGCAGCGGCCGGCGCCGCCGCCGCGCGGGCCGCCGGGAGCATCGGGTCCAGCCAGTGCCGGGTCCGGGCGAACGGGTAGCTGGGCAGCGACAACCTGACGCGCCGCTCGTCGGAGTAGTAGGCGGCCATGTCGAAGCTGCCGCCCAGCAACCACAGGTCGGTCAGGACGCCGAGCAGATCCTCCGCCTCCCGGGTGTCGTCCACCGTGAGCACCGGCAGGCAGGTCGCCTCCGCAGCGGTGGACCGCACCAGGGCGCTCAGCGCCCGGCCCGGCCCGACCTCCAGGAACGCCGACACCTCGTCCTGGACCAGCGTCCGTACCCCGTCGGCGAAGCGCACCGGCTGGCACATCTGGGCGACCCAGTAGTCGACGCTGGTCGCCTCCCGCGCGGTCAGGTAGTCGCCGGAGACGTTGGAGATGATCGGAATCCGCGGCTCCCGCAACGTGAGCCCGGCGAGGCCGGCCCGCAACCGCTCGGCCGCCGGCTCCACCAGCGCGGAGTGGAACGCGTGGCTGACCCGCAGCCGGGTGGTGGTCACGCCGTCCTGGCGCAGGACCGCGGCGAACTCCTCGACGGCGTCCTCGGTGCCGGCGACCACGACCAGCGACGGCGCGTTCTCCGCCGCGACGCTCAGGTCCCGGCCGTCCAGCAGCTGCCGTACCTCGTCGATCGGCAGGTTGACCGAGAGCATGGCGCCCTCGGCGGTCTCGGCCAGCGCCTGCCCGCGCAGGGCCACCAACGTGACCGCGTCCGGCAGGTCGAGTACCCCGCCGAGCACGGCGGCGACCAGCTCACCGATGCTGTGGCCGAGCATGGCGTGCGGTCGGACCCCCAGGTCGATCAGGGTCTGTCCGAGCGCCCACTCCACCGCGAACAGCGCCGGCTGGGTGACCTGCGTCCAGGCCAGGGCGGCGCGGGTCTCCTCGGTGTCGCCCGCCTCCGGGTTGATCGCCGCCCGCAGGTCCAGACCGGCCCCCCCGAACAGGTCCAGCACCGTCTCCAGGTGCCGGGCGAACAGCGGGTCCCGCCGGGCCAGCGCGGCGCCCATGCCGACCCGCTGCGCGCCCTGCCCCGGGAAGAGGAACACCGGACGGTCGTTGGGGCGACGCCGGCCGGTCTTCTGCCGCCGGCTGCCGGTGGCGGACAGGGCGGAGGCCACGTCGGTCAGGTCCCGGGCCAGGACCACCCGGCGGTGCTCCCACTCCTGCCGGCCGGTGGCCAGCGTGTACGCCACGTCGGCCAGCTCGACGCCCGGGTGCTCGCGGGCCCAGCGACCCAGCTTGCGGCTCATCTCCTCCAGCGCCTCCGGCGTGCGCGCGGAGAGCTGCACCGCGTGCCGACGCCGGCCGGAGCGGGCCCCACCGGGCGACGGGTCCGGCTCGCGCAGCACGACGTGCGCGTTGGTGCCGCCCATGGCCAGCGAGTTGACCGAGGCGAGCAGCGGCCCGTCGGCGTCCAGGTCCACCAGCTCGCTCGGCACCCGGAACGGGCTGCTGTCCAGCTCCAGCTTCGGGTTCGGCCGCCGGAAGTTGACCACGGGAGGCACCCGGCGGTGCCGCAGCGCCAGGACCGCCTTGATGAGCCCGGCGACGCCCGCCGCCGCGTCCAGGTGACCGATGTTGGGCTTGACCGAGCCGAGCCAGCAGTACTGCCGGTCCGGCGTCGACTGCTGGAAGGCCCGGCTGATCGCCGCCACCTCGATCGGATCGCCCAGCGGGGTGCCGGTGCCGTGCGCCTCCACGAACCGGATGTCCCGCGCCGACACCCCGGCCCGGGCCAGCGCCCCGCTGACCGCCCGGTACTGGCCGTCGATGCTGGGTGCGGTGAAACTGGCCTTGGCCCGCCCGTCGTTGTTGATGGCGGAGCCGAGGATCACCCCGTGGATCTGGTCGCCGTCGCGGACCGCGTCGGCGTACCGCTTCAGGACCACGACGCCCGCGCCGTTGCCCGGGATGCTGCCGGCCGCGTCGGCGTCGAAGGCCCGACAGTGGCCGTCCGGGGAGGACGTGCCGCCCGGGTTGGCGAGGTACCCGCCGCGCAGTGGCATCCGTACCGACGAGCCGCCGGCCAGCGCCATGTCGCACTCCCGGCCGACGAGGGCGCGGGCGGCCAGGTGGATGGCGACCAGCGAACTGGAGCACGCGGTCTGCACGCTCAGGCTCGGCCCCCGCAGGTCCAGCCGGTGGGAGACCCGGGTGGCCAGGAAGTCCTTGTCGTTGCCCACCATGGTCTGCAGGTCGCCCACCATGGCCGCGACGTCGTCGCGGTGGCCCATCACGTTGTAGAGCATGTACGTGTTCATCGTGCAGCCCGCGTAGACCCCGATCTCACCGTCGTAGCGGCGCGGGTCGCAGGCGGCGTCCTCAAGGGCGTGGTACGCGGTCTCCAGGAAGATGCGGTGCTGGGGGTCCATGATGGACGCCTCGCGGGCGGAGTACCCGAAGAACGCGGCGTCGAAGGCGTCGGCGTCCTCCAACGCGGCGGTGGCGTCCACGTAGTGGGGGTTGTCCACCAGCTCCGGGCGCACCCCCGCGGCCAGCATCTCCTCGCGGGTGTGCCGGGTGACGCTCTCGACGCCCTCGCACAGGTTCAGCCAGTACGTGTCGACGTCCGGCGCGCCCGGCAGGCGGGCCGCCATGCCGACGATCGCTACCGCGTCGGGGTGTTCGTCAAGGGGCGTCATGGCCATGTTCGGTCCTTCGGGGTCGGGCCAGCGCGGGGGCGGGCGACGTCGGACGGGTGGTGCGCCGCGCGGCGAGGTGCCCGGCGAGGTCCCGCGGGCAGGGGTACTCGAACAGGTAGTGGATCGGGAAGGTCACACCGAGGCTGACCTGGAGCTGGTGGTGCACCCGGGTCACCACCAGCGAGTGCGCGCCCGCGTCGAAGACGTTCGTGTCCGGTGCGACCGTGCTCAGGGCCAGGGCGTCGGCCCAGATGCGGCAGACCGCTGCCTCCACCTCGCGTGCCCCCGCCGACCCGGGCAGCACCTCGGTGTACTCGCGCTGCGCCGCCTGGCGCAGCAACGCCTCGTCGAGTTTGCCGTTCGCCGTCATCGGCAGCTCGTCGAGCGTGACGACCTGCTCGGGCACCATGGCCACCGGCAGCCTCTCGCCGACCAGCCGGAGCAAGTCGGTGGGGTCGACCCGTCGGCCGGTGACGAAGGCGACCAGCCGGCGGGGCTCCTCCAGCACCAGCGCGGCGCAGCCGACGACGCCGGGCACCTCCCGCATGGCGAACTCCACCTCACCGAGTTCGACCCGGAACCCGCGTACCTTGACCTGCCGGTCCGCGCGGCCCACCACGACGAAGCCGTCGTCCGGATCGAGGTAGGCCAGGTCACCGGTGCGGTAGTAGCGCAGGCCGGCTGGGTCGGCGGCGAACCGCTCGGCGGTCGCCTCCGGCCGGTGCAGGTAGCCGTCGGCCACCCCCGGCCCGGCGATGAGGATGTTCCCGAGCGCCCCGACCGGGAGCGGCCGGTCGTCGTCGTCGGCCAGCCAGATGCGGCTCGCCGCCGACGGCAGCCCGACCGGCAGCACCGCAGGCAGTTCCTCGTCCGGCACCTTCGCGGGGATCTCGTAGGCCAGGCAGTTGACCGTGGCCTCGGTCGGGCCGTACCCGTTGACCAGCCGGCAGTCGGTGGCGACCAGCGCGCGCAGGCCGACCACCGTGGACCGCTTCAGCACCTCGCCGCCGAGCAGGACCAGGCGCAGGTCGGGCAGGGGCTCACCCGTGGCGACCAACTGGTCGGCGTACGACGGTGTGGTGAACAGGACGGTGACCCGCTCCCGCCGCAGGAACCGGGCGTACGTCCGCGCGTTGGTGCGGTCACCGGGTGCCGGCACGACGACGCAACCACCGTACGGCAGGGCCGTGAACAGCTCCTGGAGACCGAAGTCGAAGCCGAGGGAGAGGGTCTGCGCCATCCGTACCCACGGCCCCAGCTCCCACGCCCGCCCCTCCCAGGCGATCAGGTGCGACAACTGGCCCTGCCGGATCAGCACCCCCTTGGGGCGGCCGGTGGACCCGCTGGTGTAGACGGTGTACGCCGGGTCGTCGGGACCGGGCCCGCCGGGCGGGACCGGGGCGGCGCCACCGGACGGGGGGCCCGTCGGCGTCTCATCCGGGCCCGTCGCGCCCAGCGCGACGTCGAGCAGCACGATGCTCGGGGCGTGCGGCAGGCCCGCCGTCAGCCGCGCCGCCCGGTCCGCCTGCGCCGCCGAGGTGAGCAGCAACCGGGGCGCGCAGTCGGCCAGCATCTCGCGCAGTCGGGCATCGGGGAACTCGACGGGCAGCGGGAGCACCCCGAACCCCACCGACCAGGCGCCGAACATCCCGACCGTGAAGTCGGCCGGCGACTCCAGCAGCAGGCCGACCTGCCGGCGGGCTGCCTCCTCGGCGTCCCGCGCGGTCACCGCGCACCGCCCGCGGGGTGCTCCTGTGCCATCGCGGTCCGCAACGCCGCGCCGACCCGGTCCGTCCGGGCGACGAAGTCGGCGAAGTCGATGGTCCGGCCGGCCTCCACCAGCGCCGGCGCGTCGGGACGGTCGGTCGCGACCGACCGTATCCGGGCCAGTGGTGGCGGATCGAGCGGGGGCGTGTCGCAGCTGCCGAGGGTTCGGGTGAGTGTCTCGTCGGCGGGGGAGAGGAGCAGCACGTCGTCGACGACCGTCGTGCCGGCGGAGCCCGCCGCCCGCACCATCGCCGCGAACGTGGCCAGGATCGCCTCCGCGGTCCGGGGCAGGAACAGGTCGGTGGCGTAGTCCAGGGTCAGCAGGTAGCCGGTGTCCCGTGGGGTGACCACCAGGTCGAGGTCGTACCGGCAGCTGCGCCGGGGCACCGGGACGCTGTGCAGGACCAGCCCGTCGAGTTCCAGCCGGGCCGCCCGGCCGCTGATCGCGTCGAGCAGGCCCGGCACCTCGGGCAGCGGGTTCTCCTGCACCGTGATGAGCGTCTCGACCAGGGGCAGCCGGCCGGCTGCCCGTTGCGGGCGTACCGCCTCCACCGCCCGTACCAGGGGATACAGGCCGGCGTCGAGGCCGGCGAGGAGCTGCTGGCGGACGTCGGTGACCAGCTCCGCCAATGGCTGCTCCGGCCGCACCTGAACGGCCAGCGGCACGGTGTTGGTACACAGTCCGCCGACCTCGGCCAGCCGGCCGGACGGCCGGCCGACCACCGGTACGCCCACCACCACCGGGTTCGGCGTGCCGTAGCGGTGCAGGCAGGCCGCCCAGAGCGCCGACAGCAGCGCCACCCGGGCAGGTCCCGCGCCCGGGTCGGTGACGGGCACGGCGTGTTCGACCCGGCCCGCCCGCGCGCCGCGGCGGCTGCTCCGCGCCCCGTCGGTGCGTACGTCGAGGGACGCGGCCCGGTTCGGTAGCCGTTCGACGAGCCGGCTGTCCCGCTCGGCGGCAACCGGGGCGGCCAGGTACTGCTCCTGTGCGGTGACGTAGTCGTCGTAGGAGCCGCGCGGCTCGTCCGGCGGCGTGCGTCCGGCGCGCAGTGCGGCGTACCCCCGTCCCAGGTCACGCAGGGCCATGCTCAACGACCAGAGGTCGGTCACCGCGTGGTGCACGACGAGCTGGTAGACCTGCCGCTGCGGTGACTGCCACCGGTGCAGCCGCAGCAACGGCCCCTCGTCCAGCCGGAACGGCACGGTCGCCGCGTACCCGAGCTGCTCCTCGATCTGGTCGTCGCGGACCGGGATCGGCTCCGGCGCCAGCGCCTCGGCCATTCGTTGCGCCGACACCGGCTCACGTCGCCGCAGGTTGCCGTCCGTGACGATGCGGGCCGCCAACTCCGGCTGCCGGCGTACCGCCGCGTGCAGCGCCGCCCGGAACATGTCCACGTCGGTCGACGGGTCCAGCTCCCAGGCGAAGGAGATGTTGTACTCGTCGCTGTCCGGATTGAGCATCTGGAGGAACGCCAGCGACTCCTGGGCCTTCGACAACCGCCCGTGGGCGTGGCCGCCCGCCGCCGGCGCGGTCCGCCCCGGTCCGGTCGCCGGCTGTGCCGTGCCGGCCGGCGGGTCGACCACCCGGGCCGTCACGTCCGCCAGGCTCAGCCCTTCGAGCAGGTCGCGCACCGGCACGTCGACCCCGAACTCCCGGAAGACCAGCTCGGCGACGTGCAGTGCGTTGAGTGAGTCCATTCCGTAGCTGACCAGCGGTTCGGCGTCCAGCGGGATCGGCGTTCCGAGCGCCGTCTCGACCACCTGCCGGACCCTCGGGGGCGACGGTCGCCGGGCGAGGCCGGCCGGCACCGGACCCTCGGTCGCGGCCGGGCCGACCTCGGTGTCGGCCGAGCCGATCCGGGCGTCGCGGGTGCCGTAGTCACCGTCCTGGTAACGGCGCGCCGTCTCACCCCGGCGCAGCTTCCCGCTGGTGGTCCGGGGCACCGTCCCGGACCGGACCCCGACCAGGTCGATCAGGGCGACCCCGAACGCCGCGGTGATCCCGACCGCGAGCCGCCGGCGGTCGTCCGGGCCGAGACCCCGGCCCCGCGCCTCCCCGACGATCACGACACCACGGCCCGCCGGATCGGCGAACGCCACCACGCCGCCGACCCGCAGCGCCGGCACCGACTCGGTGGCCACCCGTTCCAGGTCCTGCGGGTAGAGGTTGCGACCCCGGATCACGATCATGTCCTTGACCCGGCCGGTGACGTGCAGCTCGCCGCCGACGAGGAACCCGAGGTCCCCGGTGCGAAGCCAGGAACCCGGCAGGCCCGCCACGGTGGCGCCGAAGACCGCGCCGGAGGGGTCCGGCCGGCCCCAGTAGCCGGCCGCGACACTCGGGCCACTGACCAGGATCTCGCCCACCTCCCCGTCGGGCACCGGGGCGTCGCCGTCGACCACCGTGACGGCGCAGCCGTACGGCACCCCGCAGGAGACCACCTCGGTGCCGTCGGCGGACGTCCGGGTCCGGGCTCCCGTCCCGGGCGGCACCGCGGTCACCAGCAGGGTCGCCTCGGCCAACCCGTAACAGGGGATGAACGCCTCGCGCCGGAAGCCGGCCGGTGCGAGCAGTTCGGCGAAACGGTCCAGGGTCGCCGCGCGGACGGGTTCCGCGCCGCTGTACGCCTTGCGCCACCCGGACAGGTCGAGGCCGTCGGCGGGCGCGCGTTCGAGCGACCTGATCACCAGGTCGTAGGCGAAGTTCGGCGCGCCGCTGGTGGTGACACCCAGCTCGCCGATGGCCCGCAGCCAGGCGACCGGGCTCCGGACGAAGTCCTTGGGGGCGGCGAGATACGCCGGGATACCGGCGTAGACGGGATGCAGCAGGTTCCCGATCAGCCCCATGTCGTGGTAGGCCGGCAACCAGCTCAGCACGACCGAGGTCTCGTCGTGGTCGAAGGCGTGGGCGATCGACCGCAGGTTCGCGACGAGGCCGCGATGGGTGACGACGACCCCCTTCGGCGCCCCGGTGGAGCCGGAGGTGTACTGCAGGAAGGCCGGCGCGTCCGGATCCACCGGCACCGGCTCGGCCAGCGGCTGCGCGGCGGGCCGCCAGTCGGCGGGGACGCCGAGCACCCGACCGGCCAGCTCGGCCATGGTCTCGTCCGAGGTCCAGACGAGCGTGGCGCCGCTGTCGGCCACGATCCGGCCCACCGTCCGCGCCCCCGTCTCGCTCTCCAACACCGGGTAGACCGGCACCGGCACGCGACCGGTGTAGAGGCACCCGAGGAAGGCGGTGACGAACCCGAGGCCGGGTGGGTGCACCAGCAGCACCCGGTCGCCCGGGGCGGTCGTCGCCTCCAGCCGGGCGCCGATCCGCGCGGCGGCGTCGTCCAGTTCGGCGTAGGTCAGCCGCTCGGTCGGGCGGGCCAGGTCGCTGAGCCAGGTGAAGGCCGGCCGATCCGGCCGGTGCCGGCTGTGCGCCCGCAGCGCGTCGGGAAGGCTGTCGTGTCCGCTGTGCAACGCTGCCCCCGCCCCCATCGCCGACCCGGGTACGACCGCGGAGGCCAGGTCCGTTCCACGCGCACCACCGGCGCCGGACGGCCGGGTCGCGCCGGCGGACAGGTCGAACATGCCGGCACGTTAACGTCCACCGGTTCGCACCGGGTTACGTGCCGCCCGGTGGGTGGGGACCACGCACCGGGCGGCGTGCCGACCGGTCTACTCGGCGGGCGTCCTCGCGTCCATCCACTCGGCCAGGCTGCGGGGGCGCATGTCCGTCCAACTGGTCTCCACGAAGGTCAGGCACTCCTGCCGGTCCGCCGGGCCGTGGACCACCTGCCAGCCGTCCGGCACCGGCATCGCACCGGGCCACAACGAGTACTGGTGCTCGTCGTTACGTACCACCACGTACGTGCCGTTCGGGTCCTCGAACGGATTGCTCATTGCTCCTCCTCGTAGGTGTCCGCCAGGCCCGGGAGGGCGCGGGCGATCATCGGGCCGATCGTCGCCAGTGCCGGCGGCTCCAACAGCCGCCAGTGGTCGGTCGCCACCTCACGGATCTCGATTGCGCCGGTGACGTGGGGCCGCCACGCCGCCGCCTCCGGCCCGGTCACCGGTGTCGTCGCGCGGAACAGCAGCAGGTCGCCGGTGAACCGGGGCGGGGCGTACGTGCGCATCAGGTGGTGGTGGCGGTCGACCAGCCGTTCGATGACCGCCGCGTCCCGTGCGTCGACGCCGTCGAACTGGCGGGTCTCCCGGCGCAGGAGGTCGACCAGTGCCGCCCCACCGGCCGCGTCGTCCGGTCCGGCGCCGCCGTCCGCCCCGGCCCGCGGTGGTGGGTAGCCGTCGATGGCCGCCAGGAGTCCCACCGACTCGCCCGCCGCCTGTAACCGGCAGGCCAGCTGGTGGGCGACCAGGGCACCGAAGGAGAAACCCACCAGGTGGTACGGCCCGTGCGGTTGGCGCTGCCGCAACTGCGTCAGGTGCCGTTCGGCGAGCGCCTCGACGCTCTCCGGCAGTTCGTCGCCGGAGAGCGCCGGTGCCTGTAGCGCGTAGACCGGGTGGGCCTCGCCCAGATGGCGCAGCAGCCCGGCGTACCCCCAGCCGAGTCCGGTGACCGGCGGGAGACAGAACAGGGGGGCGCCGTCGCCGGCCGGACGTAGCGACAACACGGGGTCCAGGCCGGCGGCCGGCGCCCCCCGCGCGATCCGACCCGCCAGGCCGGCGACCGTCGCCCCGTCGAACACGTCGCCCAGACCGAGACGTATGCCCAGGACGTCGTGGACCCGGCTGACCAGCCGGATGGCCAGCATCGAGTGCCCGCCGAGGTCGAAGAAGTTCTCGTCGACACCGACGTCCGGCAGCTCCAGCAACTCGGCGAAGATCCGGCGCAGCGCCTCCTCGGCGGGGGACGCGGCCGTCCGGCCGATCGCGACCCGAGCCCGGGGCGCCGGTAGCGCGTCCCGGTCGAGCTTGCCGTTCGGGGTGAGCGGCAGCCCGTCGAGCGGCACGATCGCCGCCGGCACCATGTACGACGGCACGCGTTCGGCCAGGAACCGGCGCAGGTCCGCCGGGTCGAGCGCCTCACCGGGCCGGGGCACGACGTAGCCGAGCAGGCTCCGCTCGCCCCGGTGCTCCGCCACCACGACCGCCGTCCGCAGCACCGCCGGATGCCGGCCGAGCGCCGCCTCGATCTCGCCGGGCTCGATGCGGAAGCCGCGGATCTTGGTCTGGTCGTCGGCCCGTCCGGCGAACTCCAGCACCCCGTCCGCCTGCCACCGGCCCAGGTCGCCGGTGCGGTACATCCGCTCGCCCGGGTGGAACGGGTCCGGCACGAAGCGCTCCGCGGTCTGCGCCGGTTGGCCGAGGTATCCCCGGGCCAGTCCCACCCCGGCGAGATACACCTCGCCCGTCACGCCGGGCGGCACCGGCACCAGGCGCCGGTCGAGGACGTACACCCGGGTGTCGTCCAGGGGGCGGCCGATCGGCACGGTGGCCGGCACCGGCTGCCCGGGACGCAGGCCGTGGTGGGTGACCACGAAGGTGGCCTCGGTCGGACCGTACAGGTTGGTGATGGTGGCCTGCGGTGCGTGCTCGCGCACCGCGCGGACGGCCCCCGTGGAGGCCACGTCACCGCCGGTCCAGATCTCGCGCAGGCCGGTGAACGCGTCCGGCCGCTCGTCGGCGAGCAGCGTGAACAGGCCGGCGGAGAGATCGGCGGCGGTGACCGCCGGATCGGTCAGGGCCCGGTGCAGCGTGTCGACGTCCAACGGGCCGGCCGGCGCGACCACCACGGTGGCGCCGTTGAGCAGCGGCACCCAGGTCTCGTGCACCGACAGGTCGAAGGCGTGCGGCGAGTGCATCAGCATCCCGTCGCCGGGACCGCACCGCCAGCACGGGTCGGCGGCCAGGTCCAGGACGTTGCGGTGGGAGACGGCGACGCCCTTCGGCGCCCCGGTCGACCCGGACGTGTACATCACGTAGGCGAGGGAGTCGGGGTGCTGCGCCACCGCCGGGGCCAGGTCGTCGCCGGGCTCACCGGGGGTGTCGTCGTCCACCACCAGCACCGGCACGTCGCAGCGCAGCCCGACCGACCGGCTGGCCCGGTCGACCAGGACCACGGCCGCCGCCGACCCCCGGACCACCACCTCCATCCGGGACACCGGCTGCCCGGTGTGCAACGGCACGTAGGCGCCGCCGGCCTTCAGCACGGCCAGGCTGCTGACCAGCACCTGCGGCGAGCGTTGGTGCAGGACGGCGACGGGCGTCTCCAGGGTCACCCCGGCCCGGCGCAGCCGGTGCGCCAGTCGGTTCGCGCGCCGATCCAACTCGGCGTAGCTCAGCGTCGCGCCGGCCGCCCGGACCGCGACCGCGTCCGGGGCCCGTTCCACCTGGTCACCCAGGCGCCGGTGGATGGTGTCGGGCCCGGCCGGTGCGGCCCGCGCGGGGCCGGCCCAGTCGACCAGGATCCGGTGCCGTTCGGCCGGTTCGAGGATGTCGAGGTGACTGACCGGGACGTCCGGCGCGTCGGTCGCGGCCCGCAGCACCCGGACCAACCGTCGGACGAGCGCCTGCACCGTGCCCCGGTCGAACAGTTCCGTGCTGTACTCGACCAGCCCGTCGATGCGTTGCGGCCCGCCGTCCGCGCCGGAGCGCACGGTCAGGTTGAGGGCGAGGTCCAGCCGGGCGGTGGCGGTGCTGACCGGCAGTGACTCCGCCCACAGGTCGGCGAAGCGCAGCCGGTCCTCGGTGCTGTACAACAGCCCCAGCAGGACCTGGAACAGCGGCTGCCGGGCGGCGGCCCGGGCCGGGTTGAGCCGCTCGACCAGCAGCTCGAAGGGGACGTCGTCGTTGGCGTACGCCGCCTGGTCCCAGTCCCGGACCCGGGCCAGGAGCTGCCGGAACGTCGGGTCGCCGGAGACGTCGGTGCGCAGCACCAGGGTGTTGACCAGGAAACCGACCAGGTCGTCCAGGGCCGGCTCGTCGCGCCCGGCGACCGGGCAGCCGATCGGGATGTCCGCGCCGGCCCCGCTGCGGTGCAGCAGGGTCGCCACCGCCGCCTGCAACACCATGTAGAGCGTGCTGCGGGTGTCCCTGGCCAGCTCGCCCGCCGCCCGGCACAGCTCGGCGTCGATCTCGACGGGCACCACGTCACCACGGTGGCGGGGCCGCTGCGGGCGGGGCCGATCGGTGGGCAGCGTCAGTTCCTCCGGCAGGTCCCGCAGCGCCTCGCGCCAGAAGGCCAACTGGCGGGCGGCCCGGCTGTCGGGGTCCGCGGCGCTGCCGAGCATCTGCCGCTGCCAGAGCGTGTAGTCCGCGTACTGCACCGGCAACGGCGCCGCCACCGGTGCCGTACCGGCGACCCGGGCCGCGTACGCGTCGGCCAGGTCCCGCAGCAGGCAGGGAACCGACCAGCCGTCGGCGGCGATGTGGTGCACGAGCAGGAGCAACACCCGGTCGTCCGGCCCGGCCTCGAACAGGGTCACCGCGACGGGCGGCTCGGTCGCCAGGTCGAAGACCCGGTGGGCGGCGTGGTCGACCGCCGCGCGTAGCCCGGCCGGGTCCACCCGAACGACGTGGAGGCGGATCGCCGCCGCCGACGGGTCCAGCACGAGCTGGCTCGGCTCCTCCCCGACGAGGCGGTACACCGTGCGCAGGACCTCGTGGCGGCCCAGCATGTCGTTGCACGCGGCCTCGATAGCCACCGGGTCGGGCGCTGCGGAGAACCGCAGTGCGATGGGCAGGTTGTAGGTGGGGCTGCCGCCTTCGAGCCGGTCGAGGAACCACAGCCGGCGCTGCGCGAAGGACATCGGCAGCACGGCCGGCCGGGCCGAGACCCGCAGGGCGGGGCGCGCGGCCGTGCCTACGGGCTGCCGGCGGGCCAGCGCCGCCGGGGTGCGCGCCTCGAAGACGTCACGGACGGTCAGCTCGACGCCGGCGTGTTGGCGCAGCCCGCCCAGCAGGCGGATCACCAGCAGCGAGTGGCCGCCCAGGTCGAAGAAGTCGTCGTCGACGCCGACCCGGTCGACGCCCAGGACCTCGGCGAACAGGCCACAGACCAGGGCCTCGTGGGGGGACCGGGGCGCCCGGACGGTGGTGTCGGTCGCGGCGGCCGGTGCCGGCAGCGCGCGTTGGTCCAGCTTGCCGCTGGGGGTCAGCGGCATCCGGTCCAGCATCATGATGACGCCGGGCACCATGTAGGTGGGCAACCGCAGGCCGAGCTGCTGGCGGAGCCGGTCCGGACTCAGCTCGTGGCCGGGCACCGGCACGACGTACGCGACCAGGTGGGCGGCGCCGGCGCTGTCCGTCCGCGCGAGCACGACGAGTTCGTCGACGTCCGGGTCCTCGCGCAGCAGCGCCTCGATCTCGCCGAGTTCGATCCGCAGGCCCCGGATCTTGACCTGGTTGTCGGCGCGGCCGAGGAATTCGAGTTGTCCGTCGGGTAGGTAGCGGGCGAGGTCTCCGGTGCGGTACATGCGTGCGCCGGGGGTGGTGGAGAACGGGTCGGGGAGGAATCGCCGGGCGGTGAGGGTGGGTTGGTTGAGGTAGCCGCGGCTGAGGCCGGTGCCGGCGAGGTGGAGCTCGCCGGGGATGCCGGTGGGGGTGGGGTTGCCGTGGGGATCGAGGACGTAGGCGCGGGTGCCGGGTAGTGGTCGGCCGATGGGTGGTCGGGCGGTGTGGGGGTTGATGCGGGCGGCGGTGGAGTAGGTGGTGTCTTCGGAGGGGCCGTAGAGGTTGTGGACGTCGCGGATGTGGGCGTGGTGGTAGAGGTCGGTGACGAGGTCTGAGGGGAGCGGTTCGCCGGCGAGGTTGACGGTGTGGACGGTGTCGGGTAGCGGGTGGTTGCGGAGAAGTTCGCGCAGCAGGCTGGGCACGGTGTTGATGAGGGTGACGGGGTGGCCGGTGGTGGGGAGGTCGAACAGGGTGTCGACCAGGACGATGGTGCCGCCGCAGGCCAGGGGGGTGAACAGTTCGAAGACGGATAGGTCGAAGCAGATGGAGGTGGAGGCGAGGACGCCGGCGAGTTCGTGGGGTTGGTACCGGGTGGTGGCCCAGTTGATGAGGGTGGTGGCGTTGCGGTGCTCGACGGCGACGCCCTTGGGCCGGCCGGTGGAGCCGGAGGTGTAGAGCACGTACGCCAGGGCGTCGGGCCGGACCGGCAGGTCGAGGGGGGTGCCGGGTTGGGAGTCGATGTCGGCGGCGTGCTCGTCGAGGTGGATGAGAGTGCCGGGGTAATCGGCGAACCGGTCCCGCTGGCCGCTTTCGGTGACCACGATCGGCGCGGCGGCATCGGCGAGCATGAACCGGATCCGGTCGGCCGGGTAGGCGGGATCCAACGGTAGATAGCAGCCCCCCGCCTTGAGGACGGCCAGAAGGGCGACCGGCAGGGCCGGGCCTCGGGTCAGGCAGACCCCGACCGGCGCCTGCGGTGCCAGGCCGGCGGCACGCAGCAGGTGAGCCAACCGGTTCGCGGCCTGGTCCACCTGCCGGTAGGTCATCGACTCGCCCCGGTTCACCAGGGCGGTCCGGTGCGGGGTGCGTTCGGCTTGCCGCTCGACGAGTTGGTGCAGGCCGGACACGGTCGGCGGGGCCAGGGCCGGGGTGCCGGTCAGCAGCCGGGCCCGCTCGTCGGCGTCGAGCAGCGGGATCGCGCTGGCGGACGTTCTCGGATCGGTGGCGAGGGTGGTCAGGATCCGGTTGAGGTGGCGCAGCATCCGTTGCGCGGTGTCGGGGGTGAACAGGTCGGTGGCGTAGCCGAGGGCGGCGAGGATCCGCCCGTCGGGCTGCTCCAGCATGCTCAGGCTCAGGTCGAACTTCGCGGTGCTGTCGGTGACGTCGACGGGCTGGGTGGTGACGTCGCCGAAGGCGGGGTTGTCGCTGGTGGGTTCGTAGGAGAAGAAGGTCTGGAACAGGGGGTTGCGGCTGAGGTCGCGCTCGGGGCGTAGGCGGTCGACGACGAGGTCGAGGGGTACGTCCTGGTGGGCGTAGGCGGCGAGGCAGGTCTGGCGGATGCGGCCCAGCAGTTCGGTGAAGGGTGGGTTCTGGCTGAGATCGGCGCGCAGGACGATGGTGTTGACGAACAGGCCGATGAGGTTCTGGCTCTGTGGGTGGGCGCGGCCGGAGACGGGCGTGCCGATGGTGATGTCGTCCTGGCCGCTGTAGATGCTCAGGAGCGTCGCGTAGCCGGCGAGGAACACCATGAACGGTGTCGCGCCGTGGGCGCGGGCGATCTCCCGCAGTCTGGTGGCGGTGTCGGCGGGGACGTCGGTGGTGACGGTGTCACCGCGGAAGCTCTGCCGCGCCGGTCGGGGGTGATCCGTCGGCAGCTCCAGCAGTTCCGGGGCACCGGCCAGGTGTTCCTGCCAGAACGCCAGCCCACCTGTGAGGCGGTCGTCGTGGAGGATGTCGTGTTGCCAGGCGGCGTGGTCGACGTACTGGATCGGCAGCTCCGCGGGTCGGGCCGGCACGCCGCCGACTGCCTCCCGGTAGAAGCCGGACAGCTCGGTGAACAGGATGCCGAGGGACCAGCCGTCGGAGACGATGTGGTGCATGTTGAGCAGCACCGCGTGATCGTCGTCGGCAAGGACCAATACCGCGCAGCGCAACAGCGGCCCGTCCAGGTCGAACGGTCGGGCGACCTGTTCCCGCGCCCACACCGACACCGCGTTCCCGCGGGAGACCGCCGGCAGTTCGGACAGCCGGGTCACCTCGATGGTGGGCAGCTCACCAGAGACGAGCTGCGCCGGTTCCCCGCCGAGGTCGACGAACCGGGACCGCAACGCGTGATGCCGTTGGCAGACCCGGTCCAGCGCGGTCTGCAACGCCGGCAGGTCCAACCGGCCGGGGATCCGGTACGCCGCCGGCAGGCTGTAGGCCACGCCCACCGAGTCGAGCTGTTCCAGGAACCACAGTCGCCGCTGCGCGTACGACAGGCGCAGTTGTCGTGACGCGGTCGCGTCCGCGTCGACCCGGGCCAGGAACGCCTCCCGCTGCGCCTCCGACAACCGCGCGAACCGCTCGAACGAGCCGTCCGTCGCCCGTCCGTCGCCCGGCGTCTCCGCGAGCAGGTCGTCGAGGATCCGGTCGATTCGTCCGGTGCCGCCGGTGGCCATGGGTGCCGTCGCCGTGTGTTGTCCTCGGCGTATGTGTTGGGCGAGTCCGGTGATGGTGGGGTCGGTGAGGAATGCGGCGAGGGGGATGTCGGTGCCGGTGCGGTGGCGTACCGCCCAGACCAGTCGGGTGGCCAGGAGGGAGTGGCCGCCGAGTGCGAAGAAGTTGTCGTGTACGCCGATCCGGTCGATGCCGAGGATCTTGTGGAAGTCGTCGGCCAGGTCGCGTTCGACGTCGTCGCGGGCCGCGACGAACTCCTCGGCGCTGTCTCGTACGCCGGTCTCGGGTGGTGGGAGGCGGCGTAGGTCGACCTTGCCGTTGACGGTCAGCGGGAACTGTTCGACCGGTACGAACACCGACGGCACCATGTACTCGGGCAGGGACCGCCGTAACCGTTCCCGCAACCCGGCCGGGTCCACCGCCGTGTCGTCGGTCTGGATGTAGGCGACCAGCCGCCGGTCCTGCGGAGCCACCTCCACCACCCGGGCCAGCACGGCCCGCACCCCGTCGCAGGCCGCCACCGCGACCTCGACCTCACCCAACTCCACCCGAAAACCCCGGATCTTCACCTGGTTGTCGGCCCGACCCAGGTATTCGAGCTGCCCGTCGGGGAGAGAGCGGGCCAGGTCACCGGTGCGGTACATGCGCGCACCGGGGGCGTCGGCGAAGGGGTCGGGGAGGAAACGTAGGGCCGTGAGGGCGGGTCGGTTGTGGTAGCCGCGGCCGAGGCCGGTGCCGGCGAGGTAGAGCTCGCCGCGGATACCGGTGGGGGTGGGGTTGCCATGGCGGTCCAGGACGTAGGCGCGGGTGCCGGGCAGGGGACGCCCGATGGGTGGGCGGGGGTCGTCGGGGTTGATCCGGCCGGCGGTGGAGTAGGTGGTGTCCTCCGACGGACCGTAGAGGTTGTGCACGTCGCGGACGCCGGGGTGGGCGTAGACCTGGGCGACGAGGTCGGCGGGCAGGGGCTCCCCGGCGAGGTTGACCGTGCGCACGGTGTCGGGCAGCGAGTGGGCGCGTAGCAGTTCCCGCAGCAGGCTGGGCACGGTGTTGACCAGCGTCACCGGGTGCCCGGTGACGGCCGGCAGGTCGAACAGGGTGTCGACGAGCACGACGGTGCCACCGCCGCTGAGCGGGGCGAACAACTCGAACACCGACAGGTCGAAACAGATCGAGGTCGAGGCCAGCACCCCGGTCAGTTCCTCGGCCCGGTACCGGTCGGTCGCCCAGTCGACCAGGGCGATGGCGCTGCGGTGCTCGACCGCGACGCCCTTCGGCAGTCCCGTCGACCCGGACGTGTAGAGGACGTACGCCAGCGCGCCCGGTGGGACGGGCAGGTCGAGGGGGACGGCTGGCCGGGCGTCGATGTGGGCGGCGTGTTCGTCGAGGTGGACGACGGTGCCGGGGTGGTCGGCGAACCGGTCGCGCTGGCCGGTCTCGGTGACCACGATCGGCGCGGCCGAGTCGGTCAGCATCAGCCGTAGCCGGTCGGGGGGGTAGGCGGGGTCGAGGGGCAGGTAGGCGCCGCCGGCCTTGAGGACGGCCAGCACGGCGACCGGCAGGGCCGGGCCCCGGGTCAGACAGATCCCCACCGGCGTCTGCGCCGCCAGGCCCAGGGCCCGCAGGTGGTGGGCGAGCCGGTTCGCGGCCTGGTCCAACTCTCGATACGTCATCGACGTTCCCCGGTGCACCAGCGCCGTGCCCTCCGGCGTCCGGGCCGCCTGCCGCTCCACGAGCTGATGCAGACCGGAGACCGGGCAAGGGGGAAGCGCGGGGGTGCCGGTCAGCAGCCGGGCCCGCTCCTCCGCGTCGAGCAGCGGGATCACGCTCGCGGACGCCTTCGGATCGGCGGCCACGGCGGTGAGGATCCGGGTGAGGTGGCGCAGCATCCGTTCGGCGGTGCCCGGCGTGAACAGGTCGGTGGCGTAGCCGAGTGCGGCGAGGATCCGCCCGTCGGGCTGCTCCACCATGCTCAGGCTCAGATCGAACTTCGCCGTGGTGTCCGTGACGTCGACCGGGCGGACGGGTACGCCCCCGAAGTCGGGGGTGCCGCTGGCGGGTTCGTAGGAGAAGAAGGTCTGGAACAGGGGGTTGCGGCTCAGGTCCCGGTCCGGGCGCAGCCGCTCCACCACCAGGTCGAACGGCACCTCCTGATGCGAGTACGCCGCCACACAGGCCCGCCGCACCCGATCCAGCAACTCGACGAACGGTGGATCCTGACCCAGATCGGCCCGCAGAACGATCGTGTTGACGAACAAACCGATCAGATCCTGGCTCTGCGGATGACCGCGACCCGACACGGGCGTACCGATGACGATGTCGTCCTGACCGCTGTGGACACCCAGCAGCATCGCGTACCCGGCGAGGAACACCATGAACGGCGTCGCCCCGTGGGCCCGGGCCAGCTCCCGCAGCCTGCCCGCCGTCTCCACCGGGATGAACTGCTCCGCGATGTCGCCCCGATAGCTCTGCCGGGCCGGCCGGGGGTGGTCGGTGGGCAGGTCCAGCAGTTCCGGGGCACCGGCCAACTGCCCCTCCCAGAAGGCCAGTTCGGCCTCCAGGCGGTCGTCGCGGAGGGTGTCGCGCTGCCAGGCGGCGTAGTCGACGTACTGGATCGGCAGTTCCGCCGGCCGCGCCGGCTCACCGCCGACGGCCTCCCGGTAGAACATCGACAGCTCGTCGAACAACACCCCCAACGACCAGCCGTCGGAGACGATGTGGTGCATGTTCACCACCACCGCATGATCATCCTCGGCCAGCACCGCCACCGCGCACCGCGCCAACGGACCACCCAGATCGAACGGCCGAGCGATCTGCTCCCGCACCCACCCCGACACCGCCGCATCCCGATCCCCCACCGCCAACCGGGTCACCTCGATGCGAGGAAGTTCCCCCGACACAAGCTGCGCCGGCTCCCCACCCAGATCCACGAACCGCGCCCGCAACGCCTCATGCCGCCGACAAACCCGATCCACCGCCACCTGCAACGCCGGCACATCCAACCGACCCGCAACCCGAAACGCCGCCGGCAAGCTGTAGACGACCCCCACCGAATCCAACTGCTCCAAGAACCACAACCGGCGCTGCGCATACGACAAACCCACCTGCCGCGCCGCCACCGCATCCGCACCCACCCGGGCCAGGAACACCTCCCGCTGCGCCGCCGACAACCGCGCGAACCGCTCGAACATCCCGTCTGCCACGTGTGTGTCTCCCCGCACGATCGGTCGCCGGCCACGTTCAGTGCATCCGCCTGTTGCCCGGCACGACCTGCGCGGCGGGCCGCCCCCGCCGGCTGGTGGGGCCGCTGCGGCGGTCGTCAGTCGTTCGCGTCCGCCGGGTCGCCGAACAGGTCGTCGAAGATCCGGTCGATCCGCTCGGTGCCGTCGGCCGCCGCCACCGGCTCGGCCGCCGCCATCTCTCCCCGGCGTACGCATTCGGCGAGCCCGGCGACCGTGGGGTCGGTCAAGAATCCCGCCAACGAAACATCCACCCCGGTCCGACGACGCACCGCCCACACCAACCGCGTCGCCAACAACGAATGACCACCCAACTCGAAGAAGTTGTCCCACACACCCACCCGGTCGACACCCAACACAGACCGGAAGTCCTCCACCAAACCCCGCTCCACCTCATCCCGAGCCGCGACAAGCACCCCACCGCCGTCCCGCACCCCGAACTCCGGCACCGGCAACCGCCGCACGTCGACCTTGCCGTTCACCGTCAACGGAAACTGCTCCACCACCACGAACACAGACGGCACCATGTACTCCGGCAACGACAACCGCAACCGCTCCCGCAACCCACCCACACCCACACCATCCACCTGCACATACGCCACCAACCGCCGATCCCCCGGCACCACCTCCACCACCCGCGCCACCACCGCCCGCACCCCCGCACACGCCGCCAACGCCACCTCCACCTCACCCAACTCCACCCGAAAGCCCCGGATCTTCACCTGGTTGTCGGCCCGACCCAGGTATTCGAGCTGCCCCTCGGGCAGATAGCGGGCCAGGTCACCGGTGCGGTACATACGCGCACCGGGGGCGTCGGCGAAGGGGTCCGCGACGAAGCGCTCGGCGGTCAGCGCGGCGCGCTTGAGGTATCCGTCGGCCAGCCCGACCCCACCGATGTACACCTCCCCGCGGACCCCCTCCGGGGCCAGTTGCCCCTGGTCGTCGAGGACGTAGATCCGGGTGTCGGCGATCGGTCGGCCGATCGGCACCCAGCTCGGCCACTCGGCCGGCGTTCCGGACAACGCGTAGAGCGTCGCGACGTGGGTCTCCGACGGCCCGTACTCGTTGAACAGGCCGCAGCCGGGCAGCGCGGTGAAGAGCCGGATCAGGTCGTCGTTGACGAGCAGTTGCTCCGACCCGGCGATCACCGTGTCCAGCGCCCAGGGCAGCGGCGCGCCCGCGCCGAAGCCCTCGGCGACCTGGAGCAGCGCCGGAGCGGGGATGAACATCCGGTTGACCCGCCGGGCGGCCACCAGCTCCAACAGCCCGGGAAGGTCCTGCCGCTCATCCTCGGTGATGAGCACCAGGGTCCCGCCGTCAACGAGCGTCGAGAAGATCTCCTGGAAGGAGACGTCGAAGCTCAGCGACGCGAACTGGAGGGTGCGGTAGCCGGCGGGCCGGCGCGGGTAGTGGGCCAGTTGCCAGGCGACCAGGTTCGCCACCGCCCGGTGCGGCATGCAGATGCCCTTGGGTCGACCGGTCGACCCGGAGGTGTAGGTGACGTAGGCGACCGCGTCCGGTCGCAGGTCGATCGGCGCGGGCGCGTCGGCGGCCGGCGGCAGCTCGTCCACGTCGATCAGCGGCACGTCGACCGACGGCAGCCGGCCGGCCATCGTGGCGTCGGTCAGGATGACCGGGGCGTCGATGTCATCGAGGATCAGCCGGATCCGCTCGGCCGGATGCTTCGGGTCCAACGGGACGTACGCCGCCCCGGCCTTCAGGGTGCCCAGCACGGCGGCCAGCATCTCGAACGACCGCCGGACCGCGACGCCGACGAAGCTGCCAGCGCCGATGCCGCGCCGGCGCAGCTCCGCGGTCACTGCGTCGGCCCGCCGGTCGAGTTCGGCGTACGTGAGCTGCCGCGCGCCGGCCACCGCCGCCACCGCGTCGGGCGTGCGGCGCACCTGCCGCTCGACCCAGCGGTGCAGCAACGGCTCCGGCACCTGCACCGGCGCCGTCCGGTTGTAGTCGACCAGCAGCCGCCGCCGCTCGTCGGCCGAGATCGTCGGGACCTCGGTGAGCCGGAGGCGCGGATCCGCCGCCACGGCGGTGAGCAGCCGGACCAGCCCGTCGGCCAGCCGCCGTACGGTGACGCGGTCGAACAGTGCGGTGCTGTAGTCGATGACCCCCGCCAGTCCGTCGGCCGCGCCCGACGGCGACTGCCGGGGCGCGAACTCGATGACCAGGTCGACGATGGACACCCCCGCCCCGGTCTGACCGAGCCGCACGTCGAGGCCGGGCATCCGGACGGGGTCGCCAGCCGGTTCGAGCATGTTCAGCAGCACCTGGAACAGCGGGTTTCGGGTGACCGTACGGGTCGGGTTCAGCGTTTCCACCAGGCACTCGAACGGGATGTCCTGGTTCGCGTACGCGCCGAGGTTCTTCGCCCGCACCCGCTCCAGCAGCTCCACGAACCTCGGGTCGCCGGTGGTGTCGGTGCGCAGCACCAGGGTGTTCACGAAGAACCCGACGAGGTCGTCGAGTGCGGCGTCGCCCCGCCCCACGACCGGCGTGCCGAAGGCGATGTCGGTGCCGGCGCCGAACCGGGTCAGCAGCGCGGCGACGCCGGCCTGGAGGACCATGAACAGGCTGCACCGGTGTTCCCGGGCCAACGCCGCGAGCGCCGCGTGCGCCGAGGCGTCGAGCGCGAACTCCACGGTGTCGCCGCGGAAGTCCATCTCGCCGGTGCGGGCCCGGTCGAACGGCAGCGGCAGCTCCTCGGGCAGCCCGGTCAGCTCCCGGGTCCAGTAGGCCAGCTGGCGGCCCAGCGGGCTGTCCGGGTCGGACCGTCCGGCGAGCAGGTCCCGCTGCCAGAGCGCGTAGTCCGCGTACTGGACGGGCAGGTCGCGCCAGGCGGGCGCCGTCCCGCCCCGCCGGGCGGCGTACGCCTCGGACAGGTCGCGCAGCAGCGGGGCCACCGACCAGCCGTCGCTGGCGATGTGGTGCAGGACGAACAGCAGCGTCCACTCGTTCGGGCCGGTCGTGAACAGGTGGGCGCGCCAGGGCAGCTCGGTGGCGAGGTCGAAGCAGCGCGACACCGCCTCGGTGAGGGCCTTGTCCAGCTCCGACGCCGCGACGGCGACCGGTTCGGTGACCGCGGTGCGCGGCGGGGCCGGGACCACCACCTGGACGGGTTCGCCCGCGTGTTCCTCGAAGCGGGTGCGCAGCGTCTCGTGTCGGCCCACCACGTCGCGCAGCGCGGCGTCCAGCGCGGCGAGGTCCAGCGGGCCGGCCAGGTGCAGCACCAGCGGGCTGTGGTAGATCGGCGCGGTGTCGCCGACGAGCCGGCTGAGGAACCACAGCCGCCGCTGCGCGTAGGAGAGCGGAATCAGCTCCGGCCGGGGCCGCACGGTCAGCGCGACGCGTCCCCCGGCCGCCGGCTCCCCGGCCTCCTCCGCCTCGGTGGTGAGCCCGAGCAGGTCCAGCAGGCCGTTGAGGGTGCTCGCCTCGAACAGGTCGGTCAGCCAGACGTCCAGCTCCAGTTCGTCGCGCAGCCGCAGCACCAGCCGCGTTCCGGCCAGGGAGTTGCCGCCGAGGGCGAAGAAGTCCCCGTCCGGGTCGACCGGGCCGGGGCCCACCGCCTCGGCCCACAGCTGACGCACCCGGGCGGCGACCTCGTGCGGCTCGTGGCCCGGTGCCGGCGCCACCACCCGGGCCGGTGCCGGGGCCGGGTGCGCCGCGACGCTCTGCCGCCGGGCCGACCGGGCCGGAAGCTCCACCCGCAGGTCGGCGACCCGCCGCTGCGGGGCGGCGACGACGTCGGCGAGCAGGTCCGCGTAGCACCGCGAGACTCCCTCGATGGTGGCACGGTCGAACAGGTCCGCGGCGTAGCGGAAGTCGACGTGCGCGCCGCGCGCGCCGAGGGTCACGTCGGCGACGAGGTCGAACTCGGTGCTGACCTCCGCCGCCGCCAGGTACTCCTCCGACAGGTCGGTGACCTCCAAGCCGGGCAGCCGCATCGGTTCGTCCTCCGGCACGATCTGGAAGACGACCTGGTAGAGCGGCTGGCGGCTGCGGTCCCGGGGCGGGTTGACCCGGTCCACCACCCGGTGGAACGGCGCCGAGGCGTGCGTCAGATCGGCGGCGACGTCGGCCCGCACCCGGTTCAGCAGATCGACCCAGGAATCGTCCGGTTCGCACCGCAGCCGCAGGACGACGCTGTCGGCGAAGAGCCCGATCAGGTCGGCCGACTCGGGCTCGTCGCGGCCGGCCACCGGGGTGCCGACGACCACCTCGGGCTGCGCGGACCACCGGGCCAGCAGCACCGTGAAGGTGGCGAGCAGGACCACGAACGGCGTGGTGTCGTGCGCCCGGGCGAGCGCGCCGACCCGGTCGGCCAGCCCGGGGTCGAGCGGGGCCCGGTGGTTGGCCCAGCGGAACCGGCGGACCGCCGGCCGATCGCCGTCCAGCGGCAGCGCCATGGTGGACAGGCCGGCCAGCCGCTGCTGCCAGTAGCGCAGGCCGGCCTGCACCTCGGGTTCGAGTTCCTGGCGTTGCCAGACGGCGAAGTCGGCGTACTGGGCGGCCAGTTCGGGCAGCTCCGGGCGGCGTCCGGTGGCGTGCGCCGAGTACAGCTCGGACAGCTCCCGGCGGAGCACCCCCTGTGACGTCTGGTCGAAGACCAGGTGGTGGGAGGCCAGCACCAGCAGATGGCGCCGCGGGCCGCAGCGGATCAGCTCGCCGCGCAGCAGCGGCGCGTGGGAGACGTCGAAGGGCTGCTCGTACCAGCGCAGCACGAGCGAGCGGACCGCCGTCTGCAGGGCGGCGGCCGGCAGCCCGGACAGGTCGGCGTAGCCCAGGCCGGTCCCGGCGGTCTCGTCGAGCACCTGGCGGGGGGTGTCGCCGACAGGCGTCAACGCGCACCGCAGCAGCTCGTGCCGGGCGAAGATGTCGCCGATCGCGCGGTCGAGCGCGGCCCGGTCCAACTCGCCGTCGAGGGCATGGACCAGCACCGTGCGGTAGGCGGAGAGGTCCGGTACGAGCTGCTGCGACAGCCAGAGCGCCTCCTGGCTGTACGACAGCGGCGGTGCCTCTTCCATATGGGTGGCCACCCCTTCGCGGTCCGTCCGGTGCGGCTCACCCCCCGCGTCGGACTCGCGTCGGGGCCCGGCGCGGCTGGTCCCGCAAGACGGTGACGCTAGGCGGGCCGGGTTAGCGGGTGGTTATGCCGAGCCGCCGCCGTCGGCGACATAACCGGGAGCCAACCCGGGCGTGGCAGGATGCCGCGTGGGAGCGGGACGCACCCGGGCGGCCCGCTGCGACGTCCGAGCGGCCGCCGCCTGTGCCGTCCCCGCGCGGAGGAGACCTGTGACGACTCGCCCACGACCCGACTCGCTGTCCGACGTGTTACGCGCCTCGGCCCGCCGGCATTCCGAGCGGACGGCGTTGGTCGGCGCCGGCGTCCGGCTGACGTACCGGGACCTCGACGGTTGCGTGGACGCGCTCGCGGCCCGGTTCCGGCGGGCCGGGGTGCGCCCGGGGGACCGGGTGGGCCTGCACGTGGCCCGGGGGCCGCTGGCGCTGGTGGGCTCCGCCGCGCTGATGCGGGCCGGTGCCGCCTACCTGCCGCTCGACGTGGCCCAGCCGGCCGCCCGGCTGCGGTACATCGCCGAGGACTCCGGCCTGCGGCTGGTGGTCTGCGACGAGGCCGGCAGCCGGGGCGAGTTCGGGGCCGGCGTGAGCCGGCTGACCGTGGACGCCGACGACCTCGGTCGGCGGGCGTCGACGGACCCGGACGACGAGCCGGCGATCCCCACCGGGTCCGGGGCGTACGTCATGTACACGTCGGGGTCGACGGGCGCGCCGAAGGGGGTGGAGGTCACCCACGCGAACGTGCTGGCGCTCCTCGACGACGCGTTGCCGCTCTTCTCGCTCGGTCCGGACGAGGTCTGGCCGTTGCAGCACGGCCACGGTTTCGACATCAGCGTCTGGGAGATGTGGGCCGGCATCGCCGTCGGCGCCACCCTGGTCGCGGTCACCGGGCCCGCCACCGAGGACGTCGAACAGCTCGCGGAGCTGCTGGCCCGGCACCGGCCGACGCGGCTGCACATCGTGCCGAGCGTCTTCCGTCACCTGGCCGAGCTGGTGGCGGAGGACGATGTGCGCATCCCGCTGCGCAACGTCACCTTCTGCGGCGAGGCGATCAACTACCAGGCGATGCGGACCTGGGCGGACAGCCAGCCGGGGCCGGCCCCGCAGTGGCTCAACTCGTACGGCATCACCGAGACCACGGTCTACAACACGCTGGCCGAGCTCTCCGCCGCCGACATCGCCCGCGCCGATCCGGCCACACCGATCGGAGCCGGCTACCCGACCAGCCCGGTGGTGGTACGCGCCGACGACGGTCCGGCGGCGGTCGGTGCGGTCGGCGAGATCTACATCGGCGGACGGCAGGTCAGCCCGGGCTACCTGGGCCGCCCCGAACTCACCGCGCAGCGGTTCGTCTCCCTGCCGGACCGGCCCGGTATCTGGTACCGGACGGGGGACCTGGGCCTGACCGGCCCGGACGGGCGGCTCCGCTACGTCGGGCGGATCGACGAGCAGGTCAAGATCCGCGGCTTCCGGGTGGAACTCGGGGAGGTCGACTTCGCGATGCGCGGGATTCCGTGGGTCCGCGACGCCGCGTGTGTGGTGCACACGTCGGCGTTGGGCGAGCCGATGCTCGCCGCGTTCGTGGTGCCGGCGCAGGACGCGGCGCCCGCGCCGCAGGCGCTGCTCACCCGGCTCCGTGCGGAACTGGCGGCCCGACTGCCGGCCCACATGCTGCCCAACCGGGTGGTGCCGGTGCCGGTGCTGCCGCTCAACGCCAACGGCAAGACGAATCGGCGGGCGCTCGCCGCCGAGCTGGACGGCTGAGCCGTGACCGCCGGGCATCCGTTCCGGTTCGCCGTCGTCGCGGACGGCGTCGAGGCCCGGAGTGGACCACCCTGGCGCAGCGCGTCTGGTGGCGCGGCTCAGCGGCAGGTGACCTGCCTGCGCAGGGGCTAACCGGGTCCGCCCGGCCCACCCGGCAGGGGCCGACCGGGGTCGCCCGGCCGCCGCAGCAGGGCACCGAGCCGCCGCAGCAGACCCGGTCGGGTCCCGGGCGACCCGACGGGGTGACCGGTGCCCGCCGGCCGGCGGGTCCGGCCGCCGCCGAGCAGGGGGTCGGTCGCCCCCGTCGCCCAGCGCAGCACGGCCGCCTGCTCCTGGGGGCCGGTGCCGGCCGGGCTGCCCGGCAGGGTGAGCAGCCCCCGCTCGGGGCGCGCCGGGTCGACCACCAGCCGCATGGCCGCCCCGAAGTCGGGCTGGGCGACGCAGACGGTCTCGGCGCAGCCGGAGAGCTCCACCACGGGATCGGGCGTGGCGACGGCGCCCAGCGGCGACCGGGCGAGCAGGTTCACCTCACCCCACCGGGCCGGCCGCTCGTGCCCGACCCGCCCGGCCACCACCGCCCGTGCCAGCAGCAGCTGCCCGACGACGAACCGGCGCGGGGTACGCCAGTGCGGCGGCACCAGCCCGTCGGGGAGCGCGTCGAGCAACCCCCGCAGGGCGGACTCGTGGCCGTGGTAGCAGTAGGTGAAGTCGGGGTCGTAGCGGCGGCAGGGCGCGGTGAGCGCGGCGAAGAGCTCCTCACGCAGCAGCTCCCGGAAGACGACGAGCACCGCCAGCCCGTACTCGTCCCGGTCCGCGGTGCCGGTCCACCGGGTGATCTCGTCGCGCAGCGTCGGCAGCGGTTCGGGGGCGTCGCCGACCGGCAGGTGGCGCAGCGCGAGATCCCGGTAGTAGGTGTACAGCTCCGCCCGCACGTCGAGCTGGAGTCGCGCCGCCACCGACTCGGTCGCCGCGCCGACCGCGCGCAGCCGCTCGGCGACCCGTCGCGCCCGCTGACCGCCGAAGAAGTTCCAGGCCACCCCCGAGGAACGGGCGGCGGCGGTGCCGTTGTTGCAGCTCACCACGAACCCGGAGGCGGGATCGACCACCCGGGGCAGGCGGTCGGCCGGGATCCACTCGACGCCCTCCCCGGGCGGGGAGAACCCGCGCGGCCCGCGCTGCGAGCGCGCCGGGAACCGGCCGCCGACCGTCCAGGCCACCCCGCCGTCGCGGTCGGCGAGCACCGCGTTGACCGGTGGCAGCCCGCTGTCGGTGAGTACCGCCACCCCATCGGCCACCGTGATCGCGCCGTACATGCCCACCAGGCCGAAGTCGAGCGCCCGGGGATCGGTGAGGGTGGACCGGAAGGCTACGGCCCGGCCGGCCAGCTCGCCGACGATCGGGCCGCACGGGCTGTCCCGTACCTCCAGCACCTCATCCGGACCGCCCCGAACCGCGATGGTCTCCCGGCGCGGGGTGCCGGGTCCCCCGACGGCGGCGGCGTCGCGCGGGTCCGCCGGGCCGGCGTCGTACAGGTCGACCACGTCACCGGGGAGCCGGGTGAAGCCCCAGGCGACGTGCTGGTTGGTTCCCGACACGATCACCGGCAGCCCCGGAATGGTGACGCCGGTGACCGTGGTGTCCGGCAACGCGATGGTGGCGGCGTACCAGAGGGACGGGTTGGTCAGGGTCAGGTGGGTGTCGCTGGCCAGTACGGCGGTCCCGGCGTGAGACGCGGCCCAGGCGTTGCTGCCGACCGGCCGCTGGTCGGTCACCACCAGCGGCTGCCCGTCCCGTGGCTCGGCCTGCCCGATCAGCTCACGCAACCGGGCCAGCGGCGGGGCCGGCGGGTGGGGTGCGGGCCGCCCGCCATCGACGTCGGTCTCGAACTCGTCCTGTTCGGGCAGGAGGAAGTCCACGACATCCGCGGGCAGCGTGCGCCGCATCACCTCGACCATCCGCAGCTCGCTGCCGTCGGAGGCCAACTCCTGGAAGAGTAGCTGCGCGACGGCGATGGAGTCGACCGGTGACCACCGTCGGTGACCCGTCGCGTCGCCGGCCGCGTCGTTGACGCCCGCCGTGAACGCCTCGACCAGGTCTCGTTGCCCCGCCGGCAGCAGCGTGAAGCACCGCCGGGCCACCTCGGCGAGGTTGAGCCGACGCTGCCAGCGGTCGCCGGGCAGGGCGGCCGGACCGGCCACCTCCGCCAGCCGGCCGTGGATGCGGCGGCAGATCAGGTCCATCTGCTCGCGCCGGTGGTGCGCCACGCTCCAGCCCAACCCGAAGGTGGCCTCCTCGACCGTGCCTGCGGCGATCCGGGGCCGGTCGGAACGGTCGTAGCGGATCTCCGCGCCGCCGCGCCGCACCACCCGTGGCCGGGTCATCGGGGCGGGGCCCCGACCGCCAGCGGCGTCGGCAGCGGGACGTCGGGGGCGCTGACGACGGCGGTCAGGAGCCCCACCACGCTGTCCAACAGCGCCCGCGCCCGGGCCGCCTCGTCGGGGTCGTCGGCGTGCTCGACCACCAGCCGCAGCCGGTCGGCGTCGCCGAGGTGGGCATGGACGGTGCGCTGGGCGGCGATGGCCACCGGCAGCAACGGCGGTCCGTCGTCGGCCACCGGCCGCAGCCGCAGCCGTCCATCGGCCGGCCGCCCGCCGGCGAGTTCGACGGAGAGCACCACGTCGATCAGTTCGGCCGGGTCGACCGCCGCGTCGGCGGCCGGCCCGGCGATCAGCGTCTCCAGCGGCAGATCCGACCACTGCCGGGCCGCCGCGAGCCGCTCGCCAACCAGTTGTACGAGCTGACGGGGGGTCGCCTCGGCGGCGACCGGAACGGCCAGCAGGGTGCTGTTGGCGAACGGGCCGACGGTCCGCTCCACCTCCGCCAGCGGGCGGTTCTCCAGCAGCGTGCCGACCCCCACCGAGGAGAGCCCGGTGAGCCGGGAGACCGCTGCGGCCACCGCTGCGGTCAGCACGACGACACTCGTCGTGTTCTGCCCGGCCGCCCACTGCCGGACCGCCCCCAGCACCTCGGGGGCCACCACGGTTGCGCTACGGGCCACCGCGACGGTCGCGGCCGGTCCCCGGGCCACCCGGGCGGGGTCGTCGGTCAGCTCCCGCACCACGGCGCGCCAGTGCGGGCGGCTCTGCCGCAACATCGCCGGCCACCGCCCCTCCTGCCACAGCGCATAGTCGAGGTACGAGACGCCGTCCGCCGGGCCGGCGGCCACGGCCACGTCCTCGGCACCGACCTCGGCCTCGGTCAGGGTGTCGTACGCGGCGGCCAGGTCGTCCACGAGCACCTGCTGCGACCGGCCGTCGCAGGCGAGGTGGTGCAGGTGCAGCGCCAGCAGGTCGGCACCGCCCGACCGGCGGAACAGCTGCGCGTGCAGCAGGCCACCCGCCGCGAGGTCGAACGGCCGTAGGTGGGCCTGCCGCACCCGGCGGCGCACCCGGCGCAGCGCGTCGGCCGACGGCGGCAGCTCGCGCAGGTCCGTCTCGTCCAGGACGTCGTCGGCGACGGCGGGCAGCACCAGCTGGACGTGCCCGGCGCCCTCCGGGCGGAAGCCGGTACGCAGCGCCGGGTGCCGGTCGACGAGCAGGTGCAGCGCCCGACGGAGCAGGTCCGCGTCGACCCGGCCGCCGTCGCCCGCCTCGACCTCCAGCACGACCGCGACCTTGTTCGCCGGTGACGGCCCGAGCCCGACCTCGACCAGCATGAGCTGCTGCTGTTGCAGGCTGAGCGGGCCGCGTTCCCGCTCGGTGGCCTGCGGGACGTCCACCGGCTGCGCGTCCTTGCCGTGCCGGGCTGCCAGCGCGGCCTGGGCGGCGAACTCCGCGAAGACCGGGAACTGGAAGATCAGGTTGGCGGGGAGTTCGACCCCGAGGCTCCTGCGTGTCCGCGCCATCAGGCGGGTGGCGAGCATCGAGTGCCCACCCAGCTCGAAGAAGTTGCTCTCCGCGTCGACCTTCGGCACGCCCAGCAGGGTCTGCCACAGCTCCCGCAGCCGTCCGGTGAGGTCGTCGTCCACGGCCGCGTCGCGTCCGACGTCCGGAATCCTGTCCACGGTCCACCTTCCACTTCCCGGCACCGTGGCTCGCACGCGCCGTCGTCGCTCGGCTCAGGCGTAGGCGCGGTGCTGCCTGCGGTACATGTCGGCGTAGCGGCCGCCGGGTCGCGCCAGCAACGTCTCGTGGCGGCCGACCTCGACGATCGAGCCGCCGTCCACCACCACGACGAGATCGGCCGTCCGGGCGGTGGAGAGGCGGTGCGACGCGAACAGGGTGACGCCGTTGGCCTGCTCGGCGGCCCGGCGGGCGGCGTCGAGGTACCGGCGCAGGACCGCCTCCTCCGCGATCGGGTCGATCGAGGCGGTCGGCTCGTCCAGGACGAGCAGGCACGGCGCGGGGCGCATGCTGGCCCGCGCCAATGCCAGCCGCTGCCACTGCCCGCCGGACAGGTCGACGCCGTCCTCGAAGGAACGCCCCAGCCTGGTCGACAGGCCGTGCGACAGCCCGTCCACCACCTCGGTCGCGGCCCCCCGGCGTACCGCCTCGGACACCGCTGACTCGTCGTCGACGCGGGTGAGGTCACCGAGCCCCACGCTCACCCCCGCGCTGAACTCCAGCCGGGAGAAGTCCTGGAAACACGCGCTCACCTGGGCGTACCACTGTCCGTCCGGGATTGCGGCGAGATCCGTGCCGTCCACCGTGATCCGGCCCTCGGTCGGCGCGTACAGCCCGGCCAGCAGCTTGATCAGGGTCGACTTGCCGGCACCGTTGCCGCCGACCACCGCCACGGTGGCACCCGCCGGGATGTGCAGGTCCACCTGACGCAGGGCCCAGCCGTCGGCGCCGGGATAGCGGAAGCCGACCCGGCTCAGCGTGATGCCCGAGGTGAGGTTGCGGGGTGCGGCCGGACCGCTGGCCGGTAGCGCCCGCACCGCCTCGTCCACGTAGTTCTCCAGCCACAACAGCCGGCGGGAGGAGGCGACGGTCTGCTGGAGGAAGCCCAGCGACTGCACCAGCTCGTTGACCTGCATGCTGATCGAGGTGACCAGGCCGAGGGTCAGCACGACATCACCGAGCGACACCGACCCGTCGATGTAGCGCCACATCACGAGCACCAGGCCGCCGACGTAGCCGGCGGCGAAGACCAGCGCGCCGAGGGTGGTGAGGAGCAGGTTGCCGGCCATCGCCCGGACCACCCGGCGGTCGGCCGCCCCGACCGCTGCGGCCAGCCGGCGGCGCAGCTCGGGCACCACCCCGAACAAGCGCAGTTCCTTGCCGGCCGCCGGCGTGGTGCCCACGGCGTACAGGTGCCGGCCCTGCCGGGCCGCGCCGGCCCCCGCCTCGACCGCGGCGATCCGCCGCCGCTGGCCCCAACGGGAGGTCAACAGGGCGGGCACGGCCAGCACGGCGATCACCAGCATCCACGGGTCCACCAGGGACAGCAGTACCGCGGTGACGAGGGCCCGCACGCTCGCGCCGAGCACCAGGGAGAGCGCGTCGGTCCCTTCCGAGAGGAAGACCCGTTCCTGGTCCAGGATCTCCAGGTTGTCGAGCACCTTCGGGTCCTCGAGGTGGGCCACCCCGGGCAGGTGGCTGACCAGCGTCATCATCCGACGGTCCACCGACGCCGCGGTCGCCTCGATCATCCGGACCGACAGCTCGATGGCGGAGGCGATCGTCCCCGACCAGAGCGCGGCGGTCAGCACCAGCGCGACGACGGCGGCGGTCACCGTGGTGGTGTCCCCGACCACCGAACCGTCGATGATCAGCTTCACCAGGTACATCAGCAGGGTGACCAGGGTGGGGCGTAGACCGAACATCAGCAGCGTCAGCAGGGTGGCCCGGCGGTCGGCGCGCAGGGACAGGCTGATCGCGGCGACGAGGGCACCGCGCCGCCGGGTCCCGGTCGGTCTCGTCACGTCCGGCCCTCCTCGTGGAATCGCTGAGCCTGCACCGTGAACATCGAGGCGTACTCGCCGCCGAGCGCCATCAGGGCTCGGTGGTCGCCGCGCTCCACCACCCGTCCGTGGGCGAGTACGACGATCTGGTCGGCGGGCCGCACCGTGGAGAACCGGTGGGAGACCAGCACCACCGTCCGGCCGGGCGCGGCGGCCAGCAGCAGGTCGTAGAGCTCGGTCTCGCCCCGCACGTCGAGTGCCGAGGTCGGTTCGTCCAGCAACAGCAGGCCGGCACCGCAGTGGGTGGCCCACAGCGCCCGGGCCAACCCGACCCGTTGCCACTGTCCACCGGAGAGGTCGACGCCGTCGAACTCCCGGCTCAGCACGGTCGACCAGCCCGCGGGCAGCTCGGCGATCACCTCGTCCAGGCCGCTGGCCTTGGCCACCTGGTCGAGGTCGTGCTGCTGGGCCGGATGGTCGGGCGCGCCGAGCAGGATGTTGTCCCGCAGCGGCAGGCTCCAGCGGATCCAGTCCTGGAACAGCGCGGCACAGTGCCGCTGCCACTGGACCGGGTCGAGGTCGCGCAGGTCGACGCCGCCGACCAGGACGCGGCCCTCGGTCGGCTGGTGGAAACCGCACAGCAGCTTGACCAGGGTGGTCTTCCCGGCACCGTTCACCCCGACGATGGCCGTCGAGGCGCCGGCCTCGATGGTGAGGTCGAGACCGCGCAGCACCCAGTCCGTGGAGTGCGGGTAGCGGAAGCCGACGCCCTCGAAGACGATGGAGCCGTTGCGGGGGATCGGCTGACGCCGGCCGGCCGGGCCGGCCGGGAGGTTCGATCGCTCCAACTCGCGGACGGCCCGCACCGTCTCGCCACCGACCGCGATGTGCAGCAGGTCGGGGGTGGCGACCAGGAACCCGCCGCAGCCGACGGCGGCGACGGCGAACGCGGTGAACCGGCCGGGAGTCAGCGCCCCGTTGGTCAGGTCGACGGCGAGGGGCACGAAGACCAGTGCCTGCCCGACCGCCACGGACAGCGTGCTCAGCACGCTCACCCGGACGACGCCGGACCGCTCGGTGCGTACCTGACGCAGCGCGCGGGCCCATTCACCCTGGTAGCCGGCGAGCAGCCAGTCGGCCAGGCCGAAGACCCGGACCTCCTTGACCGCGGGCGGGGTGGTCACCAGCGACTTCAGGTACAGGGCCCGGGCCAGGCCGGCCGGGGTGCCGTCGGCCGAGACGAGCTGGCGCTGGTACAGCCTCGACACGACGACCATGGCGTAGGCGTACGCGGCGAGCAGGCCGACCGCCACCCACCAGCGGTAGCCGAGCAGCACGAGGGCGGAGAGGGTCGCCGCGGCCCGGGCCAGACCGATGTTGACCACGCCGGCGACGGCGTCGCGCAGGTTGGTGGCGATCAGCCCGCCCCGGGTGGCGGCGAGCAGCTCACGGGTGGTCGGGTTCTCCAGCCGGTCCAGGCCGGCGGGGGCCGCCAGCGCGGCGACGACCCGGCCGGAGACCGCCCGGTCCAACGCCCGCCCCACCCGTTCCGCGACGGCCCGGGCGATCATCGGCAGCACCAGCTGCGACAGGAAGACCAGACCGAGTCCGGCCGCCGCCAGCAGGACGTGCCGACTCGCCGCCGGCCAGCCCTGCGCGTGCAGCCGGTCGAGGCTGCCGACCAGCATCCCGGAGGCGACCGCGAGGCCGGCGGGCAGGCCCGCGAAGCAGGCGAGCGTGCCCAGCAGCGCCACCGACCCGGCGCGGTCGGTGCGCAGCGCCTCCGTCATCAGCAGGACCACCGGTGGCGTTCGTCTCCGGGGCGCTGTCGAGGTGGTGGTCGCGGTCATGAGGCGAGGACACCCCGGTCGTGTCCGGCCTCGGCGTCCGGGCCGGCGAGTTCCGCGAAGGCGGCACCGAGGCCACGGCCGGCGGTGGCGAACGAGTCGTCCGGCCAGGAGTCCACCAGGTGCCGGGTCACGCCGCGTAGCCCGTCGTCGGACCACAGTTCCAGGACGAGCCCGAAGGAGGTGAGGTCCACCTGGTCGCCCACCTCCAACGACGGCTCGACGCAGAGCCGGCCGCCGGGCAGTTCGCGTACGGCACGGGGGTCGGGTTGGAACGCGAGGCCGAGGGTCGGCAGGTGACCCAGCGCGGCGAGATCCCGGCCGTCCGCGGCGAGGAGCCTGACGGCCTGCTCGAACGGCATCTCCTCGTGGCGCAGGGCTCGCCCGGCGGCCTGGTGCACGGCGGCGATCTGGTCGGCCGTGGAAGCGGCCGGATCCACCTCCACCGCGACCGGCAGCAGATTGGAGAAGCACCCGACGATCGCGTCGCTGCCCGGCCAACCCCGGTTGGCCACCTGCATGGCGAAGACCTGTCGCCGCTCGCCGGTGTGCCGCGCGGCGAACCTGGCCAGACCCGCCGCGAGGACCGAGAAGAAGCTCACCCCGCTGGTCGCCGCGGCGGCTGCCAGCCCGGTCGCGGTGGGCTGCGGGATCTCGAAGTGGCCGGTCCGCACGACATGGCCCTGGACGGGGATGTTGCGGCCGGTCAACCGTGGCGCGGGCCGGTTGAGGATCTCGGCCAGTCCGCTCAGGTGCTCGGCGAGCCGCGCGCCGGTGAGCGTGTCGGCCTGCCACTCGGCGAAGTCGAGGTACTGGACCGCCAACGCCTCGCGTGCGCCTCCCGCACCCAGGCGCGCCGAGTACGCCTGGGTCAACTCGTCGAGGAGGATTCCCCGGGACAGGCCGTCGTACGCGATGTGGTGGATGCAGGAGATCAGCTGCCAGGTGTCCTCGGCGGTCCGGACCAGGGTGAACCTGGCCGGTGTCTCGGTCCGCAGGTCGAAGCCGTCGACGTGTTCGCGTCGGATCAGCCTGCGCAGCTTCGCCGGACCAGCGGCGCGTAGGTCCACCGTCCGGATCCGGGCCGGCCGGTCGACCACGCGCTGCACCGGCTGGCCGGCAACCTCCTCGACGACCGTGCGCAGTGCCCACTGTCGCGCGACCACGTCGCCGATCGCGCCGACCAGGGCGTCCGGGTCCAGGTCACCGGTGAGGCGGAACAGGTCGACGCCGTTGAAGAAGCTCATCCCGCCGGCGGACCGGTCGATGTCGTAGAAGAGCCGCTGGCTGAACGACAACGGGCTGCCCACCCGGCGGCGGCGGGCGGTCACACTGATCGACCGTCGTCGGGTCGGCTCGGCGACCGTGGCCAGGGCGGCCAGCCGCTCCGCGAGGGTGCGTGCGCTGGTGTGGGTGAACAGGTCGGCGAGGGTGACCGGGATGCGGTACCGCTGCTGCAACCGGGACACGACCCGCATGGCGTCGAGCGAGGAACCGCCGAGCCGGAAGAACGAGTCGTCCGGCTCGCACGCCGCCGCGCCGATCTCCTCGCGGAACAGCTCGGCCAGCGTGCCGGCGGTCGGCGTCGCGTCCGCCGGCGCCGGCCTCGCGTCCACCGTCATCGGGACGCGGGCCGGCGTTGTTCGAGCAGCTCGACGATCCGGGCCGCGAGCGCGGCCGGCGGCAGGCCGCTGACCTCCGGCACCGTCAGCTCGACGTCGTACTCGCCCCGGATCCGCTCCCGCACCCGCAGGGCGTTCGCCTCGTCGCCGCCCAGTTCGGCCAGGTTCTCGTCGCCCGGCTGCCGGTTGATGCCCAGCTCCTCCCGCAGGTACCGGGCCATGATGCTGGTGGTCAGCTCGGTCTCGCTCAACACGCTGGTGTGCGCGCCCCGGAACCCGATCACCAGCACCGGCCGAGGGCGTCCGCTGAGGTTGGCGCCGCTGAGATGGATCGTCCGGCAGTCGAAGAGGGCAGCCGAGCCGGCCGGGTAGTCCGGCTCGACGCGGAAGCGGCTCAACCGCTCCAGCACCTCCGGCTCGACGCCGTAGAACTGTCCTCCCACGGTGTCCGGGGCCTGCTGGCTGTGCGGGGCCAGGCCGAGCCGGTGGCTGCGGCGGTAGAAGGCCAGGCCGCCGTTGACGGCGGTCACGTCCTCCAGCGCGATCCACATGTGGATGAAGTCGGGCGGATCGACCGGCGAGGTGAACAGCTCCTGGTGCGCGGGGAGCGCGCCGGCGCCCGGCGGCTTGGGGAACGACTCCAGGTAGAACACGACCGGCTCCCAGTCCACCGCCTGCCGCACCAGGTCGAGGAAGAGCGGGCTGTTCGCCAGTTCCAGGAACCAGGGCTCGTACTCGTGCAGCTCGCGCATGCAGCGCAGGGTGCCGTCGGCGAACCACTCGTTCGCGGCCGGCGGGACGGTCGGCAGCACCTCCCGCTCGTACCGCTCCAGCGCCGCCCGGGTCCGTTCGACCTGGTCGGCGTCGAAGAACCGGTCGATGAAGACGACGCCTTCGCGCTTCAGCGTCTCCGCGACACCCGGCTCACCCGGCCTGAAGAACCGCTCCGTCATGACAGCCACCTCCGGTCGACCCGCATCCGAACAGGCGTGCCGCTGACGGGCTTACGCGCAGGGTAGGAGACGCGGGTTATCTCCCGGTTATGCCGGGATCGCCGGTGGAAACCGTCGGAGGTGGAGCACATCCGGGGTCACCCCGGCGCGGGGTATGGTGTCGCCTTTCGAATCGGTGGCCGCCGCCGGTCGACGGCGCGGCGAGCCGGTTCGCCCCGTTGGTTGCACCCATCGTCGCTGGTCGCCCAGGCGCCGGCCGAACCGACATCGAGGTGAGTGGCTGTGTCCAGGACCGGTCCGACCGTCCCCGTGCGCCCGGCGGGGTCCGGCCCGTCGTCGGCGGTGCCGCTGACCGCGACCCAGCAGGGCATCTGGCTCGCGGAGCTGGTCGATCCGGGGGAGTCCGGCTACCACGACACCGCCGTGTCGCGGCTGGCCGGCGACTTGGACGCCGACGCGCTGCGGGCGGCGTTGACGGATGTGCAACGGCACCACGAGGCGCTGCGGTGCCGGATCGAGACCACCGAGGACGGGGTCCCGACGCAGGTCTTCGACGTCGACCGGGTCGACTGGTCCTACCGGACGGCCGGCAACCCCGACACGCCGGTCGAGCGGCTGGTCGGCCTGGACAGCACCGAGCCGTTCGATCTGGCGGCCGGGCCGTTGTGGCGCGTGCGCCTGGTGCGTACCGGCCCGGCGGAGCACATCCTGATCGTGGTGACCCACCATCTCGTCACCGACGGCTGGTCGCACGGGGTGTTCCTGCGTACCCTGCTCGCCTGCTACCTGGCCCGGACGCAGCGGGTCCGGCCGGCCCTGCCCGAGCCGGGGCTGCGCTATCGCGAGTGGATCGTCGACAAGCTCCGGCGGGAGCAGGAGGCCCAGCAGCCCGACCGGGTACGCCAGGCAACTGCCCGGCTCGCCGACTCACCCCGCCGCTGGTCCCCGCCGGGGCTGACCGCGGGCCCGACCGGCCGCCGCGCGGTGCCGGTGCCGGTGCCGGTGTCCGAGGCGCAGCGTCAGGAGTTCCGGGCGGCGTGCCGGCGGTTGAACGTCACCCCGTACATGGCGCTGGCGGGACTGTTCGCGCTGCTGGTGGCGCGTGGCACCGGAACCGGCGAGGTCGTCGTGGCCGCGCCGGTGGCGCACCGCGCCGATCCCCGGGCGGCGGCACTGATGGGTTGCCTGATCGAGGTGGTGCCGGTGCGGGTGCGGGTCGATCCCGCGCAGCCGGCCCGGGAGGCGGCCGTCGCCGGCCGGACCGCGACGCTGGAGGCGCTGCGCCACCTGGAGGTGCCGTACCGGGAGGTCGCCCGGGGGCTGGGGGTGCCGCCCGGGGACGGGGACCCGCTGACCAACCTCTCGCTGGAGGAGTTCAACGCCCCGATGGGAAGCCATCGTCTCGCCGGGCTGGAGATCGAACCGTTGCCACGGGTGGGACTGCGTACCCGTCACGACCTCGCGCTCAGCATCCCGGCCGGGTTGTCGCGCGCCCCGGAGCTGCTGGTGCCCGCCGACCGTTGGCAGCCCGGTGCGGTCGCCGCGCTGGCGGCGGAGTTCGCCGACCTGGTGGGCGCCTGCGACGTGGCGTGAGCGCCGGTGGCTGCCTGCTCCCGGGGCGCCCACGCCGCGTCGGGGACCCGGGCGCTGCCCATAACCTCGGGATAACCGCCACCGGCTAGCTTGCCCACGGAGGTGGTAGTCATGCCGAGTTCGTTTTCCCGTTTCCTCGACGAGGCGGAGCTGGCCAAGGTCCGGGAACTGTACCTGGAGTCGCTCGACGCGTTGGACGACGACGAGGACGACGACGAGGTGGGGGCTGCGCCGGATCGCGTCGACCCTGCCGGCGCGGATGCGGTGGGTCGAGGGGAGAAGGCTGGTTCCGGTGAGACTGTCTGACGACCAGATCCACGAGTACGGGCGCGACGGCTTCCTGTTCCTGCCGGCGTACTTCTCCGCCGAGGAGGTCGCGTTCCTGCGGGCCGAGTTGCCCGCCGTGTTCGGGATCGACTCGCCGGCGCTGATCCGTGAGGCGGGCAGCGGGGTGGTTCGCGGGGTGCACGGCGTGCACGAGTCGAACCCGGTCTTCGCCGCCCTGGTGCGCCAGGCGCGGATGATCGAGCCGGCCCGGCAGTTGCTCGACGGCGACGTCTACGTGCACCAGTTCAAGATCAACGCCAAGCTGGCGCTGATCGGGGACGTCTGGGAGTGGCACCAGGACTTCCGTTTCTGGCACGAGGAGGACGGGATGCCCGAACCCCGGGCGTTGACCTTCGGGCTGTTCCTCGATGACGTGGACGAGTTCAACGGCCCGTTGATGCTGGTGCCCGGCTCGCACCACGGCGAGCTGTGCGAGGTCAGCCGCCAGGCCGGGGCGGAGGGGTGGGCGAGCACGCTGGCCTCATCGCTCAAGTATCAGTTGCGGGCCGACACGCTGGCCAAGGCGATCGGGGACCGGGACATCGTCGCGCCCAAGGGACCCGCCGGCTCAGTCCTGATCTTCCACAGCAAGATCCTGCACGGCTCGGCGCCGAACATGTCGCCGCGCAACCGGACCATCGTGCTCACCACCTACAACAGCGTGCACAACGCGCTGGACGAGGTGGCCGATCCGCGACCGGAGTTCCTGGCCAGCCGTCGGCCCGTCCCGTTGACGCCGCGCGCCGCCGACCGCCTCGCGCCCGTCTAGGGCCCGGCCGAACGGCCGATCCATCTTCGAGGTCCAGACCCCAGGAGGACAACCGTGACCACGGTGGCGCACTCGTCGGCCTGGAACTCGACGGATGAGGCCTTCCCGGACCTGCCGCTGCCGGCGCTGCTCGTCGCGCAGGCCGCCCGGACACCGACCGCGGTGGCGCTCGTCGCCGGCCCCGACGAGCTGACCTACCAGGAGCTGGACGCGCGATCCAACCGGCTCGCCCGCCAGCTGATCGGGATGGGCGTCGGACCCGAGGACGTGGTCGCCCTCGCGTTGCCCGGGTCGGCGTCCTTCCTGGTCGCCGCGCTGGCCGTGCTCAAGTCGGGGGCGGCCTACCTGCCGATCGACCCTGGCTATCCGCACCACCGGATCCGACTCATGCTCGACGACGCGCGGGTGGCCGTCCTGCTCACCCTCGACCCGTTCGCCGCCGACCTGCCACCCGCCGGCCTACCCGTCGTCGTGCTGGACCGGCCCGAGGTCGTGGCGGAACTGGCCGGACGGGATGCCACCACGATCACCGACGGTGAGCGCAACGGCGCGCTGTCCCCGTTGCATCCCGCCTACCTCATCTACACCTCGGGATCGTCGGGCCGGCCCAAGGGGGTGGTCGTCTGCCACCGGTCGGTGATCAACTACCTGACCTGGGCGACGCGGGCCTACCCGTCCTGCGCCGGCACCACGATCCTGCACTCACCGGTCACTTTCGACCTCACGGTGACGGCCCTGTTCGCGCCCCTGCTCACCGGCGGGCGGATCCACGTCACGGGCACCCGCGGCGGTCCGGCGGCACGGGCCGCCCTGCGCCGGTCGCCCAGCACCTTCCTCAAGGCCACCCCGGGGTTCGTCCCGATGCTGGCGGCGTTGCCCCCCGACTTCTCCCCGGCCGGGGAACTGGTGCTCGGCGGTGAGGAGTTGCTCGGCGACGCGTTGTCGGACTGGCGCCGGCGGCATCCGACCGCGACCATCATCAACGAGTACGGCCCGACCGAGACGACGGTCGGGTGCATGGAGTACCGGATCGCGCCGGATGACGATCTGCCCGGGGGCCCGGTGCCGCTCGGCCGTCCCATCGCCAACACGCGGATCCACGTGCTCGACGAGCGACTCGCCCCCGTCGGGCCGGGGACGGTCGGCGAGTTGTACGTCGCCGGGGCGGGGGTGGCCCGCGGGTACGTCGGCCGGCCGGCGCTGACCGCGGAGCGTTTCGTGCCGTGTCCCTTCGGCGTTCCCGGCGAGCGGATGTACCGGACCGGGGACCTCGCGCGTTGGACGGCGGACGGCCGGCTCGTGTACGCCGGGCGGGTCGACGAGCAGGTGAAGGTGCAGGGCTACCGGGTCGAGATCGGTGAGGTGGAGGCGGTGCTGACGGCGCACGGGATGGTCTCCCAGGCCGCCGTGGTGCTCCGGTCGGGTCCGGGCGGCGGCCTCCTCGCCGGCTACGTCACGGCCGTTCCCGGGCGGCTGCCGCAGGCGGCCGAGCTACGTGAACACGTCGCCCGGCACCTGCCGTCCTTCATGGTCCCCGCGGAGATCGACGTGCTCGACGAGATTCCCCTGACCCCGAACGGGAAGGTCGACCGCAGGAAACTCGCCCAGCGGTGACCGGCCGGGGTGCTCGACGGCGGTCAGCGCCGAGAACGACTCAGATGCCGACCGGGATCTTGCCCCGCACGATGGCCGAGATGTCCAACGTGGCGTCGAGGAGTTCGCCGCGGATCGCCTGCTGGTGGAGCCGATGTGTCGACTCGCCCAGGTCGATCTTGAGTTCCTCGCGCAGCCGGGTGGCGCAGATCTCGTACCACCGGTGGGCCTGGGACAGGTGCCCCAGGTGAGCGTGTACGGCGATCAGGATCCGGTAGGTCTCCTCCCGGTACGGCTCGATCTCGAGCATCTCCCGGCAGCGGTCGATGACGGTGAGGTAGTCGCCGGTCGCCAGGTTGGCTCTGATCAACCGTTCCAGCGCGATCAGGCTCCTGCTGCGCAACCACATCCGGTGCACCTCGGCCCAGTTGAGGTGCACCCCGGGGAGGAAGTCACCGTGGTAGAGCTCCATCGCCGCGGCACAGAGCCGGGCGGCCTCCCCGCCGTCACCCCGGGCGTCCGCCATGCGCGCCCGGTCGATCAGGTCGTCGAAGACCTCGAAGTCCACCCATACGCCCTCGGTCTCGAGGACGTACCCGAGTTGGTGGGTCACCAACCGCAGCGACGGGCCCGCGGTCCCCGTGACCGCCCCGCCGGCGACCTCGACCGCGTGCTTGTTCTGGCTGGCCAGCGCGGCGCGCAGCATGTGCACGGCCACCTTCAACGAGCTTGAGTTGCTCGACCAGGAAGCGTCCGGCCAGAGCGCCTCGTGCAGCGCCTCCCGCGACAGGACCCGCCCCCGGTTGAGCAGCATGAACTGCAACAGCACGCGTGCCTTGCCGGCCCGCCAACGGTCGATCTCGTGGCCACCCGCCTGGAACTGGAACCTGCCCAGCGTGCGTACGACGACGGCTGACTCCGAGGTCGTCATCATCCCCTCCTCCATCAAGCCCTGCCACACGACCAGCAAATGGTGGCCGTCCAGCTCGACCGGTGGATTCGCGTCCGGCCACGCGGCAAGGCCAGCGCAGTCGTACGCGTGGGGGTGTCCTTGTCTCCATCGCGAATCGGATGCCGGCGCCTCGGGAGCCTGATCCGCTCTCTGAGGTTCTGCCGCGCGCTCGTCAATCGTTTTGCGGTGCAAGTGGATCACTTCGGTCGGGACCCGGTGAACCCCTACGATGCCCCTATCGGCCACCGCCGTAACCGGTGGTAGGCCCTGGTGAAGCGACCGAATCGAGACTCGGAGGGGTCACCGCCGAGCCGGTGCGGCGTCATCAGCGGGAGGACTCACGCCGGGTGCGCGACATGGTCGAGAGCGCCCCGGGTCAGGGGTGGTGCCGGGACGGTCGCCGCCCGGACGTCCCGGACATCGTCGGCCAGCCGCCCGAGTACCCACGCCACGGCGGGAACGTTGGCGTCCAGGGCCTCCCGGTTGAGGGTGTCGAGCCGGTCGCAGCGCTGGTGGTAGCAGTGGTCGAACATCTGCCCGGCCAGGCCCCCGAAGCGGGCCTGCTGCGTCGGCGTCTTGACCTGTAGGTTGCCGCCGTCGATCCCGCCCGTCGGGATGCCCACGGCCTCGAACGCCAGGTGGTCGGACCCGACGGACTCCGGGCCGGTCCGCTCGTAGGGCAGCCCCCGACGGTCGAAGTACCCGGCGAACAGGTCGGCGAGCACGTGCCCGCCGCCGGCCCCCGGGTCCCAGACGAAGCGACCGTAGTTGGGCGAGGCGATCAGCTCCCCGTTGAGCACGGCCGCGACGCGCCGCCGCTCGTCGCCGGAGAGGGCGGCCACGTAGTGCCCGGAGCCGACGTTGATCATCTCCTCCGCGCCCCACCAGGCGAACCGCACCTTGTTGGTCACGGCGTGCTGGCGGTTGGCCAGCGCCAGGGCCACCTGGAGGACCGTGGCGGCCATCGCCGCGTTGTCGTTGATGCCGGGTGCCTCGGGGACGCTGTCGAGGTGGGCGCCGAGCAGCACGACGTTGTCCGGGTCGCCACCGGCGGTCTCGGCGAGCACGTTCACGGTGGTCCGGGCGACGGCCCGGGCCCGCAGCGTGAGGTGCACGCGGGCGCCGTCGCCGCGCGCGGCGCGGGCCAGCGCCTCCCCGTCCCGCTGGGCGACCGAGGCGGTCGGGATCGTGAACCCCTCCGGGGTGAAGGCGTGGAAGCGGTAGCTGTTCTCCGGGGACGGGGTGACGTAGTACAGCAGCACCCCCCGTGCGCCCAGGCCGGCGGCCACCTGCTGCTGGCGGGTGTAGCCGCAGGCGGCCCGCGCGAGCACCACGATCGCTCCGGCGGCGTCGACGCCGGCGTAGTCGGCCGGGTCGCAGCCGGTGCGCCCGTCGATCGGCGCCGCCACGGGCGCCTCGATGCCCTCGGCCGGCGTCGACGGGGTGAACCGGGTCATCAGCACCGGCACGTCCCCGCCGCCGGCCCCGTCGACCCGTAGCCGCTCGGTGGTGATGTCGAAGTCGGTGTAGGGGACGGTCTGCTCCACGACCTGGTACCCCGCGGCCCGCAGCACGGTGCTGACGTACCGGGCCGAGCGGGTGAACCCGACGCGGTTGTAGCCGCGGTCGCCGCCGCTGGCGTCGGCGATGTGCTGGAGCGCCGTCAGGTGACGGTGGACCCCGGCGCCGGTGACGGTCGCGGCCAGCCGGTCGGCCAGGGACCCCGGCGCGGCCCGGGCGACGCCGCCCGGGGGCAGGGCGACGCCGGCCAGCAACAACGCGCCGACCAGCCCGGCCAGTCTGTGGTACACCCTCACGCTACGCACGACACCTCCGGTCGTTGTCGGGCACGGTCAGTCAGCCCGGTGCGACGGGCGCACCGATACGGGAAGCCCGGCCAGCCCGCGCAGGGTGGCCGTGGGCTCGTACGTCGCCGGGCCGGCCGGCGCGAGCCGCAGCCCGCCCGCGCGCAGCGCCCCCAGCACCTCGCGCAGTTGGAGGGTCGCCAGGCCGGCGCCCAGGCAGGCGTGCGCGCCCCGCCCGAAGGCCAGGTGCAGGCCCCTGCGCCGGGTCAGGCGCACGGCGTCGGGGTCGGGGAAGACCGCCGGGTCGCGGTTCGCCGCCGCGATGAACAGCACCAGCACGTCGCCCCGCCGCACCGTCTGCCCGCCGACGGCGTGGTCGCGTACGCAGACCCGCGCGTCGGCCTGCACCGGGCCGTCCAACCGGATCAGCTCGTCGACGAGGGCCTCGTCGGTGTCCCGGGTCGCCGGGCCGGCCAGCAGCTCCGGGTGCCGGACGAACCGGGCGAGGACGCCGCCCAGGAGCCGGCTGACCGACTCGTAACCGGCGTGCAGCACCGCGCGCAACGAGTTGGCCAGCACGGCGGCCGGCACGTCCTGAGCCCGTGCGGCGCGCCGGGCCGCCCCGACGAATCCCCGCTCGTCGGCGTCGGCCATCCACTGCGTGACGAGCCGGCTCAGCTCAGCCCGCGCCTGGTTGCCCGGCTCCGCCCGGGCGGGTTCGATGCCGGCGTCCATGCTCCGCACGATCGCGTTGGACCACTGCTCGAACTCGGCGCCGTCGGGCGGCGGCACGCCCAGGAAGGCGGTGATCGTCCGCAGCGCGACGGGGCGCGCGAACCGGCTCACCAGGTCGACGGCCCCGGGCTGCCCGGACAGTTCGGAGAGTTGCCGCGCGGCGATCGTCGTGAACTGCTGTCGCACGGTGGTCAGCGGCTGCTCGTGCAATGCCGAAACGAGCAGGTGCCGAATGGCGCCGTGCTCGGGAGGATCGAGTGACTGCACGCTCAACTGGGTGTCCGGGATTTCGACACCGATCCGCCGGAAGTCGGAGCCGAAGTTCGTGGTGTCGCCGAGCACCTGTCGGCACTCCGCATACCCCGTGACGACCCAGGAATCCAGGAACTCGTGCCGGTGGACCGTATTCGTTTCCCGGAGTTTTCGGTAGAACGGGTACGGGTCCGCGATCACGGAAGGGGCCAGTGGATCGTAGATCGGGTCACGCACCGCAGCACTGGCCTCGTCCGTCACAGGAGACGTCCCTTCCGAGGTGGTGGGCTGTTCGCGGGCACATGGCGCCGCGGCCGTCCGGACCCGCCGGACGGCCGCGGCAGCGCGACGTGTCAGTGGAGGTAACGCATTTTGGGCCCCCTTCCGCTCGGCTCTCGGATCGTCGGTGAAGCTGACGGCGATCCGGCAGTAATCCGTGATACGGGTAGGACGAGGCCAGGAGTGCCACACCCCGAAACGGCGAAACGCCGAGATTAAGTTTCAGAGGGTGGGCGCCCCCGTGCCATTCGTCAACCTGCCACAGGGAGGTTCGGGGTGTCAACGTTCGACGTCGAACAATGCGCCGACCTTCATATGGTGAACCTTGTGCGATAAGTCCGACGTATGGTCGGACACTTTTTGCTAACCGTCGATCCTGCTGATGTTGCGGATCTTGTTGGACGCGTCCAGGGCGGCCACCTTGTACGCCTCGGCCAGGGTCGGGTAGTTGAAGACCATGTCGACCAGGTAGTCGACCGTGCCGCCGCAGCCCATGACCGCCTGCCCGATGTGGACGATCTCGGTGGCCCCGGTCCCGAACACGTGCACGCCGAGCAGGCGGCCGTCGTCCGGCGAGACGAGCAGTTTCAGCATGCCGTACGAGTCGCCGACGATCTGGCCGCGGGCCAGCTCGCGGTAGCGCGCGACGCCGACCTCGAACGGCGTCGAGCTGTCGGTGAGCTGCTCCTCGGTTTTCCCGACGAAGCTGATCTCGGGAATCGTGTAGATGCCGATCGGCTGCAACCCGTTCAGCTCGCGCACCGGCTCGCCGCAGGCGTGCTGCGCGGCCAGCCGGCCCTGCTCCATCGACGTGGACGCCAGCGCGGGGAAGCCGATCACGTCACCGACCGCGTAGATGTGGTCCACCGCGGTGCGGTAGTTCGCGTCGACCGTGATCCGGCCGCGCCGGTCGGCGGCCAGCCCGGCCGCCTCCAGCGCCAGGTCGTCGGTCTGGCCCTGCCGTCCGGCCGAGTACATGACGGTGTCCGCGACGATCTTCTTGCCGCTCCTCAGGACGCACAGCGCCGCGGTCTGGTGCTTCTCCACGGCGGCGACCTCCTCGCCGAAGCGGAACGTCACGGACAGGTCGCGCAGGTGGTACTTGAGCGACTCGACGACCTCCTCGTCGCAGAACTCGAGCATCCGGTCGCGGCGTTCCACCACGGTCACCCTGGTGCCGAGCGCGGCGAACATGGACGCGTACTCCATGCCGATCACGCCCGCGCCGACCACGACCATGCTGCGGGGCACGGCCTCGAGGTTGATGACGCCGTCGGAGTCGACGATCGTGCGGTCGTCGAAGTCGACGCTGTCCGGGCGGGCCGGGCGGGTGCCCGCGGCGATGACGGCCCGGTCGAAGGTGATCCGGGACTCCTGCCCGGAACCGCCGTCCACCCAGATCGCGTGCGGGTCGGCGAACCGCCCGGTGCCGGTGATCAGCGCGACCCGGTTGCGGGCCAACTGGTTGCGGATGACGTCGGTCTGCCGGCTGATCACATGTTGGGTCCGGGCGGCCAGGTCGCTGACCGTGATGTCCTCCTTGACCCGGTAGCTGCTGCCGTACAGGTCCCGCTGGCTCATGCCGCTCAGGTAGAGCACGGCCTCGCGCAGCGTCTTGGAGGGGACGGTGCCGGTGTTGATGCACACCCCACCGATCATGTCGCGGCGGTCCACGACGGCGACCCGCCTACCGAGCTTGGCGGCGGCGATCGCGGCCTTCTGACCGCTGGGCCCGGAGCCCAGCACCAACAGATCGTAGTCATACACGGCGTAAGCCTCGCAACCCGGCGCAACCCCCGCCACCGGAGCCGGCAGGCCGGGGCAGCCGCTCATTCTGCACCGGGGCGCCGCCGCCCGAACGGGCCGGGGGTCCGCTGCCCGTACGGCCGAGCGGCGGGCGTCCCGACCACCCGGGACACCCGTCTCTGGTGGACGGGCGCGACCCCCCGAAAGACTGCCGTGCGCCGCTACCGCAGCGGCCGTGGCGCGTTCACCGTGCCGCGAATCAGCGGTCGCCGGCAGGGACGGGTGAGAGTCCCCGCCGGTCCGCGCGGCGCACCGACCCACACGGCCGGATCCGGCTCGTGGAACTGCGAAAGGAACCTCGACGATGGACGCTCCGGGCGGACCACCCCACGTTGTCTGTGGGCCGATCGTGCGCCGGGTCGACCCGGGCAGCGTGGCGGTCTTCGTCGCCGTCCGGTCCGCCTGCACCGTCGCCCTCACCGTGTTCGAGGTGGGCCCCGGCCCGGACTTCGCCCCGGGCGCCACGGTGGCCACGGGCAGCCGGGCCGCGGTCCGGCTCGGCGGCAACCTGTACGTGGCCACCGTCCAGGCCGTCGGCGGCCTCCGGCAGGGCCGGCTCTACGGCTACGACCTGTCCTTCCCGGGCTCCACCGGCGCCTGGCCGAGCCTGCTGGCCCCGGGGGCGGTGGCCGCCGACAGGACCGCCGCCCGAACGCTGCTCAGCTACGCCGGTGACCCGCTGACCAAGGGGGGCGCGCCCGAGTACCCCAGCTTCGTGACGCCTCCGGCGGACCCCGGGCAGCTGCGGATCTTCCACGGGTCGTGCCGCAAGCCGCACGGCGAGGGCCACGACGCGCTGGCCGTGCTGGACCCGATCATCGCGGCGGCCGGCGGGAACCCGAAGCTCCGCCCGCACCAACTGGTGCTCGGCGGAGACCAGATCTACGCCGACGACGTCGCCGACGTCCTGCTGGCCATGGTGCACGGGCACGACGCGGTTCCCGCCCGCGACGGGCTGCCGGCCGTACCGGCGCTGCCCGGCATCGGGGCCGCCCTGGGCCTGCCGCCGGAGCTGCTCCCCGACGGCTCCACCACCCCGCCCGCCGACCGGCTGTTCACCCCCGGCAACCGGGCGGTGACCCTGGCCCGGGACGCGAAGTTCACCTCCGGCGAGGCCGACAGCCACCTGATGTCGCTGCGCGAGTACGCCTGCATGTACCTGCTGACCTGGTCGGACCAGCTCTGGCCGGCGACGTACCCGAGGTTCGAGAACGTCTTCCCGGCCGACACCCGGATCCTGCGCGACCCGCAGAGCGGCGGGCCCGGCGACACCGTCTACGACCGGCTGCTGACCGGTCGCGCCTACGACGCCAGCAGCCAGCAGCAGAAGATCATCCACCGCTACCTGCGGTGGCGGGAGCAGAGCCTGCGGCTGATGAACTTCCAGCGCGGGCTGGTGGCCGTGCGCCGGCTGCTGGCCAACGTGCCCACGTACATGGTCGCCGACGACCACGAGGTCACCGACGACTGGAACATGACCCGGGAGTTCGTCACCGGCGCGGTGGTCACCTCGGAGCTGGGCCGGCGCGTCGTGCGCAACGCGATGGCCGCGTACGCGGTCTTCCAGGCCTGGGGAAACACGCCGGACCGGTTCGCCGAGCAGGGGGCGGCCGGCGAGCCGGGCCGGGACCTGCTGGCCGCGCTGAGCGGCTGGCTGGCCGCCCCGGGGGCGGTGGACGACCTGCGGCTGCGGGAACGCCTCGGTCTGCCCACCGCGGTCGGAACCGACGGTCGGCCGGTCCGCCCGGCCGGCGCGCTCACCTACCACTTCACGGTCACCTGGCCGCGCTACCAGCTCGTCGCCCTGGACACCCGCACCTGGCGGGAGTTCCCGGCCGGCGCCGAGCACCCCGGCGGGCTGCTGCTCGCCGACCACCCGCTCAACGAGATGATCAGCGGCGGCGGGGTGCTGGACGACGAGTCGGTCACCGTGCTGGCGCAACCGGTCGCCGTGTTCGGCATGCCGCTGCTCGAACAGGTGGCCCAGCCCGCCATGAAGGCCCTCTCCGGCCGGTACGAGGCCGACGCCGAGGACGCGTGGATCACCAGCGACGCGGCCACCCACAAGTTCCTCGGTCGGCTGCTCTCCGCCGCCCCGCCCGGCCCTGACGGCGTCCGGCGTCGGCGGATCGTCATGCTCGGCGGCGACATCCACTTCGGCTCGGCCGAGCGGATCCGCTACTCCGCGACGCTGCCGTACGCCTGCGGCCCCGACCCGGCCCACCCCTTCCAGGGGGTCAACCGCACCGAGGGCGTGATCGCCGGCTTCGTCTCCAGCGCGTTGCGCAACGAGGTGTTCCTGACCCGCGTGCTGCACGACGTCGGGTACGTGCCGCTGCTGGACAGCCTCGGCCGGATCGACCTGGTCGGCTGGGCCAACGAGGACGAGCAGCGGCAGGGCCGGCGCTTCCAGGCCGGGGTCCAGGTGAGCGTGGCCGCCGACGCCGTCTCCGGTTGGTGGGTCTCCGGCCGGCCCGCGGTCAGCGAGTACGACCGGCTGAAGCTGCTCAGCCGCCCGCCGGAGTGGAGCATCCAGGTGCAGTTCGCCCACCACGACGAGGCCGACCCGACGGTCCGGCGGGACGGTGCACCGGAAGGCGTCCTCGACCCGACCGGGCTGCCCCGCGACCAGGCGCTGGCGCAGTACCTGGCCGCCGCCCGCAACCTCGACGGGTACCTCGGCAAGTGGGGCAACGGCAAGGAGATCGTCGGCCACAACAACCTCGGCGAGATCACCTTCGACTGGCCGGCGGGCGAGGGCAAGTCGGCCACCCAGCGCCTCTGGTGGCACCTGCCCTCGGAGAACCGGGCCGCCGCGCTGACCAAATACACCATCGACCTGTCGTACGGCTGCTCGCTGCTGGCCGACCCGCCGTACGGCTACGTGCTGCGCCCCGACGACCACGACGCCCGCTCCGGGGCCAAGGCGCACTACGACGGCGCAGACCGGCCGCCCGCCCTGGTCACCGACCGTTGGGTGACCCGGTTGCAGGCCGACCTGGCCACGCTGGGGTTCGGCCCGGCGCGCAACCCCGGCGAGTTCGACTCGACGACCTACTGGGCGGTGCGCGAGTTCCAGACGCACGCCCGCGCGGCCCGGGTCGCCCACGAACCCGCCGGGGCGACCGCTACCCGGTACTCCGACCGGTTGACGCCCGTCGACGTGCCGGAGGCCGAGCGCTATCCCGGACCGGTCAGCGGGGTGGCCGACCTGGCCACCCAGCTCGCCGTCCGGCACTGGCTGGACAAGCGCTGGCGCTGCCCGGTGGTGGTGGAGGCGTGGCAGGTCGCCGGCGGCAGCCCACAACAACTCGCCGCCGGGAACGTCTGGCACGCCGACACCGCCCACCCGGCCGACCAGCGGCTCTACTCGCGGGTGGTGACCGGTCGTCCGGCCGACGCCGGGCCCGCGCCGGCCAACCATCCCGAGCTGATCCCGCTGGGCGGCTGGAGCAGCCGGCCCGCCGCACCGCAGTGGGCCGGCCCGCTGGTCGAGCCGGCGGTCGAACTGCTCCCCGAGGCGCTGATCCCGCCGGGGGAGGGGGCGACCGGCGGGCCGTCGCTGGCCGCGCTGGTCGCCGCCGCAGGCAGCGCCGACCCCGCGACGGCCGACCCGGCCCGCCGCCGGCTGTCCACCTTCAAGGTGCTGCGGGCGGTCGCCGAGAACACCCGGCCCGGCTCCGCCGGCGGCTGGTTCGACGCGCTGGACGGCACCGACGCGGGGGTGCTGCGGATCGGCCCGTTCGGCTGGCCGGCGGACGGGCCCCGCACGACGCCGGTGACCCTGCCGCCCCGGCCGGACTGGCGCACCGAACCCGGCCAGCTCTGGGCCTGGCTGGCCGCGCTGCGCGCCACCGACCGCGACGCGTACGAGGCCATGGGCGGGCTGGCCGGGCTGTCCGCGACGCCCGGCTGGGGCGTCGACGGCGGCGCCCTGCTCCACCCCGAGCTGCGGGTCAGTCGGGCCCGACCCGCGATGAGCGACCAGACCGGCGGCGCGGGCCGGCCGATCGAGAACGTCGTCGAGCTGCTCGAACTGCGCGGCTGGCACTGGGTGCACCGCTTCACGACGGGCCTGCGAACCCAGCGGGGAGTCCGGCACAGCATCTGGCGCTTCGCCCGCCAGGGCCTGCACGACCTGCTCAGCACCGCGTGGGACCCGCCCGGCGCGGCCCCGGTGACGGTGCCGGACGTGCCCGGCCCGGACGGTAACCCCCGCCGGGTCCGGGTCGGTGACCTGTTCACCTCGGAACGGGCGGTGGCCCAGCTCGCCTGCTGGCAGGCGTACCGCGCCCACCACCTCGTCGCACTCGGGCCGCCGGCCGCCGGCGAGCCGCCCGAGCAGCGGACCGTGCCCCGCGCCGCCACCGAGCTGCGCACCGTGCTGACCGTGGCCCGAACCCTCGGGCCGGACTTCACCGGCCCGCCCACCGGCTGGACCGACGCCCACGAGACCGCCCTGATCACCGCGATCGGCCAGGTCGCCACGGCCGACGCCGCGCTGCCCGCCGCGCTGGCCGCGGTGCGGGCCTGGCCGACGTGGCCAAGCGGCACCAACTACCAGCTCCCGGTCGCCGCGCTGCCGGCCGCCGACCGGACGCTGTCGCCGCGGCGTGGCTCGCTGCGGCTGGACACCGGCGAACTGTTCCGGGTGACCGGATGAGCGCCCGCCGAACCCGACGCGACGACGACCACCACCGCAGTGAAGGAGACCCGGACGCATGAGCGACGACGTCGAGCGGAACCGGAACGTCCTCGCCCTGCTCTGGGGCGAACTCCGCACCCTGGCCGAGCCGGTGCTCGGCTCGTACGACCCGTGGCGGCGGGCCCGGCTGATGCGGGCGCTGGGCTGGGACCTGGAAGCGATCAGCGGGGTCGACGCGCACACCTTCGAGACGTGGGTCGGCACCGTCGGGACGGCGGTCGACACGCTGGACGCGGCGATCGCAGACGGCCTGCCCGACTCGCTGGCCGACCTCAAGAAGATCGCCACCGCGGCCGGCACCGCGTTCGGGCAGGTCGGCACGCTGCCGCCGACGGTGCGCGGGAAGCTGCCCCCGGTGGACGGCCTGCCCGAGGCGCTGGTCGACGACCTGGTCGACCACCTGATCCTGACCTACCTGCTGCGCCGGGCGCCCTGGACGGTGCCGCTGCTGACCCTGCTCGGCCTGGTCACCCCCGGCGTCGAGCTGCCGCCGAGCCCGCCGATGCCGGCCGGCGACGCGCCGATCCGGCTGCCCCGCCACCGCGACGAGCTGCATCTGGAGCGGCTCGTCGAACTGGTCTCCGACCCCGGCGGGTACCTCAAGGACCTGTACGCGCCCGCCGGCTGGGGCACCCCGGAGGCCGTCGAGGCGCTGGCCGCGCGGCTGCTGCCCCGGCTGGCCGCGACGCTGCGCGCGTTCGGGGTGGACGCCGCGCACGGGGTGCGGCCGGGCATCGG